>JAAYJW010000172.1 GCA_012522765.1 candidate division WS1 bacterium | reverse complement strand
GTCGATCGAGCGAGATAAGGTTGACAGAAGTGACGCGCTGCGCCTGAACTTGACACTGCTGCGCCGGCGGGCATATAATCTGCCCCGACAGGTGGCTTCCTCTGCCCACTGAGAAGCCCCCGGCGTAATCGCCACCGGAGCTTCATCCCTGCGAACACAGGGTTAAGTCCCATTGGGAGGGTGATCCGCGGTGACGCGTCGAGGCACGGGCTTTACACTGATCGAACTACTCGTTGTGATCGCGATAATCGCGATCCTGGCCGCAATCCTGTTCCCCGTCTTCGCTCGGGCGCGGGAGAAGGCCCGAACCACTTCCTGCCAGAACAACATCAAACAAATCGCAACCGCCTTCGCGATGTATCGCTCCGACTACGACGGCCGCATGCCGATGGACTGGTATCTTGCCGACAACAACCGCGTCTACCGGTGGATTCACGCCACCTACGGCATGGTCTACAACGATCAGATATATCAGTGCCCGAGCCTTCCAACGCACAGTGATGTCGCCTGGACGCCACCCTACACCACCGGGCTTCCCTTCAGTTCCTACTACTACTGCCACTACTATCTCGCCGATGCCAGCGAGACGAGTGTGGTTGACCCGGCCGGGACGATCATGCTCTTCGACGGCTGGTTCTTCCCGGAGAAAGACCTGACGTGGAACATCGGCATGTTCAAGTCGCCTCAGGCCAACGGGGCGGTCATGGCGAACTGGGTCAACGGCCACTGGGATGACACTCCGTATGTCAACCGGGACATCATCCAGCAGATCCGGCGCCACAATAACGGTGTGAACGCGGCTTACTTCGACGGTCATGTGAAGTGGATCAACCGTTGCGTCCCGGCGGATTTCACGCCTGCGCCGGACTGACGTAACTACACAGGCATGTTCTGAGAGGGCCGGGATAACTCCCCCCGGCCCTCGTCGCTTCTTGTGACTCCCCCCGAGCGCATTGACAGCGCGGGGGGCTTGTCTTATACTCATTGGACATACTTGCCTGGCTTCGGCCCCGTCAGTTTTCCCTTTGTGCGCACGCACGCGCCCTGAACGTTAAGGAGAGCTAATCAGCATGCAGCCACGCCCCAGGATCTGGATACCGACGATCATCGGCATTCTCATATTGGCGTTTCTCGTAGGCTTCGCCCCTATCCGCTACGAGCACGCCGAGAGGTTCGCCGTGGATAGCAGCTTCGCGTTCGAATCGGAGGAGCCACTTTACGAATCCCCGGGCGAGATGTCGGATCTGCAGGAAGCGATCGAGAATGCTCTCGCCGAGGCGGGCCTTGGGGACGTTGAGATCAACATCCAGGGCGACCAGTTGCTCGTTGTGGAGACATACGCCATCGATCAGAACCAGGCCGATCGCGACCAGGTGACCGTTACGCGGGTGCTTTCGGAGCAGTTCGCGGCGCTCCAGCCGACGTCTCTGGTGGCTGAGGACACCCAGGAGCCTGTGGCGACCTTCGGCCCCTTCGGCATATACGCGCCCTACCCGCAGCTTCACCTCGGCCTCGACCTGCAGGGCGGCGCGCAGGTAGTGCTCCGCTGCCTCTCCAGTGCGGAGCTGAGCTTCGTGCTCGGCAACGACACGCCGCTGGTGGCGAGTGAGGAGCCTGCTGCCGAGGGTCAGCAACCCGCCCCCTTCACTGAGGAGCAGCTCACAGCGCGGATTCAGCGCATCATGGCGGACCTTGGCACAGATCCGAACACGGTTGAAGTGAGCGTAGTCGGCCGGAACCGTCTCATCGTGGACACGCGCCCGCAGGACCAGCGCGAGGTCGAGGCACAGGAAGCCGCCATTCACGAGTTTCTACTCACCAGCTACCCCGGTGTCGAAGTCGAGCGTGGCGAGATAAGCGCGGTCTTCGTTGATGAAGAGACCGCCGACAAGGTGCAGTATATCATCGAGCAGCGTCTCTTCTCGCTCGGTGAGATCCGCGAGCCGGTCATTCAGAAGCAGGGCTTCGACCGCATTATCGTGGAGATGCCCGGTGTGAGGGAGCCCGAGCGCGTGCTGGACATTCTCAAGAGCACTGCGCTGCTGGAGTTCCGCCTCGTCCCGGAGCATTACGAACCGGCGCTTACAGACAGCTATGACGAATGGACCGACACCAGGGATAACAGCACGGTGACGTGGGAGCAGGTGCGGGCGGAAGCGAGCGCTGAGTTCACCGGCCGCGACCTGCTGCCAAATGCAAGCGTCCAGTCCGGCCAGACGGGTGACTGGGTCGTTGCCTTCGAGCTGCGCCCCGACCAGAAGGACGACTTTCATGAGTTCACCCGGCGCAACATCGGCCGGATCATGGCGATTGTACTAGATCGCGAGTGCCAGATGGCTCCGGTCATCCGCTCGGCGATCCCCGGCAGCGGTATCATCGAGGGCAACATGACCGCTCAGGACGCATCCGACCTTCGGTTGCTGCTCAACGCCGGTGCATTGCCCGTGCCGCTGGAGATCGTGGAGAACCGCACAGTGTCTGCGACTCTCGGCCAGGACTCGATCAATCGCAGCCTCAATGCCGCCGGGCTTGGCCTCGCGGCACTGGTCATCTTCATGATCGCCTACTACCGGCTGCCGGGCGTGCTTGCGGTCATCGCACTGACGCTCTACATGGCGATTGTTATCGCGATCACCGCCTACTCGCGCGTGACACTGACACTGCCGGGCATCGCCGGCATCATCCTCTCGCTGGGCACCGCGGTTGACGCGAACGTCATCATCTTCGAACGCCTCAAAGAGGAGCTTTGGTCACGCAAGTCGATGAGGTCCGCCGTCGCTGCCGGTTTCGAGCGCGCATGGACGGCGATCCTCGACGGCAACGTGACGACGCTGATCGCCGCCGCGGTCCTCTACTGGCTCGGCACCAGCCTCATCAAGGGCTTCGCGATCATGCTCTTCATCGGCGTCATCAGCCACCTCTTCACCGCCGTGACGGTGACGCGCTGGCTGCTGACGATGGTCGCCGAGGCGCGTTGGGCGCAGAACCGCAAGCTCTACGGCGTACCTGAGCGCACCGAAGAGGAGCGCACGCAGTTGGCGTAACCGTCGCGCGATGCCAGCCAAGCAGCCGTTGCCGCACCGGACGCTCGTGATATTCGAGGAGGACAACTGGTGGATTTCTTCCGCAGGCAAAACTGGGATATTGTCGGACGGACCTCCCTCTGGTTCATCATCTCCGCAATCGTAATCGCCATCAGCCTCGGCGCGTGGATCACAAGAGGTCTGAACTGGGGCATCGACTTCACCGGTGGCAGCCTGCTCCGCTATCAGTTCGAGCGTCCGCTGGCGGCCGATGAGGCGGAAGCCATCTCGGTCATCGCCGACACGCGAGGCATCCTCGAGGGCATGGGCCTCGGCAGTAGCCAGATCCAGGTCGCGGGCGGTGACACCGTCATCATCCGCACACCCGAGGTAGTAGAGAACGATGCCGAGGCACGCGAACGTGATGACGCCATCCACGCTGCTCTCGACGAGCGGTTCGCTGCAACCGCGGGAGCTTCCGAGACTCTCGGGCGCGAGACTGTCGGTCCGGTCATCGGCGAAATGCTGACACGCTCGGCCATCCAGGCTCTCGTACTGGGCATCGTCCTGATCCTGCTCTACATCACCGTCCGCTACGAATTCCGCTTCGGAGTTGCCGCTGTTGTCGCTCTAATCCATGACACGCTGGTCCTGATCGGCTTCATGGCGATCCTCCAGACGGAGCTGAACACGTGGTTTGTCGCGGCGGTGCTGACGGTGCTTGGTTACTCGATCAACGATACCGTCATCATCTTCGACCGCATCCGTGAGAACCGGAACATCCACCGGCGCGCACCGCTGGATGATATCGTCAACACCAGCCTGCTGCAGACGATGGCGCGCTCATTGAATACGACACTCACCACCCTGTTCACACTCATCGCGCTCTACGTCTTCGGCGGCCCCACGATCGCCGGCTTCGCGCTCGCGCTGATCATCGGTATCGCGGCAGGCGCCTACTCCTCGATCTTCAACGCCAGCCCGCTCGTGGCGCTGTGGTACCGCATGGCGGATCAGAAGCAGCCCGGCCGCGGTCGGCGCGACACAGCGCAGCGACGCGTCAGTGCTGCGGAGACCGCCGATACCGCAGCCGGGCTCGAGGCCGCGGTGGAGGAGGAACCGACGAGGACCCGGCCGAGCGCGCGGCAGACCATTCAGGAGGCCGAGCGGGCGGCACAGGAAGAGAAGCGGGAGAAGCGGCGAGAGCGCCGCAAGCAGCGCACTGACAAGAGCGGCCGCAGCTCGAAGCGGCGGTTCTGAGCCGAGAATCGGGAGTGCCGGGTCCTATGCGCGAAAAGCTACTGACAATTCTCACCAGCGAGGGGCGGCTCCCGGACGAGGAGATCGCCGAGCGCCTGGGACTGACCGCTCAAGAGGTAGCCGATGCCATCGCCGAGATGGAGGCCGACCGCGTCATCCTCGGCTATCGCGCTCTCGTGGACTGGGCCAGCACCGACGTCGAGCGGGTATTCGCCTACATCCTCGTCGAAGGAGCGCCCGAGCACGGCGTCGGCTTCAACCGCCTCGCCGAGCACGTCGCGCGATTTGACGAGGTCCACTCCATCCACCTCACCTCCGGCACCGCCGATCTCACCGTTGTGGTTGAGGGCCGCGACTTCCGTGACATCGCCCGCTTCGTGGCGGAGAAGCTCGCCCCCACGCCCGGCGTCACCGGTACCTCGACCTCCTTTGTGCTCAAGACGTACAAGCTCGAGGGCAAGCTGATTGGCGAAACCACGGCGAGCCACCGACTGGCGGTGTCGCCGTGAGCGTGCAACAGCGCCCGGAGCGCATATCGAAGCTGGCCCGCGAGCTTCGTCCTTCCGGCATCCGGGAGTTCTTCGACCTTGTGGTCGGCATGGACGACGTTATCAGTCTCGGCGTCGGCGAGCCCGACTTCCCCACCCCGTGGCGCGTCTGCGATGCCGTGATCGATTCGCTGCGCAACGGCGCGACCTCCTACACGTCCAACCGCGGAATGATCGAACTTCGTGTTGAGATCGCCGACTATCTTGAGCGGAAGTTCGGCGCCAGCTATGACCCCGAGGAGCAGATACTCGTCACCGTCGGCGTGAGCGAAGCGGTTGACCTCGCGATGCGCGTACTGCTTGAGCCGGGCGAGGAGCTGCTGGTGCCCGATCCCTGCTACGTCTCCTACGGCCCCTGCGTCGAGATGGCGCATGCGGTCGCGGTTGAGGTGCCCACGCGGCTTGAGGACGAGTTCCGGCTCACCGCGGAGGCCATCGCTGATGCATCCACGGAGCGCACGCGCGGCCTGCTTTTCAGCAACCCGAGCAACCCGACCGGGGCGGTCATGCGCCGCGAGCACCTCGAGCCAATCGCCGAGGTGGCCTCCGAGCGCGATCTGATCGTCATCTCCGACGAGGTCTACGCCGAGCTTACCTACGAGGGCGAGCACTGCTCGATGCCGACGCTCCCGGGGATGGCCGAGCGCACCCTGCTGCTCAATGGCTTCTCCAAGGCCGACGCGATGACCGGATGGCGCATCGGCTACGCCTGCGGCCCGGCGGAGATCATTGAGGCGATGACGCGCATGCACGCGTACACGACCATGTGTGTGCCGATCATGGCGCAGATCGCGGCCATCGAGGCCCTGCGGCGTGGCGAGGATGATCGCGCGCGGATGGTGGCCGAATACGACCAGCGGCGGCGCGTCTTCGTGAACGGCCTCAACCGGATCGGCCTGGAGTGCTTCGAGCCGATGGGCGCGTTCTATGCGTTCCCTTCCGTGCGCAACACCGGCCTGACTTCGGCGCAGTTCGCGAAGGCCCTGCTGCGCGACCAGCGTGTTGCGGTAGTGCCCGGCCCGGCCTTCGGCCCCGCCGGAGAGGGCCACGTGCGCTGCAGCTACGCAAGCTCCATCACCGACCTGCGTGAGGCGCTGGCGCGGATGGAGACTTTCCTGGCGCGACTTGAGGCCGGCGAGGTCGACCTGGAGCAGTGAGTGCCGCGGGGCGGGATGACGCCACGATGAGCGTCCCGGAGAAGCCCTCCGTCACGGTGCTGCTGCGCCTGACGTGGTGGAAAGTTGCCGCCGCGGCGCTGGCCGGGCTGCTGTGCTACCTCTGCTTCCCCCCCGCCGATCTCGGCCCGTTCGCATGGGTGGCGCTGATACCGCTGCTCTTCGCGCTCACGCAGGTGAGACCTGCCGGTGGCTTCGCCCTCGGCCTGATCTTCGGCCTCGTCTTCATGGGCTTCTACGCCGCATTCATGCTCAACTACGGTTACGTCCCGTGGATCGCCGGCGTGATCTTCCAGGCGGTCTTCTTCGCCCTCTTTGGTCTGATTGCGGCGATGTGCAACCGGGCGCCCCACCCGGGTTCGCGCGTGCTGTCAGTGGCGGCCGCGTGGACGCTCGTGGAGATGCTCCGCGGTGGCGTCGGCAGCCTCGGCTTCACCATCGGCGACCTCGGCTACAGCCAGCACGATCAACTCCCGCTGCTGCAGACCGCTTCGATGGTCGGGCACTACGGTCTCGGCTTCTTCATCGCGCTGATCAACTCCGCGGTCACACAGGCCGGCCTCGCGGTTGCCCCTGGGATCCTCGCGAGACCCGCGATGCATCCGGTGTTCTTCGCGCGCCTTGCCGCAAAGACGGCTCTCGGCTGCTACGTCGTCGTGTTGCTGCTCTACGTCTGGGGCGCGCTTGTACTGCGCTTCGCGCCCGATCCCGAGGCCGCCGAGCCGATCGAGGCCGCCGTGGTGCAGGCGGTGATGGGCGACTCCGAGGGTGCCAGTCGGTACGATGCCGAGGCCTCGCTCGAAGCTTACCTCGCCCTGTCTCGGACCATCCCGGAGACGGTGGACCTGATCGTCTGGCCCGAGGTCGCGGTGCCGACCTTCCTCAATCAGTCCCCGGAACTGGCCAATCAAATCGCCCAACTGGCGGTGGAGCAGTCCGCGTGGGTGCTCGCCGGTGGCCACGAGATGGTGGACGGGGCGGTTCACAACACGCTCTACGCGTTCTCGCCAGAGGGCGAGATGACCGACACCTATCGCAAGGTCATCCTCGTGCCTTTCGGCGAGATGGTGCCCCAGCGGGAGCGTTTCCCGTGGCTCGCGAAGTTCACGCTGCGCAAAGTGGACTTCACGCCCGGCGAGGGGCACAAGCTGCTGCGCCTCGACGAGTGGCGTGCCGGACCGCTGATCTGCTTCGAGGGTCTCTTCCCCCATGCGGTGCGTGAGAACGCCCTTTTGGGCGCCGACTTCATCGTACTTGCCACCAGCGACGCATGGGCGGCAGGCACGCCGGAGATCGCGCAGCACTCGGCCACCGCGCCGCTCCGGGCCGTCGAGAGCGGGCGCTACGTCGTCCGCGCGGGAACGTGGGGACGCTCGCAGATCATCACGCCTTTCGGCGAGGTGCTGGCCGATGTGCCGGTAGCGGAGCCAGGCACGGCGTGGGCCGCAATCGAGGCGCGCCACGATCTCACCCCCTACCACCGCTGGGGCGATATGCCGATGATGATGTTGTGCGGCATCATGCTGTTCGTGGGGCTGTCGGGCCTGCCGAGGCTGCCGCAGACTCGCCGGTCCCCCGAGGACGCAGAGCCGCCGCAGGGAGACTGACGCACTGGAGGGCGGTCCGACCATGGCTATGCCGCGCATCGGTGTGCTGTGCAATCATGCCGACACCGACTCAGGCGCGTTTGCGGAGCGCCAGCTTGTGAACCAACCCTTCCTCGACCGGATTGAGGACAACGGCGGGGTGCCGCTGCTGATTCCGGACCTGCGCGACGATGCCATCGTGGACCTGCTCGCGCTCTGTGACGGGCTGCTCGTCACCGGCGGCCCGGATGTTGACCCCCGCCGCTACGGCCGGCAACCGCATGCGAAGTTCGGCTCCGTCAGTCCCCGGCGCGACCACCTCGACGCAATCGCCGTCGGCTATGCGCTGGAGCGGCCGGAGATGCCGGTGCTGGGCATCTGCCGCGGCATCCAGGCGATCAACGTGGTCGCGGGCGGGACGCTGGTGCAGGATGTGCCGAGCGAGGTCAAGGGCGCGCTCAAGCACGGGCAGGGGGCGCCGGGCTGGTACGGGACGCATGACATCACCGTGGTCGAGGGAAGTCGCCTGCACGGGATCCTCGGCTGCGAGCGGGCCTCCGTCAACAGCTACCACCACCAGGCGGTGGATGACCTCGCACCGGGCTTCCGCATCGTGGCGCGCAGCGACGATCGCGTGGTGGAGGCCATCGAGCGCGAGGAGGGTGCACTCTGCCTCGGGCTGCAGTTCCACCCGGAGATCATGGCGCATCGCGATGAGACGCTAATGCCCATCTTCGCGGCCTTCGTGGAGGCCTGCCGCTGACGCTACGGGCAGGTGACGGTAGTCACCTGAGTCGGCCGCGCCGTGATCGTCTGCCGCTGCCCTCCGGGCCAGGTGATCTCCACCTCAACCGGGCTGTCATTCTCCCCAAGGCCGAAGTGCAGCACCATCTCGCTCTGATTGCCCTCGCCGGTGGATGACTCAACCTGCCGCGTGAGGATTCTCTCCCCCACTCTCACACGTGCCACCGCTCCGATGGCCGATCCCGGGCCCTCAAGCTTCAGCCGCAGCCAGTTGCCAACAGGGCCGGCGTTCTCATACAGCTTGCCGCCCGTCAGCAGGTCGAGATCGCCATCGTTGTCGAAGTCCGCCCACGCGGCCTGGTAGGTGCGCGCAGCCTCGATCCCCGCGTCGGCGGTCACATCCGTGAACTGCCAGCCACCGTCGTTGCGGTAGAGCACGCTGCGATCGCCCTGGTAGACCGTGGTGAAGTAGAGGTCGAGGTCGCCATCGTTGTCGAAGTCCGCCAGCGCTGGACTGGCGAATGACTCCTGCCACGCGAGACCTGCGCCCTCGCTCATGTCCTCGAAGGTCCAGTCGGGCGGGCCGGAGTTGCGTAGAAACTGCGGGCGATCCTGATACGCCGGCGGATGGCTGAAGTTGCCGACGAAGAGGTCCAGCCAGCCATCATCGTCAAGGTCGCCCCATGCTGAGCCGATCGTGTGGCCGCTGACGGGGTAGCGGATGCCACCGGTGTAGTTGATCGCGCTCTTGGCCACCCCGGCCACGCCTCGCTCGGCACCGACCTCGGTCATCGGAAGCTCACCCGTGTTCAGCCAGAGCTGGTTCGGCTGCAGGCGGTAGTTCGAGACGTAGACATCCGCGTCGCCATCGTCATCGAAGTCCGCGGCGGTGACACCGCGCGCGGAGCGCTTGCCCTCCTCGCTGCTCTGCCAGCCGAGGCTGAAGGTCCCATCGCCCTCGCTGATGAGGATCGCGTCGAGGTAGACGGACTCCTCCCACTTCTCATAGCCGCCGATGTAGAGGTCGAGCAGGCCATCGGCGTTCAGATCGACCCAGCAGGCGCCGCGTGAGGCCACCACCGGGATCTCCGGCAGCCCCTCCGAGCGCGTGAATGACCCATCGCCGTTGTTGATGGCGAGTGCGAAGGTTGAGCCGAAGGTGAAGAGATCGAGGTCGCCATCGTTGTCGAAGTCACCCCAGGTGCCGCCGGTGCCGCCGACGCCCTCGGGCAGCGCAACGGCCTCGAAGCGCTCGCCCTCAATGTTGCGGAAGAGCGTCCGACCGATGAGCACGTCAACCCAACCGTCGCCGTCGTAGTCGGCCCACGCGGCCTGCCCACCGCCGGACAACCCGACTTGCTCGGTGGCATCACGGAAGAGTGGATCGGCAGAGAGCGTCAGTGGAAGCAATGCGAGCAGCAGAGAGGCGGTGAGGCGGGTCATCGGTGGCCTCCGTTCCGGGTCTGCCTGTCACGGCATTCCGGCGTCGTGAAGCTCCTTGAATGTGGCGCTGACCTTCTTCACATAGCGTTGCGTCTCGGCTATGTTCGGCACACGATGACCGGCGCGCTTGACGGCATTCGGCCCGGCGTTGTAGCACGCCAGCGCGAGTATGACGCGGTCGTAGTTCGGCCGGTCCGCGTAGGTCGCAAGCTGCTGCGAGAGGTAGCTGGTGCCGCCCTGGATGTTCTGCTGGACGTTGCGCGGGTTTACGCCGAGGCCTCGGGCCGTGCCGGGCATCAGTTGCATCAGCCCTATCGCGCCGGAGTGGGAGACGCAGGAGGGGTTGAACCACGATTCCCACTTGATCAGCGCGAATATCAGCTTGTGATTGACGTTGAACTGCTGGGCGTAATGCAGCACCCACCCCACGATGTCGCGCGCCTGCTGCTCGCTGAGCTTGGAGTTGTGCTCGCGCACCCATGCCGTCCAGACATCCACGGCATCCACCTGAACTGCGCGGGGGGCCACCGTCTGCGGCAACCGCGAGGGGACCTGCGGCGGGGTGACATGCTCTGGCGGCTGCGGGACCGCGCCCGCAGGATCGTCCTCCTCCGGATCTCCAACCGGCTCCGGCTCCCGCGGCAAATCCCACTCGTAAGCCCACTCCTCGACGATCAGGTCGCCGTAGTCGGGGGGCGTGCGGCAGATCACCGCAATCACCGACACTCGTTGCCCCACCTCGAGAGCGTCAATCTCATCCGTCGCACGAAGCGCCACGTTAGTGCCGTCATCGAGCATCATCATCAGGGTTCGCTGCGGTTGCCCGGCAGGACTGGCCGATGCAAAGGCCTTGCCGCTCACATCGCCAGTGAACTCGAGGGCGGGTGTCGTGGCCCTACCGAGCATTTCGCTGAGGGTGTTGCGGGAGGCTACCGCTACGGGTGAGAGGCGCACGCGCGTCTCGAGGTAGCCCGCGCAGGGGTCGTCAAGTGCCTGGCCCGGCACTATGCCGAGTCCGAGCGTCGCCATCAGCAGTGTGACCGTCAGTCGCGCCATCTGCTCTCCCACGCCGCCCTTGCGGCTTCCTCGCAATCCTAAGCGGTCTCTTCACCGAACTGGACGAGCAGCACCCGCTGCAGGTTCTGCCGAGATGCCGCGAATCCATCAAGCGGGCCGAACATGGCCCTGCGCAGCGCGCTACCAGTCCATGGCGCGTGTGCTCCGATGAGCATATCACCGCCGGGGCACAATGAAAAGGGCCGCGCAGTTAGCCTGCGCGGCCGTCAGGAGTGCGTTTGGCCCGCGTCAGTTCGCGCTGCAGGCCGGCTGTAGTTGGAATAATTGCTGGTACGCCCACGGGGAGTCGAACCCCGGCCGCCGGGCTGAGAACCCGGTATCCTGACCACTAGACCATGGGCGCACCTTGTTTCGGCGAGGTTAATAATACCATCGGGGGCCGCCTCTGTCAACCCCCGTTTGCGGTGTCTTCAGGCCCCTCCGTGCAATCCGAGCAGTCGTGCGGCGTTGTCGTAGTAGACGATCTGGCGCTGCTCTTAGGACGTGGCAACCTCGGTCAAAAAGCCGGCGCGCCTCATCGTGTGCGTCGAAGTAGCGCCGGGGATCGAGCACCGCAACGGGCTCGAGCGCCTCATGCTCGGAGCAGACGCGCAGCGTCTCCTCATTGCCCTCAGGCCCTGCGTAGTTCACCGCGCGCAGCGAAAGCGTCCAGGCACGCTCGATGCCGTTCTTCTCGAGCACCCGCAGCAGTTCGTCAAATCCCCAGTTCGTGGGGCGGTTGCGATCCCAACCGAAGCAGGTGACCATGTCAATGATCCCGGGCAACGCGCATCACCTCAGTGCGCCGCGGCTTGCGAAGCGAGTTTCGGCGGCAGGTTCCTCGCCACCGAACCGGGGGCCTGCGTCAACGGTCGAAGCGCGCAAAAGCCGCCTCGTGCCGCTGCTCCTCGGCCGCGTCCTCGGCGATGCGCAGTGGCAACTCCAGCAGCAGCCGTTCGGGACGCGCGCATGATGTGTCGTCGCATGGCTGTGCCGAAATCGCCAGACGCAGCGGAGCATTCCCCGCCGCACCCTCAGTCACGCGCAACCGTACCAGCAGCCACGCCTCGCCCTCATACACCGCCAGCGGCTCATCGCTGAAAGCCTGAGTCACCTCCACCGGCTCAGGGTAGCTGACCTCCGCGATCAGATGCGGCCCCTCCGCGAGATCAACCGACGTCGGCAGTAGGTGCTCCTGCAACGGCTCATGCGAGTTGATATGCCACCCGGCCTCGACGGTGATCCGAACCGCGACGGCCACTTCAGCGCCCGGAGGGGCGGTTCGCGCCGAAGCCCATGCCTCGGCGGTCAACACGCCACGCTGGGCCCGCGTATCCGGATCGTCGAGCGCCTCAACCTGCTCGACCGGCGCCGCCACTGCATCCTCGGAAGCGGCGAGGTAGTGCCCGGTCCCGAGCAGAAGCGTCCCGGTCGCGCTGGGAGCGTTCTGCATCGCGGCAGAGAACGCCCTCAGCGTGCGCCCGGCGGCTTCGCGGTAGCGCGCGTCACCGGTTAGGTCCGCCAGTCGTGCGAAGGTGAGGGCGGCCATGCCATTTCCAGACGGGACGGCCTGATCGTACGGCTCCTTCGTCCGCGCCAACAGATCCTCGTGCTCCTCGGAGGTCAGGAAGAAGCCACCGGAGCGCCCGTCCTCGAACAGCGCAAGTACCTGATCGGCAAGCGACGCGGCCTCATCAAGCCAACGCTGCTCGCCGGTCGCCCGGTGCAGTTCCAGCAGGCCCTCTGCCACCGCAGCGTAGTCGTCGAGGTAGGCCGGCTGTTTCGCCGATCCCTCACGCCAGACTCTCAGCAGCCTGCCCTCACGACGCATCTGCGTCAGCACGAATTCGGCCGCCCGCGTGGCCGCCTCGATGTAGCGCGGCTCACCGAGGACCCGCCCTGCCGCCGCCATGCCGCCGATCATCAGGCCGTTCCACTCCGCCAGCACCTTGTCATCAAGGTGCGGCCGCACTCGCCCTGCCCGGCGCTCGAGCAGCCGCGCCTTGACCTGCTGCACGAAGGGCCAAAGGTCGTCATCAGCGAGACCGCGCAGGCCGAGGTGGAGGATGTTGGCCTCCGAACGTTCACCTGTCACCTCGTCCACGAAGTTGCCGTCCTCGCGGACGTTGAACAGGTCGCAGGCGAGCGCGCCGGGTTCGCCACCGATGACCTCGATGACCTCTTCACGCGACCACAGGTAGAACTTGCCCTCGACGCCCTCACTGTCGGCGTCAAGCGCCGAGTAGAAGCCGCCCTCCGGATCGGTCATCTCGCGCAGCACCCAGTCGCAGATGCCGCGGGTCACGACATCGTACTCCGCCCGCCCGGTCTCCGCGAAGGCCTCTGCGTAGACGCGCGCGAGTTGGCCGTTGTCGTAGAGCATCTTCTCAAAGTGCGGCACCAGCCACCACGCGTCGGTGGAGTAGCGGTGGAAGCCGCCGCCGACGTGGTCGTGAATGCCGCCGCGAGCCATCGCGTCCAGCGTTTCGGTGGCCATCGCCCAGGAGTGCTCATCGAGCCTGCCGGTCGCCTGCATGAAAAGCAGCAGTCGCAATGAGGCGTGGGGAGGGAACTTCGGCGCGCCGCCGAAGCCGCCGTAGCGCCCGTCATAGCGATCCGACAGCGCCTCAACCGCGCCCGTCAGCAGCCCCTCGGTCAGCGGCACCGGCGCGGTCTCATGCGGCAGCGCCGACTGGCGGATCGCATCCTGAAGCTGGTTCGCCTGCGCCTCGACCTCAGCGCGGCGGGTCTGCCATGTCTCCGCAAGACCCTCCAGCAAGTCGCGGAAGCCCGGCATCCCCCGTCTGCCCTCGGGCGGAAAGTATGTCCCGGCATACCACGGGCGGCCATCGGGGGTCAGCCAGACCGAATTCGGCCAGCCGCCGCGCCCGGTCACAAGCTGCGTGGCCGTCATGTATATCTCATCGAGGTCCGGCCGCTCTTCGCGATCGACCTTGATGGGGATGAACTGCGCGTTCAGCACCGCCGCGATCCGCTCATCCTCGAAGGACTCGCGCTCCATCACGTGGCACCAGTGACAGGTCGAGTAGCCGACCGAGAGGAAGACGGGGCGGTCAAGCTCGCGGGCGAGCTCAAGGGCCTCGTCGCCCCAAGGGCGCCAGTCCACCGGGTTGCGCGCATGCTGCAGCAGATAGGGGCTGCTCTCGAAGATCAGGCGGTTGAACTGATCACCGCCATCGGGGGGAAGCGCGGCTCTCTCGTCGGGTGACGGAAGATCGTGACTCATCGTCTCCACCTCTCCGGCCCGGCACGCGCACGCCGCGATCACGGCTGCGGCCAGGGCCACCGCTCGGATACCCATCCGGCCGGGCCTCCTCGATCAGCTCCTGCCAACGATTGCCGCCGCGGCCTCTGCCACGGCGCGGCCCATCTCCTCCGTCGTGGCGCTACCGCCCATGTCCGGCGTGCGCACCGCGCCCGAAGCGATGACCTCCCGGACAGCCCCATCTACGGCCTGCGCTGCCCGCTGCTCGCCGAGGTGCTCCAGCATCATCACGAGCGTCAGAAGCGACGCAGTCGGATTGGCAATGCCTCGACCGGCGATGTCCGGCGCCGAACCGTGGCACGGCTCGAACATCGGCGGCCAGTGCCCATCGCCGAGATTCGCCGACGGCGCGAAGCCGAGGCCCCCGAGCAACGCCGCCGACAGGTCGGTCAGGATGTCGCCGAAGAGATTCGGCGCCACCACCACGTCCAGCGTCTCGGGCTTGAGCACAAGGCGCATTGCGAGCGCGTCAACGTTGTTCCACTCGCTCTCGACGTCGGGGTGCCGGGATGCGACTTCGGCGAAGACGTCGTTCCAGAGCGACATCCCGTGCTTCATCGCGTTGGCCTTGGTAGCGCTGGTGACCAGCCGCCGGCCGTCGCGCTGCTCGGCAAGGAGGAACGCTCGCTCGATCACACGGCGGCAGCCCGCGTCGCTGTAGACGCCGGTCTGTACCGCGATCTCATTCGACTGAGCGAAGATTTGGCGCACTGCTACGATCTCCGCGACGGCCGGGTCATCCGGGGAGAAGCGTCCGCCAAGGCCGACGTAGATGCCCTCGGTCGCCTCGCGGACGACGGTGAAGTCGATGGCGTCGGGCTCAGGGCGCGCGAGGGGGTAGGGCGCGCCCGGGAGCGGCTTGACCGGGCGGATGTTCGCATACTGATCGAAGCCGAAGCGGATTGCCAGCAACGGGCCGACACCCGCGACCTCCTCGGGCGCGATGCGCGGGTCGCCGACCGCCCCGAGGAAGATCGCGTCATAGTGCGAGAGCGTCTCAATCCCGTCGGCGGGCATGGTGTGCCCGTGCTCAACGTAGTATCCGCAGCCCCACGGGAACAGCCTGGTCTCGTACTCAAAGCCCGCGGGCGCCGCAACCGCCTCCAGCACCCGCAGGACCTCCGCCACCACCTCGGGGCCGATGCCGTCACCGGCGATTACTGCGATCCTGTAAGCTCCGCTGTGCGCGCTCATATGCTGTCCGAGATCTGATAGTTCGGCGCCTCTTCGGTGATCGTGATGTCGTGCGGGTGGCTCTCCAGCATGCCCGCACCGGTGACGCGAATGAACTGCGACTTCGTCTTCAGGTCGTCGATGGTGAGCACGCCGCAGTAGCCCATGCCGGACTGCAGGCCGCCGACGAGCTGGTGCACGACCGCTGAGAGCGAGCCCTTGTACGGCACGCGGCCCTCAAGGCCCTCCGGCACAAGCTCCTCCTCGGAGATCACGTGGCACTGGCCGTAACGATCGCGAACCGATGCGCGGTCCTTCATCGCGGCAATCGAGCCCATGCCGCGGTATTCCTTGTATGTGCGCCCGCGGTAGAGCACCGTCTCGCCGGGGCTCTCCTCGGTGCCTGCGAGCAGCGAGCCGATCATCACACAGTCCGCGCCCGCTGCGATCGCCTTGGTGATGTCACCCGAATAGCGGATGCCACCATCGGCTATGATCGTGACGCCGAGTTCCTTTGCAGCCTGGGCGGAGTCGTGGATGGCCGTGACCTGCGGGATACCGGCGCCTGCCACGATGCGCGTGGTGCAGATCGAGCCGGGCCCGATCCCCACCTTGACGCCGTCCGCGCCTGCCTCGGCGAGCGCAGCCGTTCCCTCGGCCGTGCCCACGTTGCCTGCCACTACCTGCAGGTCTCCGAACTCGCCCTTGAGCATCTTAACCGTCTCAATTACGCCCGAGGAGTGGCCATGCGCGGAGTCCACGATGACCACGTCTACGCCGCGTTCCACCAGCAGCGGCGCGCGGTTGCGGGCGTCATCGCCGACACCAACCGCCGCGCCAACGCGCAGACGACCGTGGCTGTCCTTCGACGCGCGCGGGAACTGCGCGACCTTCTCTATGTCCTTGATGGTGATGAGGCCGCGCAGGAAGCCGCCCTCGTCCACCACTGGCAGCTTCTCGATCCGGTGGCGATGCAGGATCGCCTTCGCCTCGTCGAGCGTCGTCCCCTCAGGGGTGGTCACCAGACCCTCCTGCGTCATTGCCTCCTCAACCCGCTTGTCCAGGTCGGTCTCGAACCGCAGGTCACGGTTCGTGAGGATGCCGAGAAGCCTGCCGTCAGGATCGGTGATCGGGAGGCCCGAGATGTGATACTCGGACATGATGCCAAGGGCCTCGCGCACCGTCTGCGTCGGGCCGAGCGTGATCGGATCGATGATCATCCCGCTCTCCGAACGCTTGACCCGGTCCACCTCGATCGCCTGCATCTCAGGATCCATGTTGCGGTGGATGATCCCGATGCCACCCTCGCGCGCCATCGCGATTGCGAGACGCGACTCGGTCACCCTGTCCATCGCGGCACTGATGATCGGTACGCTCAGCGGCACGCTCGGCGTGATGAACGTCGCGATCGATACGTCGTATTTCTCCATGACGGCCTTCGATGGCACCAGCAGGACATCGTCAAAGGAGAGGCCCTCCTTGTCAAATCGACCCTCCATCATCTCACCTCCGCCCGGTCTGCTCGTGCGCAGCATCGCGGCTACTGCCGCGAAAACTGCTCACGCCGACCACTGGGCAACCATCTCTCGCTATGACAGCTTCAAGTTCGACCACATCAGTTCCGAATAGCTGCCCGGATCGTTGAGGAACGCGAACTTCGCCGGCGCCTCCGCGCAGGCCTGGTACATCGGCTGGCCCCACGTCAGCCCCAACTCGGGGACCTCCTGCACCTCAGCCCACCGCACCGGCGGAATGCCGCGCCGGTAGTTCGCATTCGTCACGTATCCCGGCTCTCCCCCATCATCTACTACATACCACGCAAAGCCTCGTGTGTCCTCCACCGGCCCGTAGAAGGAACTGAAGCGATTGCTCACCCAGTTGCTCACCAGCAGCGGCTTGTCCTGCGTGTTCACCGTGGCGTGACCGTACCCGGCCGGCATGATGATCTTCTGCCCCGCCGACACGCGGCACATGATCACGTCCTCGACAACCGTCTCCACCGGCGAAGCGGCCGGATCATCCACCGCCTGCATGACATACAGCGCCTCGCCGTAGAGAACTTCGTAGACCTCGGGGTACGCCTCGCGCCTGCCGGGGATCTGCGGGTGATAATGCCCGGAGGTCTTCATGAACTCGCGGCCGAGGGTGACGGCACGGAAAGCGGTCAGATCGTACCGCAGCGAATGTGCCGCGCCAAGCGCCGCATCCTCCAGCCTCCCGCAATCGCGATACATCCAGTAGATGACCTCCGGCCCATCCGCGTCAGCGTCAAGCAGCACAGGCCGCAGATCGTCCAACTCCCGCGTGCTGTAGCCCGGCATGCGCATTCCGCGCTGAAACGATATGCCCGCGGTCTGCTCATCAAACTTCAGTTGATAGCCCGCCAGCTCGCTCAGATCAACCATGCACTCTTCCCCGCATTGACACGCTCCTGTTGTCCTTCGCCATCGCGCCGCTGCAGACCTCTGCGCTCAGCGCGCGACAACCACAGCACGGTCTCCCTGCACGGGCTTCTCCCCCGAAAGCTGCACCGCGTGCAGCACGCTTAGCTGGGACGTCTTCACTTCGAGGGAGCCCGAGACCACGGTGCCGGCGCGACTCGCGCGGTAGACGAGCAGCTTGGCGCCCGGCTGTACCGCCGGCTCAGCGGGTCCGTCGAGCATGACCCGACCGTCCGGGAGGGTCGCCAGCACGATCGCCGCGGCCGGATGGAAGCTGGCGAAGGACCGCGCAAGGTTTGCCGCCGCCTCAGTCAATGCCCGATCGAGTGCGTGGTCCAGCATCTCACCAGGCTCGCGCCTCGACGAGGCGACTCCTCGGTACGCCGCCAGACTCTCTCCGCCCAACGTCTCGATGAGTTCCGCGGTAAGCGTGACCTGGGCTGTACCCCGCTCAACATCAAGCTCGCACACCTGCACCTGTCCGGCGATGGCGAGTGCCGCACGGACCCGATCGCCGAGCATCTGCAGATAGCCAAGGCCGAAGGGCGGGGATGCCTGCGCCTCCGCGCACGTCCTGCGCAGCCACTCAGACTCGACCAGCTCCCAGACGCCCTCGGAGTGAAGCGCCAGCCACGTGGCATCTGCGGCCCGACGCCCCACCATGCGATTCGACGACTCATCGGGCTCGGCAAACTCAAACACCGCCACACGCGGGACGATGGTGCCGGGATCATCAGCAGAGACGAGACCGGTCGCTCCCAGGCAGATGAGCGCAATGACAGCGGCCGATCCCAACCGGCAGGATCGGCCCACAGAGATGCTGCTGAGCTTCATCGGCTACCGCTCCCCATTCAACGCCTCGACGACGGCCCGTCCGTCATGCTCAGTGACGGTGCAACCGGCGGCTTCCACCACGAGCCGCAGCGCGGCCGCCGCGGGCAAAGGATCGTCGGTGCGCAACGTCACCGTCACATTGCCGCAGCCGGGATCAACGATGACGTTCATGCCCGACTGGCGCACGATTTCGCCCACCGCCACGCGAATCGGCGTGCCCACGAAGTTGAAGGTCACCGGGCACTCCGCGGCCGGAACCGGTTCGGCGAAATCGCCCATGCCGACATCAAGCTGCGTGTCCACGACCGGGTCGGTGCTGCGCACGCGCATCGTGAGCGACTGGACACCCGCGCTGCGCGCCATCATCCGCACGCTCAGCACCGTCTCCTGCCCGGCCTCCAGCGGCCCCTCAAAGACCACGCCATCGGCGCCGAGGCCGATCAGTTCGAGATCGTCCGAGCCCGCCACCGTGACCCGCGCTCGCGCGACGTCCGCCTCCGTCTCTATGCGGATTGTCGCCGGCACCACGCGCCCGGTCACCGGTTCGTGCGGGGGCGTCACCGCTACGGTGAACGGCGTCCCCTCCCCCATCTTCATTGCTGTGCCGGCCCCCGCGTCCAGATACACGGGTGGGGGTAGCGTCAGCGTGCGGGACGGAGCTCCTCCCGTGCCACGTGTTGCCTCCGCAGTCATGCCCGTCGCTCGCGCCTCCGGCGAGCCAGCGGGACCTGCGGGGCCTCCACGCGCTGCGCCTCTCACCGTGTCTTCGACATCGCTCGTCGCACCCTCGTCGCCGACCGCGGCGTCATCTAATTCGGCAACCGCGGGTGCAGGAGCAGGCGTCTCCACAGGAGCGGGTGCCGGAGGCGCCGGAGCCACAGAGCCCCGTCCGCTGCGCGCGTTGCGCGGCGGTGAAGAGCTTCGCGGGGATGAGCGCGTCGGTTCAATGGCCTCCACCGAAGCCGCGGTCTCGCCGCTCTCAGGTGTGACTGCCTCGGCGGGTGCGTCGTCGGCCTCAAGCGCCTCCGTGACATCGGGCGCCTCTTCGGCCACCGTCGCCTCCGGTTGCGCGTAGCGTTCGACCATGCGCGGCGACGATTCCATCACTGCGCCGCCGGTCTCCGGTCGCAGATACGTGACGCCGGTCCAGATCATCAGCATCGCTGCGGCAGCGGCCGCCACGGCCGCGACGACCGACCGGCTTCTGCGCCAGAAGGTCACCGACGCCGTGGCCTCGGCTGGTGACTGAGCGTGCAACCGCTCCCGCAGTTCCGCGGGCGGCTCCACCTCCGGCATGCCGCGGAGGACCTTCACCAGTGCCCCCAGTTCCGCCAGAGCTTCCGCGCACTGCGCGCACTCATCCAGATGCGCGCGAACCTCCCGCTCGGTCTCCGGCGGGAGTTCGCCCTCCAGCAACTCAGTCAGCCTGTCGAGGCACTGCTCGCAACTCATGTTCGGACTAATCCTTGACCTGCCTCCATCGCGTCAACGGTATGACGGGGTCACCCGCCGAAAAGTTCCGCGTGCGGCGCGATCTCATCGCGCAACGCAAGCCGCGCCCGATTGAGCCGCGACTTCACCGTCCCGAGGGGGATCTCCAGCACACCGCTGATCTCCTGATACGAAAGCCCCCGGATGTCGTAAAGCACGATCACAGTGCGGAAATCCTCGGAGAGCCGCCCAATCGCCTCATGCACCAGGCGCTGCAGCTCCCGCTGTTCCGCGGTAAGCGCCGGCTCATCCGACAGATCCGGCAGATCGCGCTCCCCGAGCACCTCACCGTCGTCGTCCTCCTCGGTGAGGCTGAGCGGTTCGTTCTTCCGCTTGCGGAGTTCGTCGAGGCAGACGTTCATGGTGATGCGATACAGCCACGTGCTGAAGCTTGCGTCGCCGCGGAAGGAGGAGAGCGCTTCGTATACGCGCAGGAAGACCGACTGCGTGGCATCTGACGCTGCGCTGGGGGTGCTGAGCATCCGGTAGGCGGTGTTGTACACGCCCCTGTAGTGTGCCTCTACGAGGCGGTCGAACGCGTCCGCGCTCCCCGCCCGCGCGGCGTTGATCAGTTCCGTGTCGGACCAGTTCGCCGCAGCGCCAAATCCTGTCGCCATGCTCAAAGCTGAGTCTTGAAGACCTGCTCACCCTCTATCAGCACTCTGATCTGCTTGCCCGGACGCCCCCAGGTGTCGAGGCGAACCCGGTCACCGGGCCTGTGCAGCCGGTCGTAGGTGACGTCAATATCATCCCCGTACCCCTCGCGCACCTCGACCCGCTGCAGAGCTTCGCCCTGCGGGACGATGATCTCGACCCGGCGGAACAACGCGCGCTTCACCTCGCCATCGTCCTCATCGGTGATCTCAACGACGCCGTAATCAGCGCCGCCGCTGGTCTGCACCGATACCGCCTCGCCCTGAGCCACGCGATTGCCCGGCGGCGGGTCCTGCTGGACTACCTCACCCTCAGGGGCGCTGGATCGGATCTCCCCACCCTCGTGCAGACTAAGTCCCGCCTTCTCCAGCACCTTGCGCGCCTCATCCGGATGCAGCCCCACCACGCGCGGGACTTTCACGCGCGCCGCGCCGATGCTGACCACCAGCGTGATCTCTCGCCCCTCGCGAACAATCATCCCCGCCTCCGGGACGCTCTCGACCACTTCACCCGGTTCGGACTCCTCTTGATAGACGCGGCGGACATGGCCGATGCCGATCCCCTCCTCGGCCAGGCGCTTACGCGCCTCTTCCTGCTGCAGGCCCACGACGCTCGGCACCTGCACCTCCTGCGGAAGCTGATCGAGGAACCACAGCACTCCCAGAGCAATGATGCCGATGACAACCGTCACCGTCAGCACCGTCGTCAGCAGCCCCAGGAGCATCGTAGCAAGTACGTTGCCGATGCGCAGCGCCGTAGTCATGCTCCCACTCGTGTCCTCCTCAGTGTTCTCCGCACGCTCATCCGGCTGTTCCGGACGCGATCTGCCCGTCGCACCGTGGATTGCACGTACAAGCCGCTCCGCCCCGATTGCCCGACCACCCTCCTGGGCGGCAAGCGCCTGCTGCGCCCCGGCCAACACCAACCCGTTGAGCTCCCCGGGCCTGCCGCTTAGGACTTCCTCAGCCAGTCGTGCCCACCCCGCCACATCGGCTTCTGCCTCGTCGCCGCCCACACCGCCGAGTGCGGCGCCGGTCAGGACCAGCCGCCCGCCCTCACACCAGACCGCATCGGCGGTAACGTCCCCGTGGCTCAACTCATTCCGGTGCAAATACGCCAGCGCCTCCAGCAGTCGCAGCAGCCCTGCGCCGACTGCATCGCCCTGCGGCAGGCGGCACCGAACATCGCTCAGCAGCCGGCCCTCTCCCCCCTCCTCTACCACCCACAAACCGCCGGGATCAGTGCCACTGGCGATGGTTCGCGCCAGTCCCGGGTGCCTCACACCCACCAGTGCCCGAACCCGCTGCGCCACCCGTTCGACGCCCCGTGCGGAGGCACGACGGCTCACCAGCACCCGCTCGCCGTCGTCGCGCACCGTGGCCAGCCACCTCGACCAGCCGTGCAACGGCGCAACTTCCCTCTCAGGATCAACTCGCTCGATCAATGCCCTCAGCGCGGTCCCTTCGAACTCCCGGATGCTATCAGCGCAGGACCGAAACCAGTGCCCGCCTCACCAGCGCGATGTCAATGTCGTCTACCAGCCGGAACGTCCCCACCGCCGGCACGATCGGCATCCGCAGGCGCCCTGAGACGATCTTCTTGTCTCGCGCCATTGCCGCCACCGCCGCCTCCTCGTCGATCCCCTCCACCGAGGTGGGCAGTCCGTATGCCGCCACGAGCGCCTCCTGACGCGCTGCGGTCTCTTCGTCTGCAGCGCCCAGCCACACCGCCAGGCGGCTCTCCGCCACGATACCGGCGCCCACCACCTCGCCGTGCCGCAGCCCCCACTCGGGCGCCGCGCGCTCCAGCGCATGCCCGATAGTGTGCCCGTAGTTGAGTACCGCCCGCAGACCCTGCTCGTGCGGATCCTCCGCCACTACCTCCGCCTTAATTTGACAGTTGCGGGCCACCAGGTACTCTCTCACCGCCGGATCGCCCTCAAGTACCGCCTCCCGCCGCCTCTCCATCAACTCGAACATCTCGGCATCGAAGCAGCAGGCATGCTTGATGATCTCGCCCAGCCCCGACCGCAGTTCCGCCTCGGGCAGCGTCGCCAGTGCGGCGACATCGCTGACCACCGCCACCGGTTGATGGAACGCGCCGACGAGGTTCTTACCCGAGGCCAGATCGATCGCCGTCTTGCCGCCGATGCTGCTGTCAACCTGCGCCAGCAGTGAGGTCGGCAGGTGCACGAGGTCTATCCCCCGCATGAAGGTGGCGGCCGCGAATCCGGCCAGATCACCGATCACGCCGCCGCCGAGCGCGAAGACGGTGCTGCCGCGATCCAGCCCGGCCTCCGCCATCTGCGCCCACAGTTCACCGAGCACCGCAAGCTGCTTGCTGCCCTCTCCATCGGGGACCGTTAGCAGCACCGGTTCCCAGCCCCCGGACCGCAGAGAGGCAGATACCTGCGGGGCAAAAAGCGGGGCAAGCCGATCCGACGTCACCAGTGCAGCACGCACTCCGGGGTGAGAGGGGGGGACGATCTCCCCGACCCTCGCCAGCAGGCCTCTCCCGACGGTGACGCTGTAGCCGCCGGTACCGGTGTCGAGCGGAATGACCGTCTCGTTTCCGACCAGCCAGCGCGCGCGTGGGTCCTCCGCCAGCATACACAGCAGGGCGGCAGTCACATCGTCGGGGCTACCTGAAGCATCAAGCTGATAGTCTGCGGGGGCATAGCACGCCTGCCGCGCACTCAAGAGCGCTCTAATGCTGGCGGCCGGATCTTCGGTCTGCAGCAGCGGCCGACTCACATCCCCGCGGGTTCGTTCGAGGATCGTCTCGGCATCCGCGTTCAGGCAGATGATCGGCCCGGCATCATGCAGCGCCCGCAGGTTCTCCTCGCGCAGCAGCACTCCCCCACCGGTGCTGATGACGCGGGGGCCCCCGGCACTCACCGACGCAACCGCCCGCGCCTCAAGCTCCCGGAAATGTTCCTCCCCGTGCTGTGCGAAGATATCGGGGATCGACCGGCCCTCCCCCTCGGTGATGACTTCGTCTGTGTCCACGAAGCCGATCCCGAGGCGCTGCGCCAGCAGGCGGCCAACGGTGGTCTTGCCGGTCCCCATGAAGCCCGTGATGCAGATCGCACGCGCCGGTGGTTCAAGCCTCATCGGCCAGGGCCCGCCCTTCGTCCCATGGGAGCGACAGCCGCGCGAGATAGTGCTCTTTTGCCGCCAGCAGGTCCCCCATGCAGTCGCCGCCGAACTTCTCACAGGTCGCGGATGCGAGCACAAGCGCCAGCATGGCCTCGGCGACGACACCCGCCGCGGGCACGGCACAGACGTCCGACCTTTCGGCGTGCGCATCGGCAGGCTCGCCGCTGCGAACGTCCACCGACGGCAGCGGACTCGTCAGCGTCGGGATAGGCTTCATCAGAATGCGCACCACGACCGGCTCACCGTTGGTCATGCCCCCCTCGATCCCACCCGCATGGTTGCTCGGCCGGGCAAAAGGCCACGGGGCATCCCGGCGGAGGATCGGGTCGTGATACTGCGATCCGGTGATGGCGCCGGCATCAAATCCAGCGCCAACGGCCATCGCTTTGATCGCGGGGATGCCCAGCATCCCCTGCCCGATACGCGCCTCCAACCTGCTGTCCCAGGTGATGTAACTACCGAGGCCGGGCGGCACCCCGTCCGCGACGATCTCCACCTCACCTCCGAGGCTGTCGCCACCGGCACGCGCTCTGTCGATCAGATCGCGCATACGCCCCGCGGCATCCTCATCGGCGCATCGCAGGTCCGAGGCCTCGACCGCCTGCCAGTCCTCGGCGGAGAGATCGCTGCTTTCGTCTCGAACACCGCCGATGGAGACGGTGCGCGAGCGGACGGTGACACCGACCTCTTCGAGTAGCCTGCGGCAGACGGCCCCTGCCGCTACTCGCGCCGCAGTCTCCCGGGCGCTGGCTCGTTCGAGCACGTTGCGCATGTCCGCGCGGCCGTACTTGGCCGCGCCCGCGAGGTCCGCATGGCCGGGGCGGGGCACATGCACCTCCCGCGCGCTCCGCCAGCCGTTCGCCGGTGGACCGGGTGACATCTCCTCGCGCCAGTTGGCCCAATCGCGGTTCTCAATGACGATGCAGATCGGCGAGCCGAGGGTGTAGCTGTGGCGAATGCCGGAGGTTAAGCGGGCCCTGTCCTTCTCGATCGCCATCCTGCCGCCACGGCCGTAGCCGATCTGGCGGCGTGCGAGGTCGCGGTCAACGTCCTCTACCAACAACGCGAGCCCGGCAGGAACGCCGGAGAGGATGGCAGTCACGCACGGCCCGTGTGACTCGCCCGCGGTTGTCAACTCGATCCCCGGTCGCAAGGTCGGTGCCCCTTACTGACGAACGGCACAGCTAAGTGTGCCGTTCGCCCTCTCGTCATGCCTTCCACGCCGCTGTGCGGCGCCCCTGTGGCCTAGTACGTGGCCGATGCGTCCCTGATGATCTTCGGTGTAACGAAGATCAGTAGTTCAGTGCTGGTTTTCTCGACGCGGCGCGACTCGAAGAGCCGCCCGATGATCGGGATGTCGGACAGCAACGGCGTCCGGCGCACGTTGGTCGACTCGTCGGATCGGATTACGCCACCGAGAACAACCGTCTCACCGTCTGCAACCCGCACCATCGTCTCCACGAACTGCGTCGTGACGATCGGGATGCGTTCTCCGTTCGGGCCCTCTACCGTGCCGATCTGATCCTCGAGCTGAGGCGCCAGGAGCATCTTGACGCTGTCGTCAGGATTGATCTGCGGGACGACCGAAAGTTCGTTTGAGACGCTGACGAACTCGGAAGTGTAGTCCACGGTGCGCTGCCCGAACTGGTTGAAGCTGATGGTGGCGGCGAAGTACGGGATCTCTGTCGCGAACGCGATTGTCCCCGGCATTCCGTTCATGCACACCACGCGCGGCTCGTTGATGACGGTCGCCTGGCTCGTATTCTCGAGCACGGCCAGTTCGGCCCACCAGCGGCCTCGGCCGTAGCGAATGCCGTTGTTTGCTGCCTCGCCGGGCGCGAAGCCGAGGTTGAAGATCTCCCATGCCCCGTTTGTTACCGCCCAGTCAATACCGAGCGCGCGCGCTGCCGTGGTCTGCACGTCAACCCACTTCGTGGCGATCTCGACCTGCTTCTGCGGGATGTCGAGCATCGCGAGCATCTCGCGGAACTCGTCGAGCTCCTCGCGGGTGCCGCGGACCAGCAGGGCGTTGTGGCTCATGATCGCAACCGGCGGCTCCATCTCGCCGGGGAGCGCAATGGCTCCAGCGCCCGTGGTTGTGCCGGTCGTGCCGGTCGTCGTGCCAGTTGTTGTCCCAGCACCGAAACCGCCGACGCCGGCGTCGCCCACGCCGGCGTCAATGCCTCCGCCGAACGCGCCACCACCGTCGAACTGCGGCAAGCCGTGGCTTCCGACAACGCTGCGATGGACGCCGAGAGCGCCGAGGCCATCACCACCGGAGCCCGGACCCGGCATGCTGCGCAGGCCGCCGCGCCCGTCCATCTGGTTGGCGACACTCGGGGCGTTACGGCCACCGAAGATCTGCGCCACCTCGCTGGCGGTCGCCCACGACAGCGGGATGAGCTGAGTGATGATCCGCGGTGGCTGCTGAAGCGCCGGCGGCGCCACAGAGGGCAGATCGGTCTCTACCGGAGGCGCAGGCACCGTCGGAACGCGATCCCCGGGCGGCTGCCCGTGGGCACCCGGCTCCGATCCTCGCGGCGATTGCGGCGCCTGCGGCGCCGGCTGGTAGGCCGGCGGCTCCGCGGTCACAATGTAGATGTTGCCATCCTTGCGCCAGTAGAAACCGCTGGACTCGGTGATTGCCTTGAGGGCGGTTTCCACCGAGACGTTGCGCAGGGTAAGTGAGCCGATGTTGCCACTCACACCGCGGCCGACAATGATGTTCTCATTGGCGGCCTTGCCCAGCATGCGGAGGACATCGCCGATCTCCATGTCGCGAACGTCAATGTTGATCGGACGGTCTTCCCCGTCTGCAGGCGCATCGGCGCCTGCGATTGCGCTGAGGCCGAGAATGAGCATGGCCGCGATTGGTACTGCGATGAAGGCCTTCGTCTGCCAATTGAGGAGCGTCACCTTTGGGCCCTCCCTGGAACGCTTTGAGCGACGGCACTGGTCCCGGCGCAAAGCTCACGCGCTGCGTCCGACAAGTGTGCCAACGGTGCTACCGGACAGTGTGACCGGCAACGACGATATCGCCCTGGCATCAATAGTTACGGTTGTACGAACTGCTGCCCCCGGTGTTGCTCCTGTTGCCGATGCTCGAGCCGGTGTTGCGGCTGCCGAATCTGCTCGAGCCGC
The DNA here is from genome assembly GCA_012522765.1 of candidate division WS1 bacterium. Taxonomy (GTDB): domain Bacteria; phylum Armatimonadota; class Zipacnadia; order Zipacnadales; family UBA5352; genus UBA5352. The sequence continues at coordinate 3,847 of JAAYJW010000172.1, read as the reverse complement.
CGATGTTCGACCGGCCGCCTATGCCGCTGGACCCGCCGTAGCCGGAGCTGCCACCGTAGCCGCTGCTGCTGCCGCCGTAGCCACCGCTGCCACCGTAATAGCCGCCGGCCTCGACGAAGGAGCCACCGAAGATCATCGCAGCGCCGTCAGCGCCGATGTGCATGGGCCAGAGGATCTCGGTGATCTCATCGCGCTCTTCTTCGTCCTCGTCATCTTCCTCACCGGCACCGGCACCGCGGCGAGGCTCGTAGGCGCGGGTCTGTCGCGAAGGAGCCGGAGGCGCCGTCCGAGTGCCACCCACGGTCGGTGTCACTACCGTGGTAGTCTGCTCCCGAACCGTTACCTCCGGCTGCTCCCGGATCACGTAGCGTCCGTTCTGATTGATCGCGAGCAGGCCACTGGCGTCGGCGATCGTCTTGAGTGCCTGCTCTACGGTCACTTCGCGCAGGTAGGTGGTGATCCGCATCTCGGGATCCACACCCTCGCCGATCGTGTATTCAAGGCCGTAGACGCGCTTGAACATCTGCAACACCTGGTTGAGCGTCTCACCGTTGAAGTCAACCGTCACTCTAGGCTCTTCCTCCTCCTGTGCTATTGCCGGCACAACTACGAAGGAGAGCATGACCAGCCCCATGGTTGCCATCAATACTCTGCGCATCGACATTCTCCTGACCTCCTGCCATTTCCCCGCACCTGATTGATAGGTGCCGTACATCAGTTGGGAGGCGCGGCCGGGAAGCCGCCCTGCGGGCGAGTGCGCCCGCCGCCCGCCGCAGCGCCACCACGCTGACCGCCGGTGGCCCGTGGCCGCCGCGGTCGCGGCTCCTCCTGCCTCTCCGTGCGCGGGCGAAGCTCCAGCGTCTGCACCTCGCCAGTGCGCGGGTGCTGCAACGTGACGCCGCTCCGGGTAATCTCAGTAACCGTGTAACCCTCGATCCGGTCGCCCGGCTTGATCTGACCACTCCGGCCCTCTGGACCCTCGTAGGCGGCAATCGCCTGACCGGAGGCATCCCAGAGGATACTTGTGATTCGGATTTCCACGTCGCCTGCCCTCTGGATGACCGGCACCGGCGGTGTGGGGGCATCCGGGATCTCGGGCAACACAAAGCCGACCCGTTCAGCGATTGGCAGCTTGCTCCAGTCCGGACCATAGGTCGTGATACCAGCGCCATCTCCCACTGCCGCAGCGGCTATCGCCGCCGAACTGCGCGGGGCGAACGGGTTCGGACGGCTCGGCTCCAGCGGATCGCTGACGATCGCCGGCGCTGCAGGCGGGGCTGCGCCACCCTCCATCCCCGGTTCACCCATCATCGCCGGATCCATTTCGCCTGCTGGTCCCGGATACGAAGGGCCCGGATAGGCGCCCTCTTCACCGCCCGGCGGCATTTCCTCTTCCTGCGCAACCGCGACCTGCGTCTGGCGTGCGGCGGGGATGACGAACAGCATCAGCACAACCAGCCCTGTCACAAAGAGGGCCAGTCCACCGGCGAACAATGCTTTTGCCTTCCGCTCCTCGATCACTGGCGATCCTTCCATCTGCGTCGAGCTAACTCATGATTACAGATACCTGTCGAGCCGCAAAGTTCCGCCAAACGGCGGCGAATTTACTCCATCTCGTCGCCGGCGCTGGGATCGTCATCCGGCATGTCATCCACCGGCATGTCATCAATCGGCATGCCATCGTCCGGCATGCCCTCATCGGGTCCCCCGCCCGCTGGTGCGGCGGGTGCTGGAGGCGCCTCGACGAGGACGTAGAACTTCAGATTGAGCGGGGAGCGAACTCTGTCCCCGCCGGGCAGCGGCTCCATCACAAGGTCGCTGATAGTGACGACGCGCTCGAATTCGTGCAGCGACTTGTAGAGCCGCTCGAGTTGGGTGAGCGTGCCGCTTACGGTAAGATTGATCGTCTGCCCGTCGGGCACCTGCATGAAGCCGCTGGGCGGGGCCGACGGCGGAACCATCTGTGGCGCCGGGAAGGATGCCCCGCTCTCGAGGGTCAGGCCGGTTGACTGCACCCAGTCCTCGATCAGCGGCGGCAGGTCCTCACGATACTCGTACCATAGCGCTACCATGGCGCCGGCAGGGTGACCGAATGAAATCGGGATACTGCGGGCGTCGCGCAGGGCCTGCAACTGGTCCTGTGCCGCCAGCCATCGCGCCTGCACATCGGCCAGGTCCGCCTCCGCCGTGGCAAGCTGATTGGCGACACCCTGCTCCTCCTCCAGCTTCGCCTGCACCTCTGCCAGCAACTCGCGCTCAGGCTTGATCATCAGCATGAAGACCGCAGCGCCTATCCCCGCCAGGAGGAAGACGCCAATCAGCATAATTGCCCACGTTGGTATGCGGCCCATCATGACACTCCTGCAACGCGTCGTTCAAGTGCTTCGACGATGTTCGTCCGCGACGTTACTCCATCGGCGGTTCTTCGACCGGCATGTCCTCCGGTGGCATGCCCTCCGGTGGCATGCCCTCTCCGGGCATTCCCGGCGCACCGGCGGGAGCGCCGCCGCCAGGAGCCGGCTCGGAGACCGGTTCGGTCAGAGTTGCCGATACGCTGAGGCGGATTTCGCCCGTGGCGGTAGCAGTGGCGGTCGGCGCGGCCATCCCCATGTCATCACCGGGCATTCCGGCCTCGTCCTCCATGCCGGCCATCGGGGTGAAGCCGCCGCCACCTGCCCCGCCCACACCCTCTATGCTAACCCCGGCGGGGAGTCCTGAAACGCTCAGGTTAGTAATTGCCGGGCACATGGTCAGATTCAGGACGAAGCGCGCTGTCTCGGTGGTATCGCCGACGATCACGTCAAAGTTGACCTGGTCGGGCATGGTGATGCTGAAGCGCGTCACCTGTGCCTTCTCGTATATGTATTCGTTTATTGCGTAGAAGCGGTCCCAGTACTGCTCGCCGGAGGCGTTGGCCTCATCAACGAAGTCAATCTTCGCCTGGATCGGGGCGAGGTCGGCCTCTTTGCTGCTGATCTGCGCCTGAAGGTCTCGCACCTGGTTCGCGACCACGGTGACCTCGGCGAGTTCCGCCTCGGTCCGGGCCCGCTGCCCCCTCACGGCCAGCAGCATCGCGCCCAGCGCCACTACCTCAAGCAGCAGCAGCACGATGATCAGCGCGATGACGATCTTGTTCGTGCGCGCAATCGCTATTGACCTGGGCAGAAGATCGATTCTCAGCACGTGCGATCCCTCATATCACTTGTTCGATGCTCGCCCGCACGCCCGCGATTCACTCGGGCACCATGTCGCGAAGCGCAAGCCCAACGGCGATAACAGTTGATGCCCCGATATCCCGCAGATACTCCTGCGAAACGCTCTCGTCCTCCATCTCCAGATACCTGAACGGATTACCGATTTCCGTTGTAACGCCTGTCTCATCGGTCATGAGTTGCGTCAGTCCGGGAATATTCGCGCTTCCTCCGGTCATGACGATCCGGTCGATCGGCTCGTTGCGATGCTGGCGGCGATAGAAGTCCAGCGAACGGCGCACCTCAGTCGCGATGTCGAGCACCGGGTCAGTAAGCGCCTCCGCCACGTGCTCGCGGGCCTCCACAAGGTCCGGATCGAGTTCCTCCTCCGGCTCGGCAGGTGCCGCGGGTTGCTCCGGCTGAGGCTGTTCGAGTTCGGGCAGTTCCTCTATCTCAAGGTGAGTAGCGCGGTCATCAACCGGCTCAAGCGTGTGCGAATCCTCTTCGACACTCGAAAGCTCAAAGACCGAGTCAGAGGCAAACTCCTCGTGCTCCTCTTCATCTTCGAACATGCCACCGGTGTCGTATTCCCCCGCTTCGCCCTCGGAGACAGGTCCACCTTCGTGCAGGTTTCCAAGCTGAAGTTTGACAACCTC
>JAAYJW010000171.1 GCA_012522765.1 candidate division WS1 bacterium | reverse complement strand
GACGGCAGAATGCAGACGAGACGGGTGGCCGGTCCCGAGACGATCTCGATCTCCGGCGGGTCCGGCAGCAGGATGAAGAGCCCCGTGGCGAAGGGATTCGCCTGCACGCGCCACTCGAAGGTGTCCTCGCAGAAGGTTTGCGCGCGCGAGCCACGCGATCCGCCGGAGGTATCGCCGAAGGTGAGCGTGATCGTGTCGCCCTCGGCCAGGCCGTCGTCGAGCACGTCTATCACGGTGGACTTGCGCCACGGCCGCACGCCGGCCTTAGTGTCGAAGCGGGCCTCAAGGGTTGCGCGCCCGCTCGTGGTGAGGGCGCAGTAGTTGGGGGCGGCGGGGTCGTCGAACTGCGGCCTGCCCCAGTCGGTGGCGAAGCGCCAGGAGATCATCAGTGTGCCGCCATCATCCATGCCGTAGGAGCCGACGTGGTAGGTGAGGCGCCATGCCCCCCAGCTTCCGGCGACAACGGGGGCGGTCGGCTCAAGCTCCGACCACCCGAAGGCGCGGCGCATTTCCTCTGCGGTCATCGGCCCCTGCGGGGTCGGCATCAGTTCAGGCATGATCGGCACTCCCGTCTTCTCTGCACACTCACAACTCACAACTGACCAACTCACCAGCCCGGTGTCACGCGATCGTTTCGAAGCGCTCCATCGGCACCGCGCCGTCCACGGGCTTACCGGCGAAGCAGTCCCGCAGCGCCTGGAGCGTCATATCGCCGATGAGGTGGTAGCCGTAGTGACCGGAGCCCGACACGTGCGGAGTGATGACGACGTTGTCAAGCTGCCGGAACGGGCTGGTCGGCTCCAGCGGTTCGGGCGTGGTGACGTCGAGGCAAACGTGTATGCGCCGCGTCTTCGCGTGCCGCAGCAGCGCGTCGTGGTCGATCACTGAGCCGCGCGAGGTGTTCACCAGCGTGCCGCCATCGCGCAGGAGAGATAGCTGCTGGTCGCCGATCATCTTCTCGGTGCTCGGCAGGCTTGGCGCGTGGACGGTCACGTGGTCGGAGCGCGCGAAGAGGTCGTTGAGTTCCACCTTCTCAACGCCCATCTCCGCGGCGTCCTCATCGCTCAGGTAAGGGTCGTGGACGAGGATCTCGCAGTCCCACGGCTGCAGCAGGCGGATCACCCAGCGGCCGACCTTGGATGCCGAGACGATACCAACGGTGCTGCCGAGCAGGAACTTGCCGTTGAAGTCGTAGAAGCTGCTGCGCCAGTGCGGCGTGTCGTGGATGTGGTTGTTGAAGTGAACCCAGTGGCGCATGGTCATCAGCAGCATGCCTACCGCCGACTCCGCGACGTTCGCCGCGATGGCGCCGTTGGCGGAGAAGACGGTGATGTCGCGGGGCAGAATGAAGTCGCTGGCGATTTCCTCGGAGATCAGCCCGTGAACTGAGCCTGCCGAGTGCGCGATGATCTGCAGATCCGGTGCGGCCTCGAAGACCTCCGGGATGAGCTTGGGGGCGCCCCAGCCGGTGACGATGCCGTCCATGCCGGCGGCCTGCTCGGCCACTTCCTCACTGGTGAAGTTGCGCCCGCAGTCGTTACAAACAAGATCAAACTCCTCCAGCATGCGCCCCCACGTCTTCGGGCGGAACACGCGCTCGGTGTGTCCGGGGGTGCATACGTAGAGGACCCTCTTCATATCGTCCATGATGACTCCCTCATCTGTGGCATTGCGACGGAGGCTGATGGTTCGCTGCGAGGTGCCCGAAGGCCTTCTCCGAGTTCCGAGGACCGGGACGGCAAACGGCTGGCAGCCGCCTTACGCCTTAAATGTGCCACATGAATAACGCCGGGCTGCCGCAAGCCGTTGCTGTTGTGGCCCCACGGCACCTCACCCCCCGGCCCCCTCTCCGGACGCAGCAAGCTGCGGACGGCGAGGGGGAGGACTCAATTGTTGGCGACGGTAAGATCTTGATTTCCTGAAGAAACGGTTCGCGAGCCTCCTCCGGAACGGAGGGGGTGCCCGATCCCGCGTAGCGGGTGAGGGCGGGGGAGGCGCCGTTTGCCGTTGTCGTAGTCGTTCGCAACGACGCAGTCGCCGAAAGGCTTCCCCTCCCCCGTAGCTTGCTGCGCAAGCTACTTCCCCCTCCCCCTGCACTTCGCTGCGCGAAGCGGGCGGGAGAGGGGGCAACGGCTAACGAGGAGCGGTGGTGCGGGGGAAATGCCATGTTCGGATCGTGTCCAGGCGAGGGCGCCTGGACTCCGGGATTGAGAGCGTGTGGTGTCGTCGCAGGGCCGGGCTTTCAGCCTGCGGCTGCCCCCGTCGGAGGCCGGTCAATCAGTAGTGAACCCACCGCGTCTCCTCTACGGGAGGGCGCGGGACCCTCTGCGGCGAATCGATCGCCGAAGGCATAGCATGTCCGTCCGATGGAGGCGACGAGCATCTTCACTCTCGCAGGATTGCTGGTGGCACTGCTGAGCCTGCTGGTCCTCGGCTGGCTCGGCCGCGCAGCCACCAACACGGTCGCCACCGCACCTGACGTCCCGCGCCGGGCGGAGATGCGCTGGGGCGCGAAGTGGCTGCCCGTCATCATCTTCGTAGCCTGCGCCATGCCCGCCGCAATCGGCCTGCTGCTGATCCCCGGTGGCTCCACCGCCGCGATCTGGCTGATCGCGCT
>JAAYJW010000170.1 GCA_012522765.1 candidate division WS1 bacterium | reverse complement strand
GTGGTGGAGCTTCGCGATGGCCGGATAATGATGATAATCCGCACGCAACTCGGGCAGATCTACCGCTCATACTCCGCCGATAGCGGCGCTACCTGGACGGAGGCCGAGCCGATGGGCATCGGCGCTCCAGTGGCGCCGTCAACGGTTACGCGCATCCCGGGCACCGGCGACCTGCTGCTGATCTGGAATGACTGCTTTCGCAGCGGCCCTGACGCCGAAGCGGTGCGCACGCCGCTGACGGCCGCGATCTCGGACGATGAGGGGCGGACGTGGCGACACCGGCGCGATCTTGAGACCGACCCGGAGCGCTGGTTCGCCTACACCAGCGTTACCTTCGTGGATGATCGAGTGCTGCTAACCTACTGGGAGGACGAGCGGCACAGCGACACGCGGCTGCTGCACCTGAAGTACCGCAACCTGCCGGTGGAGTGGTTCTACGCGACCTGAGGCGGCTAATCCTGCACTTCGAAGTGCACATCTGAGATGCCCTCGCGCCCCTTTATCATCGAGGCGGCAACCTCGGGCGCCAGTTCGGCGGGGCTATTGAGCAGCATCTCCAGCCCGGTGCTACCGCTATCTCTCACTTCTGCGGCTTCGACCGAGACAATCTCGAAGCGCAGGCGCTCCAGGTCGTTCAGCAGATCCGCCGCCAGCGGCCTGGAGCCATCGAGGCTCATCATGACTCGGATTTTCTGAGTCCGCGTTGATAGCTTCTCATCCACAATGCCAAGCAGCGTGAGGATCAGCAGTATCCCGACGACCGTCGCCACCGCGCCGCCGTACCAGCCAAGACCCACCGTCATGCCCACCGCTCCGGCGGTCCAGATCGTCGCGCCTGTCTTCAGGCCGACCACGACCTCACCGCGGCGGAGGATAGCGCCCGCGCCGAGAAAGCCGATCCCGGTCATGATCGCGCCGATGCCGCGGATCGCGTCGTTCCCCTCGCCAGGATCGAGCACCAGGGCCCCCATCATCGCCAGCGAGGCGGCCACGCTCACGAGTGCGTGAGTGCGCAGGCCCGCGGGCTTGTCCTTGCGCTCCCGGTCGTAGCCGATCAGCGCTCCCAGCACCAGCGCGATGCCGATGTTCATCAGCAGGACCTGCAGTTCAGGAAGCTCGGCATACTCGGGTACCATCGAATCCTCCGCGACTACTGCGGGGATGGCTCGGCGACCCGCGCCACCCGCACGGAATCAGACTCATCAAGCCCCTCGCGTATCTCCGTGGTCGTCCCGTCGCTGAGGCCCACGACGACGGCGCGCGGCACCCACTCTTCGCCGACCAGCACGTTCACGAAGGCGGAGCCGTCGTCCTCGAACTCCACCGCGTCCGCGGGCACCACGAGCACGTTGGTGACGGTCCCGAGGTCGAGGGTGACGTCGGCCTCCATCTGCGGCTTCGCCTGACCGCCCTCATTGGTGAACGGGATCACGGCGTAGTAGCCGCGTTGCGCCCCACCACCAACGGTTGAGCCCTCCACGCTCGTGTTTATGCGCTCGACCTGTCCGCGGAAGCTCACGTTGGGCACCGATGGCGTCGTGATCGTGGCGGGGACTCCGGGCGTCACCTGCATCGCCTGCTCGTTAGTCAGGACCGCGTGGACGCGCAGGGTCGAGAGGTCCGCCACCACCGCCATCGGGCCTCCGACCTGCCCGGGCTGCTCTCCGGGGCCAACGTTCAGCTCGATGAGCTGCCCGTCGATCGGCGTGCGGATCATGGCCATCTGCTGCTCCGCCCGCGCGTCGGCAACCGCCTGCTCCGCCGCGGCCACTCGCCGGCGGTAGGGCTGAAGCGCCTCTTCCGCCCTTGCCTGGGCGTCCGCAAGCCGCTGCTCGAGCCTCAGCCGCCTGTCGTTTGCCCGGCTGTAGTCCACCTGCAGAGAAACCATGTCGACAGCCTGCGGCTGAGCTTCACCTTCGCCATCGTCCTGCGGCTGCGGAGTGGCCTGCCGGGCGGCCTGCAGGGCGTCCCTGGCCTGCCGCTCCTCCGCCTGAGCCGCCTGCAACTCGGCCCGGACCGCATCGACATCGGCGCTGTAGGTGGATTGGGCCGACTGCAGCGCCTCTCGCGCCTGCCGCAGCTCCTCCTGCGCGGCCTCAACAGCCGCTCGCACGTCGGGATGCGACAACTCCACGATGGTGTCGCCACTTCGCAGCGTCTGGCCGACAGTGGCGAAGACCCGCGAAACCGGGGCGCAGTAGGAGCACTCAATGGCCGCATACTCATTGGGAGGCGCGACTACAAGCCCCTTCGTCTCCAGCACCGCGGTCACATCGCCGCGGGTAACCGGAACCGGCACCAACTCCAGCACCGGCTCAGTCTCCGCATCCTGGCGCCCGCATCCGCCGGCGAACAAACTTGCAGCCACAGCGGCAACCATCATGCCTGAGTAGACTCTGCGCATCGCGGACATGTCTCCACCACTCCCAGTGGGCCGAACTTGACGACGAAAACGAATTCGGCGGAAGCACACTCAAACGCACTCCCGCCGAAGCTTTCGCGCAGCGACTGATGAAGGCCTGCCTACGCCTCCACGACCGCCTGGTTGGCTTCGTACTTGGCCAGGATCTCCTGGGCCTTCGCAAGGTCGACTTCGCCTGACGGCACGCGGATCTCAAGCACCGCGCCGCCGGAGCTGAGATGGTCCTCGAACTCCTTGATTCTCTCCGGAGCCACGCCCTGGTCCTTCAGGTACCCTGTCACCCCGCCGGCGATGGCACCGGCTGCGGTTGCGCCCGCCGCGGCTCCGAGAGCCGTCGCCAGTGCGCCGCCGCCAATTACCAGACCGACGCCGGGGATCCAGAGAGTGGCAAGGCCGGCCAGTATACCCGCGAGGGCTCCCCAGCCTGCACCCTTGGCGGCGCCGGCGCCTGCGTCTGCTCCCGTGGTGGTGGAGATGCCACCCTTGGCCGAATCCTCCACCTCCTCGCCCTCCTCGTAGCTGCGCCACTGATCCTCATCAATGTCGGCGCGTACGACGGAGAGATCCTCCTCGTTCATCTCGAAATCCAGCAGTGCTCCTGCTGCCTTCTCCGCATGAGCGGCGTCGGCAAATGACGCGTAGATGATCCTCTGCATAACGATCCCTCACCCTCCAGCCGCTCATCGCGGCTGATTTCTAAACATCCATCCGCAGCACCTATTCTGCTGGCTGTTGACAATTCCGTCATCAGGGGAAACCACCACTTCGAGCAGCAATTCTTCCCATATCTCTGCTTGAGTACCCGGTCCTTGGTCTCAATCCTTACGGTGCCAGTTGTCATCGTCACCCTTCTCGTACTTCTGCTTCACCGCATTCCAGGCGACTTTGTGCGCGGTCTCCTCGCGAGAGGCATCGCCGCGACGGTCGTCGGAGTCGGCGTACTGATCCCACGCGCTATTATAAGCCTCCATGTAGATCTCCTGAGCGTGCTTCGGCACGTTGTCGCGCACGCTGTCGGGCAGATCCTCGATCTTGTCGTATGGCATGTCGCCGCTCCTCCTGTGTGATCGTCTAACCGTTCACGATGCGTCCGCCGTTGGGATGCAGCACCTGGCCGGTGATGTACGAAGCGTCATCTGAGGCGAGGAAGACGTAGCAGGTCGCCACCTCGGCCGGATGGCCGGCGCGCTTGAGCGCGGTATCCTGGCCGAACGTGTCCACCTTCTCCTTCGGGAAAGAGGCTGGGATAAGCGGCGTCCAGATTGGGCCCGGAGCCACGCCATTTACGCGAATGCCGCTCTCGCTCTGCCCTTCGAGCAGTGCGAGCGAGCGCGTGAACGTGACGATCGCGCCCTTGGTGGCGGAGTAGTCAATGAGCGTCTCATGGCCCTGGTAGGCCGTCACGGAGGTGGTGTTGATGATGCAGTCGCCGCTCTTCATATAACGCCGCGCGGCCTTCGCCATGAAGAAGTAGGCGTAGATGTTTGTCCTGAAGGTCCGGTCCCACTGCTCGGTGGTAAGCTCCTCAAGGCTCTGCACAGGGTACTGCTGCGCTGCGTTATTAACGAGGATGTTGATGCCACCCAGTTCGCTCACCGTCTGCTCGACGGCCTTGCGACAGAAGTCCTCCTCCGCCACGTCGCCGGCGATCAGCAGCGCCTTCTGGCCCGCCTCCTCCACCATCTCGGCGGTCTTCCGCGCATCCTCGTGCTCGTCGAGGTAGACGATCGCCACGTCAGCGCCCTCCCGGGCGAAATGCACCGCGACCGCTCGGCCTATGCCGCTGTCGCCTCCGGTGATTAGCGCCTTCTTCCCGTCGAGTTTACCGCACGCGCGGTAGCTGTCTTTGATGCTCGCCGGCTCGGGATGCATCGGCTCCTGTTTTCCCGGCTGCTCGTCCTGTTCCTGGGGCGGCAGGTCTTTCAGCTCTTGCTCGTCGCCCATCACTGGAGAACCTCCTCTATCTGGCTCAGACGTACATTCAAACTCGAGTCTCCGCGCTTGAGTCGCTCCCGGAATTCCGTCAGTGCCGCTCGGACATCCTCGCTCACCGGCGAGGCCACGTGCGGGGGCTCTTCAATGCCCGCCAATTGTTGCAGCCGCTCGTCCTGCAGCAGCCGGCCCGCGATCTGACGCACCTGCGCAGGCTCGGACTCAGCATCGGCCAGACGTAGCAGGGATCGCGCGGCCGGCTCCGTCCGCGCCTGCGCCAGCGCAAAGACCAGCAGCATGCGATGGCGGGTGCTCAGATGCATCGTGAGCATCTTGCTGCACATCTCCGGCTTGGCTCTGAGCAGCTCAACCAGAGCATCAAGGGCGCGGGATGACAGGACCGGCTCCTCTTGCACCTCGACCTGCAGAAGTGCCAGCGCAGACCTGGCGTTGCCCTGCCCGGCATGACGCCGCAGGACTTCTATGGCACGCACCTGTTCGCTTGTGTCGAGTTCCTCGTCCTCGATTACCGCAATGAGCGCCTCCAGCGCATGCTCGCGGGTCTGTGCCGGCTCCAGCAGCTCCCCCAGCCGTGGAATGGCGAAGCGGCCCATATCCACGATCTCATGTTTGGCAAACCATCGTTTGAGGTCGTTGCCCTCCTCTCCAAAATCCACGAGCGCCTTGCGCAGTCGAGCCTCGGGCTGTTGCACCCGAACGTACTGGTAGAGCCCCATGACGAGCGCGATGACGCCGAGGAAAGTGGCAGTATCGGCGGCTATTGTGATGATCTCATTTGTCCTGGAGGGCGTGAGCGAGAGTATGGCGGAGAAGAGCAGCAGGCCGACAACAGCGGCCAACGACCAGAACCACAACGACCTCATTCCCTGCATCGGCGCCGGCAGATCCACAGCGCCACTCCCTCTCAAGCGTCGTTCCGCCACCCCCGGCTACACCGCCGTGGTGGGCCGCCCGCCGCCGAGCAGGTGCATCACCAGCCCGACAACGAATACTACTGCGAAGACGAAGAACAGGACGCGCGCGATCTCAGCTATCGCGCTTGCCACGATACCGAACCCCAGGATCGCCGCTACTACCGCCAGCACCAGAGCGATCAATGCCCATTGCAGCATTTCAAGTCTCCTCCTGTCTCTGCGCGGATCATGTTGATGTGCCACTTTCGATGATAACCGCGGCGGCATCAAAGGGCACTGGGGTGTTAACCCCAATGATCGTGCGGCGATGGCTCGATTCTCGATAGGTATCGAACCCCGTCTATAGCGGCCGGGGGAGGTAGTTCAATACTTTACAAATCGTAAAACCGATGAATCCGATGAGGCGATATAGGGTGCTATCCGCTTGGAAATCCGCAGTTTTCCCTAAATACAATTTGCTCCGCATCTAGTAGTGTGGCCGCTGCTTCGTGATATCTTCAGTACACGCAATGCCGTCACGTAATGCGGGTGCGGTGGCTTTGGGAGAGGAACGTGGAAGCATTGAATGTCTCGAAGACGTCCGTTGGGCACAGGACATACCGTCGTATCGAAGGGGTGCGGGGTATACCCCTCGATCACAATGTAGTGCTCTTTGGCGTGGACAAAGATGGGCGCATGGGCACGGCGAGCGGCGTGGATTTTGAGGACGCCCGCGCTAATGTGGATCGGAAGCTCGAAGCCGCGAAGGAGGGCCGGCAGCCTGTGACCGAGGAGGACCTGTCTCGGGACTGGCCTGAAGAGCCGGTGCCGGTCAACGAGCTTGATGCGGCCGCTCTGGCGCGCGCGGCGGGAATCAGTTCAAGTCTCGCCGCCGCCGTCGTGGAGCATCGGAATGAGCATGGCGAGTTCACCTCCGGCCCCGACCTCGGACGTGTGTCGCACCGTGACCGGGAGGGCCTCGTCAAGCTGGCGACCCTTGCCGACTATCGCAGTGGCAAGAAGTAGAGTCTCGCCGTCGATTCTGTTCGCGGGGAGCGGCATGGATGAAGCAGTTGAGGTCAGTCTCGGATATCGGCGACAGCGGCGTTGAACGCGACAGGTACACCCCTTCGCCACGTGACTGGCGTGACCGCGTCATGTACCTCCTCATGGTTGACCGCTTCGATAATGATGATTCGGATGTTCCGCCCTTCGACCCTGATACGGCCGACTACGGCCGTGACCCGGATCAGCGTTCGCTGTTCCAGGGCGGGCGCATAAGCGGCGTCACCCGCCGCCTCGACTACTTGAAAGAACTCGGCATCCAGGCGATCTGGCTGACACCGGTGCTCAAGAACCGCCAGAGCGACCCGCACAGCTACCACGGCTACGGTATCCAGAACTTCCTCGATGTGGACCCGCGCTTTGGCAGCATGGAGGATCTGCAGCATCTGGTGAACGAGGCGCACGCGCGGGAGATCGCCATCGTGCTCGACATCGTCCTCAATCACACCGGTGACGTCTGGTACTACCCCGACGATGGTGGCAGGCCCTTTGCCGACGAGGCCTATGACTTCGGCGGATGGCGCGAGGCGGATGAGGGCCAGGATGAGATGGATGGTCGTGTCTGGCCCGTCGAGTTCCAGAACCCGGACTGGTTCCGCAGGCAGGGAGAGATTCAGGACGATGCGGATCCGAACCAGCTCGTCAGGGGCGACGTGACGACGTTCAAGACGCTCGACACGAGCAATGATGAAGTACTGGGCGCATTGATCGAGTGCTACAAGTTCTGGATCAGCGCGACAGACTGCGACGGCTTTCGCGTTGATACGGTGCGCAACATGGAGCCTCGAAGCGTCGCGATCGTCTGTAATGCGCTTCGGGAGCATGCCTATTCGCTCAACAAGAAGAACTTCCTGATCTTCGGCGAGATCATCGGCGACGAAGGCGTCATAGCGGATTACATGCACAAGAATCCAGATGTGGAGGGTGATCGGGATCGCCTCGAGGCTCTCGGCGCAGCGCTCGACTACCCCCTCTACTTCGTCCTCGAGAGCGTCATCAAGGGCCATGTGCCCCCGGCCCACCTGCGCGACAAACTCAAGGCGCGGGTGATGGACGCACCGGTGGATGAGAGTTCGCACTGGATCACCTTCATTGATAACCACGATCAGCCCAACCGGTGCGCCCGGTTCCTCCACGATAATCAGTACGACCAGCAGGCCGCCCTAGCGGTGGCATATCTGCTGACCACTCGCGGGATTCCGTGCATCTACTACGGCACAGAACAGGGCTTCGATGGCGGCGGCGACGACCCGCACTACTTGCGGGAATGCATGTTCGGCGGCGGCTGGGGCGCCTTCGATACCACCGGTATGCACTTCTTCAATACAGAGCATCCGCTCTACCAGGCAATTGCGAAGGTCGCCTACCTCCGGGCAAACGAGCCGGCGTTGCGCTATGGCCGCCAGTACTTCCGCGGCACGCTGAACGGCGAGGGCGCCTTCGAGCTCGCAGAACCTGGAGGCACCCTCGCCTACTCGCGAGTGCTGGATGACGACGAACTGCTCGTGGCGCTGAATCTGGCCGCCGAACACCGGGAGGATGCGATCGAGGTGGATCCGGCGCGTACACCATCAGGCGGCCGCATGCGGGATCTGCTGAGCGGTTCGGAACACGATGTGCAGCGGGATGAAGACGGCCATGCTTTCGTGCGCGTCCCGCTCGAGGGACACCAAATCTCGATACTCAAGGCCATCTGAAGGATGATCCCCGATGAATGGCGGGGAGACGCTGCCCGACTTTGTCTTCCATGACTGGCATAACGCGCTGCTGCGCCTTGCGCTGGCTCTCCTGGCCGGCGCCATCATCGGCATGGATCGCGAGTGGCGCAACAAGCCGGCGGGCCTGCGTACCCATGCTGTGGTCTCGATGGCAGCCTGCCTCGCCATGATGATCTCCATCGCGATGCATGCGACTACCGGCGCCGGCGGCAACATCGCCTACGGCGTAGTCACCGGTATCGGCTTCCTCGGCGGCGGCGCCATCCTGCGCTACGGCAGAGATGTTCGCGGGCTGGTTACCGGCGCCAGTATCTGGTCTTCGGCGGTCATCGGCCTCGGCTTCGGACTCGGCTGGTATGCGGTAGCGTCGGCGGCGACCGTGCTGATACTCGGCTCCCTATGGGGATTGCAGTATGTGGAAATGCTGCTCAACCCCTCGCAAGGGATCGTGGTGATTCGCGCGACGACAGAACCCGGAGCCGCATTCCCAAAGAAGCTGTTCATGGAGCTGCCTGAGCTGCAGTTCGAGGTGAAGGCATTCGACTTTGACCCAGGCTTTGGTGACGACACTGGCTGTCTGTGCCTTGAAGTCAAGACACCATCACATCTGTCGGGCAAAGCTCTCCTGTCGATGCTGAAGACGGAGGAGTGGGTGAAAGACGCTGAGATTGTTGACGGCGAGGAAGTGTGAAGAAGCGGGCAAGGGATCCGGTGAGGAGGCGGGGGCGAATGCATAGTAGGTCTCTGCGTGAGCGTATTTCGGGAGCATTCTGCCTCGATCTCAGGAGCTGTGCCCATACCCCCACACCGGAGTTCCGGGCTACTCTTCGGGGTGACGAAAAGCGCGATGCCGCGGAAGGGTCGCGTCTACACCACGAGGAGAGGAACATCAGCTATGGCACAGGTAGAAGAGCAGACCGTAGACGTCCTCAATGACGTGCTCGCCGAGGATCTGAGCGCGGTGCGCGCATATCAGGAGGCTGTGGACAACGTCAATGAGACGAGGCTGCGCAGTCTCCTCGACGAGTTGCGCACCGAGCGTGCCTCTTTCGTGAAGGATCTGCATGAGCGGGTGAGAAGCCTCGGCGGCGAGCCGGTCAAGGACGAGGACCTCGGAGGCAGCCTCAGAGGCATGTGGATGAGCCTCAAGGGCTCACTCTCCGGTGACGAAGCTGAGGCACTCCTCGGCAACGTGGAGGGCGCCGAGGAGTCGCTGGCGGATGCTTACGATGAGGCGATCGCGGAGGACATCGATCGCGAAACGCAGGAGATGCTGATGCAACAACGCACCCGTGTGCACTCAGCGCACGACCGCATCGAGAAGCTGCGCCGGTCGATGCATGGCGATTGACTGCAGGTCATATCCAGTCAGGCGGAGCAGGTACCGTGGGCTCCGATCAAACAGCGGACCAGCAAAAGGCGGAGTGGAGGAGTAACATGGGACAGGACATTCTGATGATGTTGCGTCAGGATCACGAGCAGTTCAAGCATCTCCTCGATCAGCTCAAGGACAGCAGCAGCGATGAGACTGACAAGCGCGAGGAGAAGTTCAGCGAGTTGCTCTCCGGCATCGACAAGCACATGAAGGCCGAAGAGCAGATGTTCTACCCGAAGCTCAAGTCGGAGCGCAGTTCCTCAGAGGAGGACGTCAGCGAGGGGCTCGAAGAGCACCACATGGCGCGCCAGGCGCTCAAAGAGCTCGAGGGCATGGACAAGGGCGAGGAGCGCTGGAAGCCCCTGCTGAGCGTCGCCAAGGAAATGATCGAGCACCACATCGCCGAAGAGCAGGCCGTGCTCTTTGAGCACGCCGATAAGGGCTTCAGTGACGCGGAGCTTGAGAAGATGGGCGAGGAGTTCAGCAAGATCCGAGGGCCTATGAGCACCAGCGGGTAGTTGCGCCGTCTGGAGGGAGAGTCCGCGGCCGGTGGTACGAGAGTGCCGCCGGCCGCGCGACGTTCTGCGGTTCGCACAGCATGCCGGCATGCCAAACGGGCGCCGCTGCGATAGCGGCGCCCGCCGGCCTCCCCCCGTATGTGCTTCGGATCTCACTCCTCGGTCATCGGCTGTCGCACTTCGTCGAACACTCTGCGGGCGTCCGGGTTGTCCTGCCCGGCAAGCTCATCGAAGTCACCGCGGATGAGCTTGAGCGCCGTCCGCTCGTTCTCTATTTCCCGCCGCGTACGTATGCCGAGGCGCCTGAAGAACGGCACCGGCGGACACCAGCCCTGCAGCGCGTGCTGTAGCAGGAAGCTGACAACTGTGAGCGGCAGAAGTATCCACAGCCTCGAGCGCATGCTCTTGAAAATGCCGATGACCGACAGAGCGGCCGCGTTGGCCTCAAGTGTGCGCTCTATGTCCCACTCGCGGTCCAACTCCCGCAGGCGCCTGTCGATCATTTCGGGGCATTGAGCGAACGCGGTGAGGTCGTCGATCGTCTTCTGGTCGATCTCCTGGTTGATATCGTCGAGTGTGGCGTCTCGGACTCGCGTGGCGCTGGCTGAAAGCAACTGATCCACCTGATATCTCTCCCCGGTGCGGCATTGTTATGCGTCGGCGTGGCCCGCTCGAAAGAGTGAGGCCGGGGGCACCCCCGGCCTCACTCAGCCTCGGACTACTCCCGCGCTCAGCGAATCTCGACGGGATAGTGGAGGTAGCGGTCGCCCATGTTCTCGGGGCTTATGCGTACCACCAGGATGTAGTCACCGCTGCGGGTGATGTCGCTGCGGCCGATAAAGTCGCCGTCAGCCGTCTGCGTGATCTGAACCGGATAGCGCGCGAAGCTGCTACTGTCCTCCGGCATCAGGAAGGCGGTTACATTGGTGTTGGCGTCGATCTGGCGGTTCTCGCCCAGGTCCACATCGAAGTAGACGTCGCCTCCGGGCCGCAGACTCCATGGCCACTGGCGCGTGCTGACCTCGCCACCAAGCTCGGGCGAGACCATCATCGGTGTGGCAAGGACGGCCGAGCGCGAGTAGGAACCGGACATGGACGGCGAGGTGCCGTAGCTGCCTGCCACGCGCGTTCGGCTGTCGGAGGTGCGGCCCATGTCGCCCATGCCCGAGCTGCTGATGCGAGAGCTGCTGCCCTCCCAGCCGGGATCGGCGCCCATCCGCTCAGTGGTGCGGTACTCCATCGGTTCCTCGCGCCAGCGCCCCATCTGCGTGTCGTAGTAGCGGGTGCCGCCATTCTCCTCGATACGCTGCTGGTTCATGCCGTCGTCGTACCAGCGGTTGCGCTCGGCGTCGTAGACGTAGCGCTGCTCAAGGTCGCGGCGCGCCATACTCTCGTCCCAGTCAGACCACCGGCCGGTGCGCAGGTCGTACGCCATGTTGGGCCGGTCCTCGCTGAACCAGCGATCTCCCAGCGGGTCGTAGGACCATCCGGGCCGGGCGTCGTCATACCAGCGGCCGGACTCGGCATCGTACGACCACTGCGGGAAGCTGGTATCCTCCCACCTCCCGGTCTGCTCGTTGAACCGCGCGGCGTTGTCATCCGGCGCGTACCACTCGCCAGTCTCGGCATTGTAGTGGTAGCCCGCCTCCGCCCTCTGCTCGTCCGTCATGCCCTGCACGTTCACAGGCACACAGCCGGTCGCCTGCTGCGCCACGACAGCCGTCACACTGAGCAGCATTGCCGCGGCCATTGAGATCAGAATCCACTTGCCCTGCACGTCGATCAACTCCTTGGTCTGGGTTCTGGAAAGACACCGCGAGTCTATGCCGTGGACGAAATGATGCACATCGAGGAGACACCCCAAATCACCGGGTAGTTGCTACCCACTTGAGCCGCTTGGTGACCGTGCAAGCCATCATTGACGCCCTGACAACCGGCGCGCCCGACCCGGACGGCACGGACTGCGTGCGTGCGGCTTCACTGCCCCTCACGGCCCCCGGCGTGGCATCGCGAATCTCCCGTGTAGGGTTCTTCTTCTACTGGATTATGGCAGAACACATCGAGGGGTATCACGGCGCCATTTGGGTAAATCGCCCCATTTACCGGCCACGGCTGTTGCTCTACTGTGAGCGTGCTTGTTGAATAGCCTGATGAAGACGGTGAGATTGATGGCAGGCGAGTCTCGCACGACCACAGACCATGACACGATCAGGCGGTGGGCCGAGGAGCGAGATGCCAGGCCCTCGCGTGTGAAGGATGTAGGCGACGGCGGCGGGATCATCCGCCTCGATTTCCCCGGGTATTCGGGGAAGGACGCGCTGGAGGAGATCTCGTGGGAGGAGTTCTTCAGGATCTTCGATGAGAACAACCTCGCGCTGGTCTATCAGGACGACACCTCCTCAGGCGAGACCAGCAACTTCAACAAGCTGGTTGACCGGGAGTCAGTGGCCGGTCAGTGATGCAACAGCATTAGAACTCGCCGTCCGGTGCGGCCGGCTCGGGAAGCCGCTGCCCGACCGGGCATGGCCGCTGAAGAGCCACAGGAACGCCGGCGGCGGCACAGCGCGCGCCCTGCAGCGAGCCGCCGGAGCGAAGAGAGATAACTGGAAGTGGTGGCGGTGGGAGAACGTGTGCTGATCACCGGAGGGGCCGGCTTCATCGGCTCCTATGCCGGCGAGAAGTTGCTGGCCGCAGGCTACGAGGTGCGGGCGCTGGACAACCTCACTCCGCAGGTACATGGTCCCGTACCCAAACGCCCTGAGTATCTGGACCCCGACATCGAGCTTTACGTGGGCGACGTGCGAGACCGGGCTGCGGTGGAGAGCGCGCTCGATAATGTGGACGTCGTGGTGCATCTGGCCGCCGCCGTCGGTGTCGGCCAGAGTATGTATGAAATCTCGCACTACACGGACGTCAACGCGCGCGGCACGGCGGTGCTGCTTGAGGCAATGCTCGAGCGGCCCATACGCCGCCTGATCGTGGCGTCAAGTATGAGCATCTACGGAGAGGGGATGTACCGCAGGGCAGACGGAACGCTGCTGCCGGGCGGCGATCGCAGCATCGAGCAACTCCAGCGGGGGCAGTGGGAACTGCTTGATAATGAGGGCGGTTTGCTGGAGCCGGTGCCGACCTCAGAGGCCAAGCCGCCCACGCTATCCTCCATCTACGCGATGAACAAGTACGATCAGGAGCGGCTCTGCCTGATCTTCGGCCGGACTTACGATGTCCCGACGGTCGCGCTGCGCTTCTTCAACGTCTACGGCCCGCGCCAGGCGCTCTCCAACCCCTACACCGGCGTCATGGCGATCTTCGCCTCGCGGCTGCTCAACGGCAATCGCCCGCTGATCTTCGAGGACGGTGAGCAGAAGCGTGACTTCGTTAGTGTGCATGACATTGCGAATGCATGCCGGCTGGCAGTGGACGCCTCAGCGGAGATCACCGGCACGCTCAATATCGGCAGCGGCCGGGCAGTGAGCATCCGCGAGCTTGCTGAACGCGCCTGTGTCGCCCTCGGCCGCAGCGACATCACGCCGGAGGTGACCGGCAAGTACCGGGCCGGCGATATCCGCCACTGCTTCTCGGACATCACACTTGCGCGGGAGGCGCTGGGCTATGAGCCACGTGTAACGCTGGAGAGCGGCATGGATGAGCTTGCCGGGTGGCTGGTCGGCCAGCAGCCCGAAGATCGCGCGGGACAGGCGACACAGGAACTTGTGGCACGGGGGCTGGCGATATGAGCGCGCAGGCGCAGGAGCCCGAGCTTGGCATCCTTGAGTGGTTCCGCCTCGGTGAGGAGGATCGCGTGGAGCAGGTGCTGGCCGACTTGCGGGCCCTCAACATCAAGCGTCTGCGCTCCGGCATTTCGTGGGCCGACTGGCACCGCCCGGAGGGACGGGACTGGTACGACTGGCTGATCCCGCGCCTGATCTCTGAGGTCGAACTGCTCCCGTGCCTGAACTACACCCCGCCGTCGCTGGGGATCACGCCGAAGACCTCCTCCCCACCGCGCGAATCGTTCCGCTACGGCGAGTGGGTCGGGCAGATCCTGCAGATCTACGGCGATAAGCTTCACGCCGTTGAGCTGTGGAATGAGCCGAACAACCTCTCCGACTGGGATTGGACCGTCGATCCGGGATGGGTCATCTTCGGGGAGATGGTCGGCTGGGCGGCGTGGGTGGCGAAGGGCTACGGCGCCACCACGGTGCTCGCGGGGATGTCGCCGCCGGACGCGAACTGGCTGCGGATGATGGCCGAGCGCGGAGTGCTCGAGCATATAGACGTAGTGGGCCTGCATGGATTCCCCGGCACGTGGGAGTTGCGCTGGGAAAGCTGGGAGACCTACGTTGAGCGCACGCAGGAAGTGCTGGACGAGTTCGCGCCCGAGGCGGAGATCTGGATAACCGAGGTTGGCTTCTCCACCTGGCGGCACGATGAGCACAGGCAGATGCGCGTCTTCGCCGACGCCATGGCCGCCCCGGTCGAACGTGTCTACTGGTACGCCGCCGAGGACCTCAACTCCGAGGCCTCCACCACAGATGGCTTTCACAGCGACGAGCGGGAGTATCACTTCGGCCTCAAGGCGCAGGACGGCACCTCCAAGCAGTTATACCGCGCGCTGATAGAGGGAGGCCCCGAACGAGTGCGCGAGTTGCTCAAGCTCTGCCGCGATGGCCGGCGCTGCGCCGACGCCCCGGACCGCGTCCTGATCACCGGCGGCTGTGGCTTTGTCGGCACCAACCTCGCGGACCACTTCCTCAGCGAGGGCAGAGCGGTGACGGTGCTGGACAACCTCTCGCGGCCGGGCGTTGAGCAGAACCTCCGGTGGCTGCAGGAGCAGCATGGCGACCTGCTGCAGGTGGACGTGGCGGATGTTCGTGACGAACTCGCGATCCGCCGCTGCGTCGGCAACGCCAGCGCGGTCTTCCATCTCGCCGGCCAGGTCGCGGTGACGACCAGCGTGGACCTGCCGATGCAGGACTTCGAGATCAACGCCCAGGGAACGCTCAACCTGCTCGAGGAACTCCGGCGCCTCGACGACCCGCCGCCGCTGGTCTTCACGTCCACGAACAAAGTCTACGGCGGCCTGAGCGATGTGCGGCTGGAGCGAGTCGATTCGCGCTACCAGCCGGTTGATCGCAGACAGCGCCGCCTCGGCGTCTCGGAGGACCGCCCACTTGACTTTCACAGCCCCTACGGCTGCTCCAAGGGCGCCGCGGACGCCTACGTCACCGACTACGCTCGCACCTACGGCATGCCCGCGACGGTCTTCCGCATGAGTTGCATCTACGGCCCGCACCAGATGGGCACCGAGGACCAGGGCTGGGTCGCGCATTTCCTGATCTCGGCGCTCAACGGGCGGCCAATCACGATCTTCGGCGATGGTCTGCAGGTGCGCGACATACTCTTTGTGGACGACCTCGTGGACGCGCTCGTCGCCGCCTCGGAGAGCACCGCTTTGACTGCCGGCGAGGCATACAACATCGGAGGAGGCCCTGATAACGCCGTGAGCCTGCTGAACGTGGTCAGCAAGATCGAGGCGCTGACGGGGATCACGCCGGACATCAGCTTCGCGCCATGGCGGGTCGGCGACCAGCGCTACTACGTCTCGGACACCACCAAGTTCTCGCAAGTCTGCTCGTGGAAGCCGGGCGTGAGTGTGGACGAGGGCCTGGAGGCCCTGCATGACTGGCTGCTGGCGGAGGGTTGTGTCCCTGAGGGCGACCGTGTGATGGCATGAGAGGAAGGCGAAGGCGATGAGTGCGGGATCAGACGCCACCATGAGGGCCGCGACGCTGATGGAACCGGGACGGATCGAGGTGGTGGATGCCCCGGTGCCGCATCCCGGTGCGGGGCAGCTTCGCGTGAAGATCGAGGGCTGCGGCGTGTGCGCATCCAACCTCTCGCCCTTTGAGGGCCAGCCATGGTTCACCTACCCCTTCGAGCCGGGGCAACTCGGCCACGAGGGCTGGGGCGTGGTGGATGCGCTCGGCGAGGGCGTGGAGGGGGACCTGCTGGGCAAGCGCGTCTCAGTGCTGTCGGATCACGCCTACGCGGAGTACGACGTGGCGGAGGCGGAGAAGACGGTAGTGCTGCCCGAGGCGCTTGATGGGCAACCCTTCCCCGGCGAGCCACTTGGCTGCGCAATGAACATCTTCCGGCGCAGCCAGATCGAGCCCGATCAGTGGGTGGCGATGGTCGGCATAGGCTTCCTCGGCTCACTCCTGACGCAGATGTGCACACGCGCGGGGGCAAAAGTGATCGGCATCAACCGCCGCAACTTCGCCCTCAACATAGCCGAGCAGATGGGCGCGGTCCACACGATTTGCATGGAGGACCACCAGCAGATCATTGATGAGGTGGCGGAGCTTACCGGCGGGCTCTTCTGCGAGCGCGTGATTGAGGCCACCGGCAAGCAGTGGCCGCTGGACCTCTCGGCGGAGCTTACCCGCGAGCGCGGCCGGCTGATCATCGCCGGCTACCATCAGGACGGGCCGCGACAGGTGAACATGCAACTGTGGAACTGGCGCGGACTCGACGTGATCAACGCGCACGAACGGGAGACCTGCGTTTACATCGAGGGCATCCGGATGGCCGCGGAGGCTGTTGCGGCGGGCGAGATGACGCCCGGACCGCTCTACACGCACCGCTTCCCGCTGGAGGAGACGCAGACGGCGCTGGAGATGGCGCGCGATCATCCCGATGGCTTCATGAAGGCCCTGATCGTCTTCGGCGAGTGAGGCCCGATCATGAGAGTGTTGATGACAACCGACTGCGTCGGTGGCGTGTGGACCTACTGCATGGAGCTTGTGCGCGCGCTGCATGACATCGGCGTAGAGACGGCGCTGGCGACGATGGGAGCGCCGCTGACGGCCGAGCAGGCGCGGACGGCGCTTGCCGCGGGCGTCTGGGACCTCTTCGAGAGCGACTTTCGCCTCGAGTGGATGAGCGATCCGTGGGACGACCTCGAGCGGGCGGGCGACTGGCTGCTCGATCTTGAGCGCGAGGTAGAGCCGGATGTGGTCCACCTGAACTCCTACGTCCATGGCGCCCTGCCGTGGGCCAATCCGACGCTAATGGTCGGTCATTCGTGTGTGCTCTCGTGGTGGCAGGCGGTGAAGGGTGAGGCCGCGCCCGCCGAGTGGGACCGCTACCGGGATGATGTGCAGGCGGGGCTTCAGGCCGCCGATCTCGTCATAGCGCCCACGAACGCGATGCTGAGCAGCCTGACGGAGCACTACGGCCCGTTCCGAAGCGCCGCCTCAATCCTCAACTGTCGCGACGGGAGACAGTTCGCACCCTCCAGCGGCAGGCCTCAGGTCTTCTCGATGGGGAGGCTGTGGGACCCGGCGAAGAACATCGCGGCGCTCGACGAGATCGCCCCGCAGGTGGGCTGGCCCGTCCGCGTCGCGGGTAGCGCCATTCATCCGGACACAGGCGGCGAGGTGCAGGCGCGGAACGTGGAGATGCTCGGGCCGCTGCAGCCGCCGGAGGTGGCGCGTGAGCTTTCGGCGGCGGCGATCTACGCGCTGCCCGCGCGCTATGAGCCGTTCGGGCTTTCGATCCTTGAGGCGGCGCTTTCGGGCTGCGCGCTGGTGGTGGGCAACATCCCGACTCTGCGCGAACTGTGGGACGGCGCCGCGCTCTTCGTGGACCCGGATGAGCCGCAGGAGCTTGCGGAAGCGCTTACGCGGCTGATCGAGGATGACGTGCTGAGGGCAAGTGTTGCGCAGGCGGCGCTGCAGCGCGGGCGCCAGTTCATGCCCCGGCGGACCGCCGAGGCTTACGCCGACAGTTACGCGGCGCTGCAACGAGACCGAAGCGTCGTTCCTGTGCGGGCCGAGCTTCAGGAAGTATCAGTTTGAGACGCAACAAAACGGTGGATGCCATGAGAATTGCGGTCTTCTGTCACTCTCTGCTGTCGGACTGGAATCACGGTAACGCGCATTTCCTGCGCGGGATCGCCAGCGAGCTTCTTGCGCGCGGGCATTACATCACCTTCTACGAGCAACGCCATGGCTGGAGCCTCAGTAACCTGATGCACGATCATGGCGTCGCCCCGCTGCGCGAGTTCCGCCAGCGCTACCCGGGCCTCGTCAGCGTGCTCTATGACCTTGATGACCTCGATCTGGATGCCGCGCTCTACGACACCGACGTGGTGCTCGTGCATGAGTGGAACGAGCCGGAGCTTGTGGCGCGGATCGGGAAACACCGGCGCTCCCGGCGCGGCATGCCCGAGTACGACTATCGCCTGCTCTTCCACGACACCCATCACCGCTGCGCGACGGCTCCCGAGCAGATGCGGGAGTATGACCTCAGTCAGTACGATGGCGTGCTTGCCTTCGGCGACCGCATCCGCGACCACTACCTGCGCGAGGGGCTGGCGCGGGAGGCGTGGACGTGGCAGGAGGCCGCCGACACGCGGCGCTTCATGCCGCTCTCGCCCGATCGCATCGGGGAGCAGATGGTCTGGATCGGCAACTGGGGCGATGAGGAGCGCACGAGCGAACTGCGCGAGTTCTTCATTGAGCCGGTAACGAGGAGTCGCATCTCCGCCGCCGCACACGGGGTGCGCTACCCCGAGGAGGGTATCAGGTCGCTTGAGCGCGCCGGGATCAGCTACCGCGGCTGGGTGCCCAACTACTCCGTGCCGGAGACCTACGCGCGGCACGCCCTGACCGTCCACGTCCCCAGGCGGCCCTACCTCGAGGCGCTGCCGGAGATACCCACGATCAGGCCCTTCGAGGCGATGGCGTGTGGCATCCCGCTCATCAGCGCCCTGTGGGACGATCCCGACGGCCTCTTCCTGCCCGGCAGCTTCCTCGTCGCGCGAAGCGGGAGGGAAATGTGCGGGCACATCGAGGATCTGATGACTGACGAAAGCCTGCGGAAGGAACTGATCGAGAACGGGCTGGCGAGCGTCATGCGGCGGCACACCTGCGCCCACCGCGTTGATGAACTCTGGGAGATCTGCGCCGAGTTGGGCGTCGAAGTGCGAGACATGTCCGACAGTATCACGACGCGCGTGAGCTTCGGGGGCTGAAATGATGGCTGAACCCATGCAGATCGCGTTCTTCGGCTCAAGCCTCGTGTCCGCCTACTGGAACGGCGCGGCCACCTACTACCGCGGGATCATCCGCGCCCTTGCCGAGCGAGGCCACCAGGTAACTTTCTACGAACCTGACGCCTACGACCGTCAGGAGCACCGTGACATCCCGGACCCGGTGTGGGCGAGCGTAGTCGTCTATGATAACGGTGAGGACGCCGCGTTGCAGGCGCTGGAGAGCGCGCGCGGGAGCGACGTGGTCGTCAAGTGCAGCGGAGTAGGCGTCTTCGATGACCTGCTGGAGCGAGAGGCGCTGGGGGTGCAGGATGAGGCGACCTCGGTGATTTTCTGGGACGTTGACGCACCCGCCACACTCGATCGCGTGGGTTCCGACCCGAGCGACCCTTTCCGCGACTGTATACCTCGTTACGACCTCATCCTCACGTACGGCGGCGGCGAGCCGGTCATCGCGGGTTATGAGATGTACGGTGCGGCGCGGGTGGAACCGGTATACAACGCGCTCGACCCGAGCACTCACGCGCCGGTTGCATGCGATGAGCGCTTCGCCGGCGATCTGGGCTTCCTCGGCAACCGCCTGCCCGACCGTGAGGCGCGCGTGGAGGAGTTTTTCCTGAGGCCTGCGGAGAGGCTGCCGCAGAGGCGCTTTCTGCTCGGTGGCAGCGGTTGGGCCGACAAGCCGATGCCGACGAATGTCAGTTATCTCGGCCACGTCTACACCGCCGAACACAACGCCTTCAACTGCTCGCCGACCGCGGTGCTGAACATCAACCGCGAGAGCATGGCGCGCTACGGCTTCTCGCCGCCCACGCGGGTCTTTGAGGCCGCCGGGGCTGGGGCTTGCCTCATCACCGATCACTGGGAGGGCATCGGCCAGTTCCTCGAGCCCGACCAGGAGGTGCTGGTGGTGCGCTCGGGCGAAGAGCTGACGGAGCTGATCGAGGACCTGACACCTGAGCGCGCGCGGGAGATCGGCTCCGCGGCGCTGGCGCGGGTGCTGGGCGAGCATACCTACGCTCATCGCGTTGAGCGACTGGAGGCGCTTCTCAATGGCCGCTGACGATCGCAGCAACTGCGCAGAACGCGCCGACTTCCCGCTGAGCATCGTCATCCTCGGGCTGTCGATCACAAGCTCGTGGGGCAACGGCCACGCTACGACCTTCCGGGGGCTGGTGCGGGAGCTTGATGCGCGCGGCCACAGTGTGCTCTTCCTCGAGCGCGACGTGCCGTGGTATCGCGACAACCGCGACATGCCGGAGCCGCCGTGGGGCCGCACGATGCTCTACTCCGACCTGCAGCAGCTTCGGGACGAACACGAGACGGCCATTCGCGCGGCGGACCTCGTGATCGTCGGCTCTTATGTGCCGGAGGGGATTCGCGTCGGGCATTGGGTGACGCGCATTGCCTCCGGCGTCACCGGCTTCTACGACATCGACACGCCGGTCACGCTCGCGGCCGTTGACAGCGGGCAGTGCGAGTATCTCACCACCGATCTGATCGGGCGCTACGACCTCTACATGAGCTTCACCGGCGGCCCGATGCTCACGCGGCTCGAGGAGGGCTACGGCGCAAAGCGCGCGCGGCCGCTCTACTGCTCCGTTGACCCGGAGGGCTACTATCCGGAGGCGCAGGAGATCCGCTGGGACCTCGGCTACCTCGGCACCTACAGCGATGACCGGCAGCCGAAGCTCGACCGGCTGCTGCTTGAGCCTGCGCGGCAGTGGCCTGAGGGGCGCTTCGCGGTGGCGGGGCCGCAGTATCCCGACAGCATCGAGTGGCCGCCGAACGTGGAGCGCATCGAGCATATTCCGCCGCCGGAGCACCGCGCGTTCTACAACGCGCAACGCTTCACGCTCAATGTCACGCGCGACAGCATGACCGCCGCGGGCTATGCGCCGAGCGTGCGGCTCTTCGAGGCGGGGGCCTGCGGCGTCCCGGTCATCTCCGACGAGTGGGCGGGGCTGGAGCAGTTCTTCGTGCCGGGGCGCGACATCATTACCGCGCAGTCAGCGGACGAGGTCAGCCGCTGCCTCACGCAGATGAACGAGACCGAATGCCGCAACATCGGCGATTGCGCGCGGCGGCATGTCCTGAGCGAACACACCGCTCGCCACCGCGCGCTGGAGGTCGAGCAGTACTACGCCGAGATCTGCCGATAGGCTCGTCTCACCCGCCTGTAAGTGTCCTTACTCGTACCGAACGCTGAGCACCACATCGCGGCAGGACTGGCCTGTGAAGCGCGCACGGACCTGCCTCCACAGCGCCTCCCCCAGCATCGGGCTGTTCGCCGCACCGAAGGACAGGATGCTGCTGCCCGCGCCGCCCTTGTTGTAGAGACCCGTGGCATCAAGCCGTAGTTCGCCATCCACGTAGACCTTCAGATCCTCGCCCTGCATCTCAAGGCGATACGTGTGGAAGTCGTCGGTAGTGTCCATGTCGTAGCGGATGTCGCGGTTGAAGTGCAGGTCGATGTGATCGGGCCAGAGAGTAAGTCGCTCCTGCGCCGTGCCGTTGCTCACAATCACGCAGCTTGAGCCGGAGATGACCTTCGCCTGCGCCTCCACCACCGCCGGCTCAGACGCATCCACGCCCCAGGCATAGCGGTAGTAGTGGTAGTCACCGGCCTCCTGCCCGCGATCGGCGATGAGCATCGCGCCGTCCTGCAGGGCCTCCTCGGTGCGCACCGAACCGGGGTCGCGATACCATGGCGCAACCGGCTTCTGCGTGCCCTCCCAGGCGAGGTTCCACCGGTCACCATCTTCCGCTTGCCGATCTGCCAGCGCGATCTTCACGCTGTTGCTGCCGCGCTGCAGGATCGTCGCATCAACCGGTAGATCGAGCCAGCCTTCACTGACGGTCCCGCCTGAGAGCCGCTGGCCGTTGAGAGACACGTCAATCTGCTCGACATCGGTGATACCCGGCAGTTCGAGGTGCAGCGTTACCGTCGGTTCGGCACCGGCCTCACGAGCGGCCGCGAAGTCCTCGCCCACCCGCAGATCAACCTCCAGCGCCTCACCTCGCCGCAGCGTCGCCGGGTGCGAGGGTGTGATGATCGGGATCGTCTGGTACTTCGCGCCACCCGCGAGCCAGGAGTTCGGGCCGCCGTCTATGATCGTCGCGAAGTAGAGCTTGTCCTTCGCCACCAGCGAGGCCGGATCACCGATTTCGCGGAAGATCTGGGAGGTCGGGCTGAAGAGATTGAATGTATGGATGCCATCCGCCCCGGCGGCCCAGGCGTTCATCGCGCGCCCGCGGTAGCACTCCAGCGACTTCCGATGGAAGCGCGATTCGCCCCGCACGCGTGAGTCGCTAAGGCACGGGTAGGCGGCGACGCCGTTCGCGTGCGCCAGTTCGACCGTGTAGTCCCATGGGTTGAGGCGGAAGTAGCAGGTGGTGATGAGGATGTCCGCCAATCCCTCCTGCAGCCAGCGCTCGAGGTCGAGGCCCATGTCGCGGCTGAACTCCACCGAGTCCGGAACGCGGATCGCGACGAGGATCGGCCGCCCGCGCTGCTGCCCGACCTCCTCTGTCATCCCCCGCACCCGGCGCATCAGGTCGGTCATCATCTCGCGCTCGGCCTCGCTCGCCACGCCGCCGTTTGCGGTGCTGGCGAAGAAGCAGAGGTGGCGGAAGAAGTCGAGTTCGATGCCATCAACATCGTAGTTACGGCAGACCTCATCGATGTAGGCGAACGCAAGGTCGCGGATCTCCTCGCGCGCGTAGTCTACCGAACTCCAGCGGCCGTGCGGGGTGCGGGCATCATGCGCTCCCACCAGCCACTCCGGGTGCTGCTCCTTCAGCGGCGGGAAGAGCAGGTAGGGCTTGTCCGGGCTGTGCGCGTTGTCGTGGGTGTCGTTCATGCGCATCGACCAGAAAACTTCGATCCCGTTGGCGTGGCCGAAGTCAACCACGCTCTGCAGGCAGTCGGAGCCGAGATCAATCAGCGGTTGCGTCGCGTTACGCATCTGAGGATTGATGCCGTAGTCGCCGGACTCGCGCGCCAGCACAGTGCCGACCTTCGTGTCATGCGTGAAAAAGCTGAAGCCGGAACTGATGGTGCAGTAGGCGATCGTGCTGACCTGAGAGTCCTCGTCGGCAAGCACTGTGGTGCGCCGGTCGAGGAAGCTCTGCACGGTGATCTCGTCGTCACGCGGGAAGTAGAGCACGTCGCAGCCGTCGTTGTTGGCGATGATCCCACGCGGCGCGAAGGCAAGCTCGCGCCGCATCTCCCGAAGTTCTTCGAGTGACATCTGCCCCGCTCCCTCCTGTTGAGCAGCAACATTCGCGATCAGCAGCAAAGCCAGCAGCATCGTGCCCGGCGGCACCATCCTCGCGCATCTCATCAGCAGAGCCTCCCGATCAATGCTCCTGCGGATTGAACCACGCCTCGCGGGTCGGCGCAAGGTAGGGCGGGATGCCCTCGACCGCCACACTCAGGTCCTGGTCAGTATCAAGCACCACGTCCAGCAGCATACCGTCCGGGTTGGTCGGCAGCGTCACCTCAAGCACCGCGCGCTCCCCGGCGCCCTCGGCGGGCTGAGTGACATCAGCCGCGGCAAGCACCTCATTGTTCGGCCCCAGCACCATCCCGGCGAAGTGCCCTCGGTGCCAGTCAACGATGGTGAGCGTGAAACGCGTCACTCCCGCCGGTGCGTAAAGCGCCCACCTGCCGGTGCCGATGCCACCCAGCGCCAGCCCCTCCACCAGTTCGATCACGCGCCGGCCCTGCGAGGAGTCCACGTCCCATACGGCGCGCATGTCGTCGTGGATGCGGACGGTGTAGACGCCCGCCGGTCCGCCCGCGGGCGACTCCGCCTCCCAGTCCCACTCGTGGTCGGTGCTGAACTCCGCGCGCTCTACGACTTCGCCTCCGGGCGCTACGACCTCGATGGTCCCCGTCGGCTCCTCCTTCGGCCGCGCGCCCCATGGCCTGCGCGTGGCTGTCACGGTAAAAGCGTCGTCACCCTCGCGCAGCAGATGGACGACCTTATCTACCGGCCCGCGAATCTGCAGGCGCTCGGCGCTCGGGGCCTTCAGCATCTCCAATCGCCGCAGTTCATCGAGGTCAAGCTGCTGCACGAGGGCGATGGCCTCCCGCGTCTCGTCCGCACGATCGAGCCGGGCCAGCACCTCGGATGCGAAGTGCAGGTTCATGCCGAACGACTTCCCCCAGCCGCTCCCGCCATCGCGCATCACCGCAGCGAATGCCTGCGCCACGATGTCCATCATCTCAGCGTCCCCGGTCTTCTCGGCCACGTATGACAACGCGCCGATGATCTCCATCGTTGTGCCCGAGCCGCTGCGCCCGGGGTTCTCCAGGTACGCCGGGGAGGAGGTGTAGTGGAAGTGCCAGCGCTCGGGGATCCACATAACGTCCCTCAGCCAGCGGCTTCCGCCCTCCATTGAGGTCAGCACACGCGGATCGCCCGTCTCCTCGTGGTAATCCTGCAGCCCCGACGTCAGCACACCGATCAGGAAGCCTACGTTGCCCACCGCGCCCGGGTAGCCCGCGGCATGATCGCTCGGCAACACGTGCGGCCATGCGCCGGTGCCGTCGAGGTCCTGCTCGGCCAGCGCGACCTCAACGATCTTCCGCGCGGCGTCGAGGTAGACCTGGTCGCCGGTGGCGCGGTAGATCGCCATGATCGCGGCCAGCGACCATCCGGCGGAGCGCTCATGTGTGCCAAGCTGCGTGAAGGTCGGCGCCATGGCGAATGCGATATGTTCGCCAAGGCCGATCGCGGCCTCCATGACGCGCGAATCTCCGGTGAGATACCACGCATCGGCCATGCCATCCGCCCAGGTGTGGCCGTTGGAGGCGGTGGTCATGCCGGTGTAGGCGTAGCTCCAACTCGGGCTGGCGAGGTGCTGCGACCACTCGCCGGTGTGGCAGACGCCGTGGGGCGCCATGGCACCAACGTTGACGATGTCCGGGTAGGCATGCACGCAGTCAACATCGGCCTGATGTCGCGCCGAAGCCAGCGCAAGACGATAGTAGTCGCGGTTGCCGGTGCGCCCGAACTGCGTGAAGAGACCGTGCGGGAGATCATACTCATTGTTGCCCCAGTTGCGCCCGCGTTCGCCGTACCAGTCACCCCAGTTGAGGAAGCCGTACTCGCGCTCCTTCTCCTTGAGCTTCATGTGCTCGTCATACCGCCGCGCGACGTCATTGTCCCACGCCTCGAAGCGCCCCTCGCGCACCGGGGCAATCTCGCCCATCGCGCCGGTCGCGGCGTAACGCTCCGCGCCAATCACCGGCACCAGCGGCAGTTCAATAGCGGCTGCCGCCGCAGCCGGACCGGCCTGCTCTCCCGGCGCGTGGAAGCTTAGCGCCATCCGCGTGGTCTTCGCCATCCCCCACTTCAGCCGGTAGTGCCCCTCCACGAACGGGAAGCGCAGATTGTCCGGCAGAACCTCGTAGAAGCTCTCGCCCTCCAGCGAAGGCAGTATTTCCACCAGCGCGCCGTCCGCGGTGGCGCTGAGCGCCTTCGGGTATTCGCGCCAGAAATCGCTCAGCGCAACCGTCACGCCGGATCCATCGGCGGCGAGGCAACTCATCGCGCCACTGAGGCGCAGGCCCTCGCGCTCATTCCCGCCCACTGAGGCAAGCTGATCATGCTTCTGCAACACCCGCGCAGCCGGGCCAACTGCGACAGCCGCATCCGCCTCGGGAAAGGCCGCAGTCGCCGCCGCCGAGGCCAGTTCAATCGGCATGGTAAGCGAGCGGAAGTCGGTGAATTCGGTCTCCAGCCAGTCATCAACGTGCGTGGCGGCGATCTGCACGGTCGCAGAGCCCGCGATGAAGGTCATCCTGACGATCGCGCGTTGATACTCAGTGCCATCATCGGAGACATAGGGCGCCTCCACGCGGATGGTCGTCGCCAGCGGCCCCCGCTTCTCAACGCGCACGTCGGGCGTCGCGTTGGCGAGGCTGTAGGCGATGCCATCTTCGCCCACCAGCACGATGCCCTCGGGCAGCGATGCGACCGGCTGGCCATTCACGCGCACGTCCTCGAGCAGCGTCATCCGGTCCGCACGCACCGTCGCCTGCAGCGGACCCGTGCTGATCTCAATGCCATCCTGATGCTCGGTGACGCCAAGCGCATCAGGCACCGGCGCGCGACTTACCGCGCTGCCGTACTCGACCGCCAGATCAGCTTCGGCGTCCGCGTCAACATCCGCCAGCAGGTCAACCAGCGCCCAGCGCAGGCTACCATCGGGCCAGAGAGAACTGGCCATCGCCTGCGAGGGTAGCTCGGCGCCCGCACCATCGAGCACGCGGATCATCGCCGGGTCGAAGAGTTCACCCTGCGCGAAGGGCACCCCGAAGCTCACAAGCTCACCGGCACGCGCCACGCCTGCCTCCTCCAGCAGGGCCACGGTCACTTGCTCGCGCTCGACGGTCGCACCGCGTTCCGGCGTTTTGCCTTCGGCGCTCAGCGGCAGCGCGGGCGTCGGTCGCCGAGCCGGCAGATGGTCGCGTGAGCCAGGTGCGGGCTGCACATGCTCCCTGCGCAGACCCTTGTTCACGAGGGTGTCCACGCCGGGGATCTCCGGCAGCGGCCTGTCGGAGAATGTCGGCACGCGCACCTGCTGCCAGTCGGTGCTGTCGGAGCCGCCTCCCGCGCGCTGCACAAGCAGGCGTGTGCGGATCACCGCCTCGTTACCCTCGCGATTGAGCTTGATTTCATCGGCAATCCAGACTACACTGCCATCCCGGACCCCGCGAGCGGCGGTCCTGCCGTTGGCGAAGACCGCCGAGTTCCCTACGGACCCACTTACCGTCGCACCGCCGCAGGAATACTGTACGTCGGTGCCGATAACTTCCGGCTTGTCCTGTCTGCCGGTGGTGAGGTCGTTGTCGGCATCCACATAAAGCACCAGCACGTCACCCGTGACCGGGAACTCCTCAGCGAACTCGACCTTCCAGACAAAGCGATCCTCCGCCACGTGCGCCATGAAGAGACGTCGCAGGTCCGGGCCCTCGCCTTCACGGGCAGGGCTCTCCATTACGAGCGAGAGTTCGTCGGCCCTATCCACGTCAGTGCCGAGAACAAGCTCGACCTGATCGGGGATAGCATCGCCATCGCGATCCTGAGCGAACGCATTGCCACATAGCAGAAGAAGCAGGGCGGCTATCACGAGTTCCAGACGCTGCGTCATCGTGTTGACCTCCAGACAATCGCTACTCGTGCCATAGATTTCGCGCTTGTGCGACCCGCGCCTCCGTCACGCAGGATATGACGTCGGCCGGCGCGAAGATGTTGCGCGGAAGCAGCGGGTAGCTACCGAACAAGCCGGGCTACAGCCCCCGCAAATGAACGAGGTGTTCCATGACCACGGCCGGTTTCGACAATGACAGGTATCTGGCCGAGCAGAAGGCCGCCATCCTTGAGCGCGTCGAGCAGTGCCGCGGCAAGCTCTATCTGGAATTCGGGGGCAAGCTCACCTTCGACTTCCACGCGGCGCGCGTCCTGCCCGGCTACGATCCGAACGTGAAGATGCGGCTGCTGCAGGACCTGCGCGACGACATCGAGGTTGTCTTCTGCGTGTACGCCGATGACCTCGAGTCGGGCCGCATCCGCGGCGACTTCGGCGTCACCTACGACCTCGCGACGCTACGCGCCATTGACGACCTGCGGGACTGGGGGATTGCCACCTCTGCACTGGTCATCACCCGCTATCGCCCCGGCACCATCTCCGACCGCATCGCCCAGCAGATGGAAGCCAAGGGAATCGATGTCTACCGGCATCTGGAGATCGCGGGCTATCCCAACGATGTAGAACTGGCCGTGTCTGACGAGGGCTACGGGCGCAATGACTACATCGCGACTGAGGCCCCCATCGTGATCGTGACCGGCACCGGCCCCGGCAGCGGCAAGATGTCCACCTGCCTGTCGCAGCTTTACCACGATCAGCGCAACGGCCTCGCTTCCGGCTATGCGAAGTTCGAGACCTTCCCGATCTGGGACCTCCCCGTGGATCATCCGGTCAATGTCGCCTACGAGGCGGCCACCGCCGACCTCGGTGACATCGTCATGCTCGATTCGTTTCATCTGGAAGCCTATGGACAGACTGCGGTCAACTACAACCGGGACATCGAAAACTTCCCCATCCTGAAGGCCATCCTCGATCGCATCGCGGCGGAAGGCGGTGAGCGGGCTCCCTATCAGTCGCCAACCGACATGGGCGTGAACCGCGCCGGGGCCGGCATCGTTGACGACGATCTCGTTCGCGAGGCCTCGCGGCAGGAGGTCATCCGCCGCTACTTCCGCTACCGGCGTGAGCGGGTGCAGGGGATGTGCAGCCCGCAGGCGGTGCAGAGGACCGAGAGGCTGATGGCGCGGCTCGGCGTCACGCAGACCGATCGTCCTGTAGTGACGCCTGCACGCGAGGCGGCAGCGGACGCTGAGAGACGCTGCAAGGGCAACGAGGGCTTCTACTGCGGCGCCGCACTGGAGCTTCATGACGGCACGATCATGACCGGCAGCAACTCGCCGCTGCTGCATTCAGCCTCGGCGGCGATCATCAAAGGCATCAAGCGACTGGCGGGGATCCCGGAGCATATCCATCTGCTGCCCGCACACGTCATCGGCGATCTCGCCGACCTGAAGGCCAACTACCTCGACTCCAACTCGCCGAGCCTGAACGTGCAGGAGGTGCTGATCGCGCTGGGCATTACCGCCGCAAGCAATCCCGCGGCGCGCGCGGGCATTGAGATGCTGCCGCAACTGCGAGGCGCGCAGATGCACCTGACGCATGAGCCGGGGATGGGCGATGAGGTCGGCCTGCGCAAGCTGGGCATCGGAATGACAACCGACGCCGCCCCCACCACCAACGGCTACTTCCTCCGCTGAGGGCGAGACGGCGATACCGCCCGGCGACTTGTGGGTAACGGGAAGGGTCTTCGTGAGCGGCCGC
>JAAYJW010000169.1 GCA_012522765.1 candidate division WS1 bacterium | reverse complement strand
TCTGGCGCAACACGCAGGACCCGCGGATGCAGCAGTACTCGGACGAGGTCGCGCAGGCGTTCATTGACCGCATTCTGCTGGCCCGTCGGATGAAGGCGGGCGAGGCCGCGCAGATCACGGGTGAGGTCGAGGCGTTGGTGGAACGCGCGCGGCGGCTGAATGTTGAAGCTACTGAGTATGCGAAGGCGAAAGCCGGGCAGGGATAGATGATGATCGGCATTCACGAGGCAGCGATGGTGCTGGGCTGTCTGCTTCTGCTTGCGCTGCCCGCATCTGCGGACTGGCCGTGGCCGGGTGCGGAGTGGGAGCGAGCGACGCCGGAGGCGATGGGCCTTGATTCGACGCTGCTGGCGCAGGCGCAGGAGTATGCGCTGACCGGCGGCGGCTCGGGCTGCATCGTGCGCGGCGGGAAGCTTGTCCTTACGTGGGGCGATCAGGCGAAGCGTTACGACCTCAAGTCCAGCACCAAGTCCATCGGCGTCACGGCGCTGGGGCTGGCGATCGGCGACGGGTTGCTGGGGCTTGATGACCTCGCCCACCAGCGGCATCCGGCGTTCTGCGAACAGACGAGCGCAGGTGAGCCCGCATGGGCCGAGTCGGTCACACTTCGGCACCTCGCCACTCAGACCGCGGGCTTTGAGAAGCCCGGCGGCTACTCGCCCATCGTCTTCGCCCCCGGCACCGAGTGGCTCTACAGCGACTGCGGGCCGAACTGGCTGGCCGAGTGCGTTACCGTGGCCTACGGGCGCGACCTGAGCGACGTGCTCTTCGAACGCGTCTTCACGCCCATCGGCATCAGCGCGGCGGACCTGACGTGGCGTGAGAACGCCTACCGTCCGCATGAGATCGCAGGGGTCAAGCGCCGGGAGTTCGGCTCGGGCATCCATGCGGACACGAACGCGATGGCGCGCATCGGCCTGCTCTACCTGCGCGAAGGGCGCTGGCGCGATGAGCAACTGCTTCCGTCGAGCTTCACTGACCTCGCGCGCACGACCGATTCGGCGGTGGTGGGCCTGCCCGTGCGTGATGGCGAACGCCACGGCGGGGCTTCGGCGCACTACGGGCTGCTGTGGTGGAACAACGCCGATGGGACGCTGGCGTGTGTGCCGCGCGACGCGTACTGGTCGTGGGGGCTGCATGACAGCTTGCTCGTGGTGATCCCGAGCCTCGACCTCGTGATTGCCCGCGCGGGCTCCGACTGGTCGCGCGACTGGAGCGGCCACTACGACGTGCTGCGCCCGTTCCTCGAGCCGATCTGCGCGGCGGTGCAGACGGCTGCGCCGCATCCCGACGCGCCGTATCCCGCGAGTGAGGCCATCAGTGGCCTCGGCTGGGCACCGCAGCAGCAGATCGTGCGGCGCGGGCCCGGCAGTGACAATTGGCCGATGACGTGGGCGGATGACGATGCGCAGTACACCGCCTACGGCGATGGATGGGGCTTCCAGCCGCGCGTGCCGGAGAAGCTGAGCCTCGGCCTTGCGCGCGTGACGGGAGGCCCCGACGACCCGGTGGGGGAGAACATCCGCTCCGAGAGCGCCGAGCAGCAGGGGGATGGACGCTCGGGACGCAAAGCCTCCGGGATGCTGATGGTGGACGGGCGGCTTCACATGCTCGTGCGCAACGCCGGCAACTCGCAGCTTGCCTGGAGCGACGACCGCGGCGCTACGTGGACGTGGGCGGACTGGCGCTTCGAGGCAAGCTTCGGTTGCCCTACCTTCCTCAACTTCGGCCGCGACTATGCCCGCGTGCGGGATGGGTTCGTCTACGTCTACTCCTTCGACAGTGACAGCGCGTACGAGCCCGCCGACCGGATGGTGCTCGCGCGTGTGCCGAAGGATCGCATCACCGAACGCGATGCGTATGAGTTCTTCGCCGGACTTGATGGCGATGTCGCCGCGACGTGGAGCGCCCGGGTAGCCGACCGCGCCGGGGTCTTCGAGCATGCAGGCCGCTGCTACCGCTCGGGCATCACTTGGAACGCGGCGCTGGGGCGTTACCTGTGGTGGCAGGTTGTGCCGGGAGGAGCCTTCGGCGGCACCGGGGATGTGCGCTTTGCGGGCGGCTTCGGCGTGTACGAGGCGCCCGAGCCGTGGGGGCCATGGCGCACCGTCTACTTCACGCGAAGCTGGGACGTAGGGCCCGGCGAGAGTGGCTGCTTCCCGGTGAAGTGGATGAGCGAGGATGGCCGCGCAATCCACCTCGTCTTCTCCGGCGAGGACAGCTTCTCGGTGCGGCGGGCCGATCTGTGGCCGACTGATGCTGAGTAGAACGCTGGTGTGACTGCCCACTGCGGGAGGAACCTCCGGCCTGCGCGCTCAATCTGATATTGGAGATCAAATCGCAGACGCCCGAGGGGACGATTGACGTGCGCCAGGTGTTGCTGATCGTTGTGATCCTCTTTATGACCTGCGCTGCAGATGCGCAGCCGCTGCAGCTTACCGCGGAGAGCCTTGGTGGTGGCCGGTTCCTCCTCGCCGACTATGCCAACCAGCCCGAGCCTGTCAACCTCGTCAGGAATCCAGGCTTCGAGCAGGGCGCTCAGGGCTGGGCGATCTCCGGTCGAGTCAGCCTCGATGAGGAGATCGCCCGCTCCGGCCGGCGTTCGGCGCGCCTTCACGTGCCGCCGGGTGAGCCGAGCAGCGCCAACCTCGGCGTCACGGTAGACGTCAAGCCCAACACCCGCTACCGCTGCGAGCTGCATATCAGGCGTCAGAACGCCGGCGGGGTGGGCACGTACGTCTCTGAGCGAGATGCCGCGAACAACTACACCGGGACTGTGACACAGTACGGGCGCCCGGTGCCGGAGGTTGATGGTGTCTGGCACCGGAGTGTGTGGGAGTTCACCACCCAGCCTCAGACCACGCGGCTGAACCTGCGTGGGGACATCTACCGCTCGAACGGCACCATCTGGCTCGATGACTTCGCGGTCTACGAGCTTAAGGACACGTACCATCCGATCGAGTTGACCGCCGCCCGCGACGGCGATGCAGTCAGGTTCGCGGGGGCCTCGCGGGAGATGAACCTGCAGCTTGAGGCGACCGCGACGGATCTGCCCGGCGGCGGTGTGCGAATAGACGGTACCGTGCGCGACATGACGGGGCAGGATCGCGCCATCGCTGTGCGCTTCTCGTTGCCGCTGAACGCTGCTGGCTGGACGTGGTGGAATGACGCGGAGGAGCGGCGGGAGATCAGCTCGGGCGTCTATCGACACACTTACAGCGCGAAGGCCGGGGTCGGGGAATGCTCGATCTACCCATGGGCCGCCGTCAGCGGCCCTGCTGAGGGCGTCACGATCGCGCTGCCGCTCTCGCAGGGCCCGCGCGTCTTCATCCTCCAGCACGATCAGCGCCTGCCTGCGATGCAGGCGACCTTCTACTTCGGCCTTGCGCCCGATGCCGGAAACAACCCCTCGCGCGCCCCGTTCTCGCTGGTGCTCTACCATCACGACCCCGCGTGGGGGATGCGCTCAGCGATGGAGCGCTACTACGCGCTCTTCCCGGAGAGCTTCAAGGTTCGGCCGACGCCGGAGCTCTACCTCAACTACGCGAACCTCGAGCCGATGCGCGCCGCCACCCATGAACTGGTC
This sequence comes from candidate division WS1 bacterium, assembly GCA_012522765.1. Classification (GTDB taxonomy): domain Bacteria; phylum Armatimonadota; class Zipacnadia; order Zipacnadales; family UBA5352; genus UBA5352. The sequence goes on along the minus strand of JAAYJW010000169.1, from coordinate 2,536 downwards.
ATCCAGCGCCGCCGGATACCGGACGCGAGCGACTTCGGCGAGGGCTATCGCTTCATCACTCACGTGCATGGCTGCTACGACTTCCGCATGATGCCCACCGACGATGCCACGCCGCCGTCCGACGAGCGCGTGCTTGAGTTCCTGCACGAGATGGTCGAGGCGGAGCGTGAGACACCGCAGCGGTACGTGCCGACCAGCGAGACACTGAAGAAGATCGTCCACGGCCCTGAGGGGCAGATCCGCTACATCGGCGACACGCGCTACTGGCGACCGAACGAGGGCTACAACCACAACGACTGGGCGGGGTGGGGCCTCAACTTCCATGTAAACGAGGACCCGGGCGTGTCCAGCTTCCTCGCCATCCGCACGCGGCGGTTCTTCGAGTCGTATGCCGCGGAGGGTGAGCACCCGCCGTTCGAGGCAACCGTCACCTCGGACACCATCGAGGGCTATCAGGCACTGGCGCGCTACCCGAACTTCCGCCGGGAGCACTTCGCCACCACGCTCCCGCCGCTGACATTCGGCGCGGACAACCTGCAGCCGTGCATCCCGAACCCCATCTGGGACTTCCATGAGAAGGCATGGTGGCCGCTGACAGAGCAGTACCAGGTCGCGGTCTACGGCAACGCGAACACTTACGAGCAGTTCTTCACAATGCCCTACGTTGATGTCCCGATGACCGAGTTCGACTGGGACACCACCAACTACGGCCGCTTTGAGCGCTTCCTGCGGGCGAGCGCCCATCAGAAGATATGGCGCTTCTGGCGCACCAACGCTGGCGGCGTCACCATGGGCGGTGAGGATAACCCCAACGTCGTGCGCAAGCACTTCGAGCGCGGCCTCGCCTACGCGGTGTATCCGGCGGTATTCCCGATGCCCGACACCGCCGGGCGCGACTATCGGCACTTCTACCGGCAGTATGTGCCCGCCGTCGAGCAGCTTCTGCACGCGGGCTGGGAGCCGGTGCCTCATGCCCGCGCCTCTGAGGGCGTCGTCGTGGAGCGCTTCGGCGCGTTCGGCGACGGGGACCTGCACCTGACGCTGCGCAACTATGCCAACGAGCCGATCAGGACCACCATCACCCTCGACCGTGTCGCGCTGGGTGTCCCCGCAGGTGCGCAGCTTTTCGCGGTCAACCTGCTGCCCGGGCAGGCGGTGACCGAACCGGTGGCTGGCGCCTGGGCCGTTGATCTCACCGCTGACGGCACCGCGGGCTACTGGATCGGCACCCGCTCTCAGCTCTCCGACCGGGGCTTTGTGCTCGCAGGCCGCACGCTGGCGAAGATCGAGCGCATGTTCCGCACCGATCTGGCTGATGCGACCCGCGCGATGCTCAGCGAGGCGCAGGCGCTGGCGCAGCGCGGCAGGGAAGCCTCGGGCACGGACGCCTGCAGGATGGCGATCGAGCTTGCGGACGCCGTGCACGCGCTGCGGGAGGCGATGCAGACCGAGGCCCCGGTGGACCTCGCGAAGCTGGTGATGCGCGTCCATGCGGAGCTTGCCTGCGTGGCGGCGGGGGAGATGGGCATCGAGATGCGCGCTCCACGGGTGGTGGAGGCCGCTCGCGGCGAGACCGCGCAGGTGCCAATCGAGTTGCCCGCACCTTATCCGCCCGCGACTGCGCGCCTCATCTCGCCATGGTCAAATATCGCCGCTCGGGAGGGCTCAGGACACGCTATCTCGGAGGACGCCAGAACGCTGGTTGCCTCGATCGCGATCCCGCCTGACCCGGAGCGCACGCTGCTGCCCTTCGTCTCTGAGCTGCGGACCGCCGACTGGATGACCGCCGTCCTCTACGACTTCGTCTTCACGAATCCGCTGACGATCGAGCCTGCAACCACGCGTGTCTTCCGTGATGATGAGCGGCGGATCGACCTGAGACTGACGGGTGAATGGCCCGCGGAGGTGACGATCTCGCTCATGCCGCCGACGGGCGTGAGCGCAGAGCCCGCGGAGTTCACGCTGGGAGTCAGCGAGGAGCCGGCGGTGCAACCGGTGACGCTGGCGCTTGTACACACAGTGCCACTCGGCGAGATCACCGTCCGCTGGCAGGCGACCAGCGACGACGCGCGCTACAACGTCACGGGCGAGTTCAAGCTGATGGTCGCCGAGCCGGTGCCGTGAACGCGCTCGGCACCACCAGGAAGCGGTTTTCGGAACGACCCACGGGTCCCGCCCGCGGGCGGGATGACACATGACAAAGATACTGCATCGCAACGGCGGCCGCCGTTGTCGTCCCGTGGCACGGGCACTTCTCTCATACTCCAGAACTGGCGCGTAGCCAGCAATCCGACCGGGAGAGGATCGCCCTCGCGCCTGTGGATGCCGTCAAGGAGGGGCGGCCCTCGCGCTGCGCCGTTTGCAGCGCGAGGGTGAGGCGCCGCCAGGCGCCGAAGCTTCCCTGCCCGTCCGTCGTTTGCCGTTTTACGAAGAACCACAGCGGGCTGGCAAGGAAGCTGTCGCCCTCGTAAACGACACTCGGGCGCCACTTTTCCCGCCGCCGGGGACGGCGTCGGGAAAAGCAGCCCCTCCTGAC
>JAAYJW010000168.1 GCA_012522765.1 candidate division WS1 bacterium | reverse complement strand
TGAGCAGCGACGCACGACGAACGGCAACGACACAGGCCGGCACGGGGGCCGTCCTCTCCAACGACACGCGCTCCGCCCTGCTGGGCATTGACCTCGGCACGACGGCGGTCAAGGCCGGGGTGTTCGATGCCGCGAGTGGAGAGATGCTGGGCGTCGCACGGTCGGAATACTCCCCCACCTCGCCGCGCGAGGGCTGGCTGGAGCTTGCGGGCGAGGAGTACTGGCGCGCGGTCGTAGAGGCAACCCGAGAGGCGCACCAGTCGGCGGGAAAACCGGAGGTCATCGGCATCGGGCTGTCGAGCCAGGGCGAGACCTTCTTGCCGCTGGGGGCGGATCAGCAGCCGCTGTATCCCGCGATCGTCTGGCTGGACACCCGCGCGGAGGCGGAGGCGCGGCGGCTGAACGAGATGCTTGACGCCGATGAGATGCGCCTGCGGCACGGCTCGGCGATCAACGCCATCGACTCGGCGCCGAAGATCCTGTGGCTGCGAGAGAATGAGCCGCAGGTCTGGGGACTAACGCGGCACATCGTGATGCTGCCGGACTTCATCGGCCTGCGCCTCACGGGCGAATTGCGGCTTGATGTGAGCAATGCTGGCTCCACGGGGATGGTGGACCGCGGCACCGGTCAGTGGTGGCGCGCGGCAGTGGAGGCCGTCGGTGTACCGCAGGAGTGGCTAAGCCCGCTCGGGCAGGCTGGCGAGCCGATCGGCAGGCTGACCGCCACGGCTGCGGCTGAGCTTGGGCTGCAACCGGGCGCGACAGTGGCGCTGGGCTGCAACGATCAGCTTGCCGGGGCGGTGGGCGCCGGGAACGTTGAGCCGGGTATCGCCTCCGGCACCGCGGGAACGGCGATGGCGATCGTCGCTACCACCACCGCCTGCGACGATCTCCCGGAGGGCGTGCTGCATGGGCGTCATGCAGTGCCGGGGCTGCACTACCTGCTGACTTACGCTAAGACCTCGAGCGTAGTGCTGACATGGCTGCGCGATCTAACCGGCGGCGACTACGAGACGCTGCTGACGGAGGCGGCTTCGGTCGCGGATGGCGCGGACGGGCTGATCTGCCTCCCGCACTTCTCCGGCACCGCCACGCCAAGCTTCCGGAGCGATGTGCGCGGCGGTTTCCTCGGCCTGACACTCGGCCACGGGCGGCCGCAGATGGCGCGCGCGGTCGTGGAGGCCGTCTGCTTCTGCGCGCGTGATGCGCTGAGCCTCGCCCGCGAGTGCGGCCAGCAGATCGAGGAACTGCGGATGCTTGGCGGCGCAACGCAGTCGCGGTGGTGGATGCAACTGATGGCGGACGTGACAGACACGAGGCTGACGATCCCCGCCTGCTCGGAGGCGGCGGTGCTGGGGGCGGCGATCTTCGGAGGCGTGGCCGCGGGCGCGCTGGAATCGATCGAGGCGGCGTCGCGCAGCTTCTACCGCAGCGCGGATGCACATGAGCCTGAGCCGAGCCGAGTTGAGGCGTACGATGCCATCTACGCGCGCTATCGAGAGATGATGGAGCGCGTCTACCCGGGGGCTCTGGGATAGCGAAACGGCGGGCACTTGACGCAGGAGGCGATGGAGATGGTCCGACCCACGCAGATCGGTCTGCTGCCGCTCTACCTCGAGCTTTACGACGAGGTGCGCCCCGAGGCCCGGCCGGACATGGAGTCGTTCGCCGCAAGGGTAGCGAGTGTGCTGTCGGGGCTTGGGATGGAGGTCAAGTCCGCCCCGGTCCTCACGAGACATGTCGCCATCCAGCGCGAGGTACAGCGGATGACGGACGATGCGGCGCTGGATGCGCTGGCTACGCTTCATCTGGCCTACTCGCCATCACTTGAGGCCGTCGAAACGCTTGTCGCTTCGGACCGGCCGCTGCTTCTGCTGGACACCACCCCGGCGCCATCGTTCGGGGTGGATGCCGATGCTGAGAGGATGTTCCGCAATCATGGCATCCACGGTGTGCAGGACCTCTCCTGCATGCTCCGGCGGCGCGGAAAGAGTTACCTGCTCTCCGTGGGGCATGTTGACGATGCCCGATTCCACGATGATGTGCGCCTGAACTGCCGTGCAATGCGCGCATCACGGGCGATGAACACGATGCGAGTGCTGTCCATCGGTGAGGCGTTTGGCGGCATGGGCGACTTCTCCGTGGATCGTCACGTTCTCAGCGCGAAGCTGGGCGTTCAGGTTCAGCATGAGACCGTGGACACGCTGGCGGAGTATGCGCGCGAGGTGAATGAGGAGCAGATCAGCCAGGAGGCGCGCGATGACGGCCACCGCTGTGACTGCTCTACGGTGGATGCGAAGGCGCTGGCGAGGACAAACCGGCTGGGGCTGGCGGTGCGGCGCATGATGGCGGCCTCCGGCGCAGGCGCGGTGACCTTCAACTTTGCCTCCTTCACGCGCAATCATGGGGTCGAGACAGTCCCGTTCCTCGAAGCTTCAAAGGTCATGACGCGGGGACAGGGCTACGCCGGCGAGAACGATGTGCTGACGGCGGCGCTGGTTGGCGCGCTCGCTCAGGCCGGGTGCAGGTTGACGTTCACGGAGATGTTCTGCCCCGACTGGGAGGGCAACACGATCTTCATGAGTCACATGGGCGAATGTGGGTTGGATGTCGCCGAGAACGCGGCGCTGGTGGAGAAGACCTACGCCTTCAGCGACGTGTCGAACCCCGTCATCGCCGTGCCGAAGATCAAACCCGGATACGCAACTCTGGTGAATATCGCGCCGGGAGCGCACGACAGCTTCATGCTGATCGGGGCGCGGGTTGAGGTGCTGGATCGCGGGCCCGTTGCAGGCTTCCCGGACGTGCCGCACTTCTGGCTGCGGCCAGCCTCGGGGGACATCCGCGAGTTCCTGCACGCCTACAGCAACATCGGCGGCACGCATCACCTGGCACTGTGTCTCGGGGATGAGACGGAGCTTGTGCAGCGGATGGCGACGGTGATGGGGCTTACCTATCGGGAGATCTGACAATGCCGGGGGCACCATGTTGATGAAGAAGACAATCGTTCTGCTCGCGCTTGTCGCCGCAGCCGGACTCTGCCACGCCGGTCCCGTGGAGGTCACGCAGACGGCTGCGGCGATCGTCCTCAGCAACGGGCTTGCGGAGTATACGCTCGACCCGCGGACGGGCTACTGCCTGACCGGCGCGCGGGTGCTGCCTGAGGGCATCGCCACTCCGCTCACCGAGGCTCAGTTCCTCTACGAGGAGGAGGATCGCTGGGTGCGCGAGGCCGGAGTGCCTGAGCCGGGGCTGGAGAGCGACCGCTTTGTGCATGATGATCTGCAGGTCACCGGGGACGCGGCACGCTCCACGGTGCGGGTGGTGAGGCACAACTCCCGCTTTAGCGTGGAGAAGCAGTTCACTCTCTCGGCGGATGACCCGGTGCTGGATGTGAGCTTCGAGATCACACCAGTTGGCGAACACGCCGCCGGCTGGGGCTACACCACGATGCTCTGGATGAACGAGGCAGAGCGGGAGTGGCTGCGGCCGCAGAACGAGGTGCGCGAGGGACGCGTGGTGCAGGCGGTGGCCGAGGGTCTACCCTCCGGCGGCAAGGTTGGCAACCGGCCGTGGACACTCTGGCCGGACCCGTGGGTGGGGATAGTCGACACGACCAGCGGAGCCGGTCTGGTTCTGCTCAAGGGGCCGGATGAGGCGCTGCCGATACGGGCCGGAGAGCAGGGCGCGCAGGCGTTCATCGGACTGCGGGCGGCCAACTTCCCGGCCTTCGATGTTGATGCGCAACAGCAACGGACGCTGGTCGGCCGCTTCGCGCTGCTCCCGTTCGTCGGCGAGCCTGGCGACGCGCTGGAGCGGACGCTGGCCGAACATGGTCGGGACGACCTCGGCCCGGAGTTCCCGCAGAAGGCCGAGAGCGGCGCCACGCTTGCGCGAACCGATGATCTGACGCTGTGGTGGGACGTGCCGACCTCGAAGGTGTTCCGCGATGAACCCGCGCCGGATGAGACCACTGACGCGGTGCAGCTTCATGCCGCGCGGGGCGAGTTTGAGCCGTTCCAGCTTGTGCTGCGGCCGGCGCAGGCGCTGGGGCAGGTGCGGATCGAGTGCGAGGGGCTGTCGGGAACGCAGGGCGAGATCACTGCCGCCGAGATCACGTGGAACGCGCTGGACTACTACTTCAGCGCCGAGCAGGTGAACCCGGGCGGTTTCGTCGGCGAGGTGCCGGACACGCTGCTGGCCGATCGGCTGATCGACCTGCCGGCCGGGGCCAACCAGCCGCTGTGGGTGACGGTGCGTGTGCCGGAGGATGCCGCGCCGGGCGACTACTCCGGCGCTGTGCGGATCATGGCGGGCGACCGGCCGATCGCAGAAGTGCCGGTAAATCTGCATGTGTGGGATTTCGCGCTGCCGCAGCAGCCATCACTGACGGTGTGGTGCCCGGTCTGGGAGAACAACCTGCAGAAGCACTACGGGCCGGAGCAGACGAAGGAGCTTATGCCGGCTTTCCTGCAGAACGTCGCCGATCATCGCGCGGGTCAGATGCGCACAAACGCCAACCCCGCCATCGAGTTTGATGATGAGGGGAACGTGACCCGCGCGAGTTTCGTATCATTTGATGCGGCGCTTGACGAGTTCCTCACGCGCGACAGGCCGCCGATCCTCACGCTCTCTGTCTTCACGATCGGCTACGGGCACCTCCCGCGCGACAACCGCTTCGGCAAGGCGGATGAGATACTGACGCCGCTGTGGAACAAGAAGCTTCAGGGTTATGCCCGCGCTCTATCCGAGCACCTCGAGCAGCGGGGCCTGAACGACCGCATGGTGATGAGCCTCTTCGACGAACCCGACGTGGAGTATTTCCCGATGATCCGCGACGTGATCGCGCTTCTGCGGGAGGTCGAGCCACGCTGGCGGTACACCTACTGGGGCGCGTATGCACCTGCGCTGGAGGGGGCGGTGGATGTCTGGACGATCCCGATGTCGCACTTCACCCCGAGCCTCGCCGAGCGCATCCGCGGCCGTGATGAGGAAGTCTGGGTATACAACCCGCCCGCGTACTACATAGACGACACGGCGATGGCGGTGCGGGCGACGTGGTGGTGGGCGTGGCGGCATGAGATCCCGCTGGTGTATCAGTGGACGATCACGGCATGGATCGAGTGGACCGGGAGCGAGACTCTCTGGGACCCGCATCGCAATGCCTCATGGGTGCTGCCGGGCGAGGATGGGCTGCTGAACACGTTGCGCTTTGAGCTGACGCGGGAGGGGCTGGAGGATTACGAGTACCTGGTGATGCTGGAGCGGTTGGCGGGGAATACGGACGGCGCGGCTGCGGATCGTGCGAGGGAACTGCTGACGCGGGCGGAGGAGATGGCGTGGACGTCGGCGGATGAGAAGCTGGCATTCCTGCACAGCCACGATCAGGCGGAGTTGCACAAGCTTCGGCTTGAGATCGGCGAGTGCATTGAGGAACTGGCGAGGGCGGGGCGGTGAAGGTGACCGCAAGCGGCTGCGGGAACCGGCTGTGCCAGACGCAGCACGACAACGGGGCGACTAACCATGAGTGACGGCAGAGTTTGCGCGGTGCTGACAGGGGACATAGTGTTGTCCAAGCGCTTCACGGAGAAAGGCCCGGCCATCAGCATCACCATCCGGGAAGCTTATCGCGCCGCGGAGGATGCGTTCGAGGATACATTGGTCGGGCTGGATGTCTTCCGGGGCGACTCCTGGCAGATGCTTCTTCGCGCACCGAATAAGGCGCTCCGAATCGCGCTGTTGATGCGGGCCCTGATTCGTTCGCGGAAGGACCTGCCACATGCCGACACGCGCATTGCGATCGGGCTCGGCGAGCTGGCCTTCGTGGATCACCAGAACATTTCGGAGAGTCAGGGGGAGGCATTCACTCTTTCCGGGCAGGCGCTGGAACGGTTGACGGGGGGCGATGTGCGACTGGCGGCTGCGCTGCCGGGATCATTAGCACCACAGGGAACGCAGTTGCTTTCCCCGCAGGAAACGCTCGACACGGTCATGACGCTGCTGGACACGATCTGCGCGGGATGGACGGCTGCGAAGGCGGAGACCGTCGCTGGAGCATTGCGAGGATGGAAGCAGGAGCGAATCGCGGACGAGCGAGGTGTCGCGCAGTCAACGATATCGCGTGTGCTCAGCAGTGCGAACTGGACCGCAATTTGCCAAGCTGTTGAGTGGTGGGAGAGGGCAGTGACATTTACGAACACCGTCAGCAAAAAGGATGACTTGCCAGATGTGGCAGACTGAAATGCTGCGACATACGCACGAGTACTGCCAGAATCAGATTACTCTGGCCGACGCGAAGGCGGCTGGCATACTGGCATGGGACGCAGCGCTCGTCGCACTGATGAGCGTTGCTCCACGTCCAGAGGGACTTGACTTGTTGTATGTTCTCCTGCTCCTTGCCGCCGGGAGTCTTGTCATATCAGTTGTCTTCTGCGCCTCGACGCTGTGGCCACGAATGCCATCGGCCGGAACAGCAAACACGGTGTCCTTTGTAGATGCTGCTTGCTCCTCTGCGGCATCATACTCTGAGAGTGTTCTCGGTTCTACTCAGGAGGAGTTCTGTGACAACCTGTGCAAGCACATCCACCTGCTGGGATCGATCGCCAGGGAGAAGTTCGAACGCATTCGCGTCGCGGTGGCTCTATCAACGACGGCCAGTGGACTTCTGATCCTGTCTCTGTTGGCATAGCTGTCACTGGAGGAAGGCGCAATGTCTGACCCAATCCGTGTCGGCATCATCGGCGCAGTCAAGCGCGGGGGCAGCTTCGTGCGTGCGCTGCGGGCACATCCGCAGGCAGAGCTTGTCGCACTCTGCGACATCCAGGAGGAGAAGCTGCGGGAAGCCGCGGATGACCTGCACCTCTCCCTCACCTTCACCTCCGACGAAACCATGCTCGACTCCGGCGAGATAGACGCCGTGGTGGTAGCCACGCCGATGCCGCTGCATGTGCCGCAGTCGGTAATGGCGCTCGAGCAGGGCATCCACGTGCTCAGCGAGGTGCCTGCGGGCGTCTCATACGAGCAGTGCCGGGAGCTTGTGCGAGCGGCGAAGCGCAGCAGCGCCACATACATGATGGCTGAGAACTACACGTACATGCGGCCGAACGTAATCGTAAAGGAGATCGCCCGGCGGGGGCTTTTCGGCGAGATGTACTTCGGCGAGGGCGCGTACATCCACGAACTGAAGGGCCTGAACGAGATCACCACCTGGCGGCGGCGCTGGCAGACCGGGGTCAACGGGAACACCTACATCACGCACTCGCTCGGACCGGTGCTGCAGTGGATGGACCAGCGCGTGACGGCGGTGCTCTGCGCTGGCTCCGGGCATCACTACACCGACCCGCGCGGCGATCGCTACGAGCTTGAGGACACGGTCGAGACGCTCTGCCGGCTCTCCGGCGGCGGCCTCGCGCGGATCAGGCTGGACATGCTCTCCGACCGCCCGCACAACATGACCTGGTATGCGCTGCAGGGCACTGACGGCGCCTACGAGGCCGGACGCAACAGGGACGAACCGGGGCAGATCTGGCTGCGCAGCCGCTCCGAGGAGCCTGCGTGGGAGCCGATCGAGGACCTCGCGGAGCAGTTCCTGCCGGAGAAGTGGCTCAATCCGCCGGAGGAGGCGCTGCAGGCCGGGCACGGCGGCGGCGACTACTGGGAGATCCACGACTTCGTGGACGCGATCGTTAGCGGAAGTGCGCCGCCAATCGGCATCCATGAGGCGCTGGACATGACGCTCGCTGGCCTTGCGAGCCAGCAGTCGATCGCCGAGCGCGGGCAGTGGGTGGCGGTCGAGGATTCACGGACGTGGTAGCGGTGCACGTTGGGCATGACGAGGGCACGAATGCAGTCGCCGCGACCACTTTTTCGCTTTAAGGTTGCGCGGCATTGTCAGATATGGTAATGTAAGATCAGTGTATCAGGCGGGGAATCCGCCGTCAGGTGCTGATGTTCGAGTCGCAACGGGATTGTCTCCCGGCGGACGAGCAGGGCACTGAGTTCATCTGGCACGGGAGGCAGGACGTATGGCGACCGGCACAGTCAAGTGGTTTGACGACGCGAAGGGCTTTGGGTTCATCGAGCGAGAGGATGGCGAGGACGTTTTCGTGCACTACTCCTCCATCGTCGGCGAGGGCTACAAGAGCCTCGGCGAGGGAGCCAAGGTCGAGTTCGACGTTGAGCAGGATCCGAAGGGCCCGCGTGCGGCCAATGTGGTCGTAATCGGCGAGCCGCCGGCAGCCCGCTCGACCAACATGTGGTAGATCGCAGCACCTGCGAGAAACCAGGCGCCCGGCCCCGCGGTCGGGCGTTCCCCTGTACGAGATTTGCCTTCGCAGGCCCTATCCTCCTGATCTGCCTCCTCAGATGCCCGATGGCTTTCCATTGACTTAACTCAGCCGAGCCATGAAGTTGAAGAGCAGGTGCAGCGGCCTCCCCGGCGAAAGGTCGCGCCGAAGGGACAGATGCCCGAGGAGTGATACCCGATGGCCTACCGCCTCAGCACCCGCATGCTCTTCTGCGACTGGCACATGCCCAACTTCCTCCCCGAGGTCACGCTCGACTTCGACGAATACTTCGAGCAAGTCGAGCGCACCGGCGCCGAGACACTGATCTTCCAGGCGAAGACCGCGCACGGTGGCAGCTTCTTCCCCACCGAGGTCGGCGTCACTAACCCCTCAATGACCGGCGACATCTTCGGCGAAGTCTGCCACCGCACGAAGGCGCTGGGGGTGGAGTTCATCGCGTACTACAACATGGTGCTCAGTTGGGACCTGCAGCGCCTCCACCCGGGCTGGACGCAGATCGGCCGCGACGGCAAGCCGCTGCGCATGTTCCTCTACCCCTGCCAGTGCATGAGCAACGAGCAGTTCGCCGCCTACGTCGCCGAGCACATGGCGGAGGTGACGCGCAAGTACCCCATCGATGGCTGGTTCCTCGACCTGCAGTACTTCTCGCCGCAGGGCTGCTTCTGTGAGGCCTGTCGCACTGGCTTTGCGGAGCAATTCGGGTACGACCTCGCGCCGGACGAGTTCGGCATCGAGCAATGGCTCGACGTCTACGCCTATCAGATCCGTGTGCGCGAAAGCTTCATCCACCAGGCGATGGAGAGATGCAACGAGGAGCGCGAGGGGCTTAGCTGGTCATGGAACGGCTGCGGCAACCCGGTCGCGATGTCCTCGACGCTATACGATGGCGCCGACTACCTCTCCACCGAGGCCCACCCGCCCGCCTACCTGCACGCCGATGTCACCACGCGCTTCTGCGAGGGCCTGGGGCGGCCGTTCACGCTCTTTATGCCCGAGAGCCAGGGGTCATGGGGCGACTGGACGGTGACAACGCCTGAGACGATCAAGGGCCTGTCGGCGATCGCGATGGCGCACGGTGGAGCGCTGAACATCAACCACGTGCCCTACCCCTGCGGCGACTATGCCGGGAAGGTGCCGATGGCCGTCTGGGACACGATCACCGAGGTCTTCGACTGGGTCTCCGAGCGCGAGGAACTGTGTCGCGACCGGCGTCCGGTGCCGGTGGTTGCCACGCTGCACTCGGCCGAGGCGAACCGGCTGCTGGCGGCGATGGCGCAGACGCCCGACTATGCGCACATGCGCGGCGAGCAGCAGTCGAACGAGGAGGCGCTGGCGCAACTGCTGGTGGAGACGCACACGCCGTGGGAGATGCGCACGGTGGATATGCCGCTTGAGGAGATGCAGCGCTACGAGATGCTGGTGATCCCATTCCTGCCGCACGTGGATGACGACCTCGCGGGACGGCTGCGGGAGTACGTGCGCGGCGGCGGGATACTGCTGGCCGCATGGAAGACCTCGTTATTTGGAGCACAGGGTGAGCGCTTGGAGAACCTCGCCCTGGCCGATCTCTTCGGCGTGGACCTGGTGAGCGAGTCGGAGTTCAGCATCAGCTACCTCGATGGCTTTGACCCGGCCCTCGGGCAGGAGGGGCGGGGGATGCCGCTGCTGATCAAGGATGAGGCGAGCGACCGGATGAACCCGAAGAACCACGCGCTCTACTGCGAGGCGCGGGAATGCTCTCAGCCGCTGGCGTGGCTGATGGACCCGGTGGTGGAGAGCGACTTCGAGGGCGGGCGCTACGTCTATCATGATCACGCGCCGCCGGGAAGCCGCACGGAATGCCCGGGCATCGTGCTGAGCGAGTTCGGCGAGGGGCGAGTGATCTACCTGCCCGCACCGTTCTTTAAGGGCTACGCGCGCAAGGCCGACCCGTTCCTCCGGGCGCTCTTCGAGGCGCTGCTGCACGAGGTGCTGGGAGTGTCGCAGAAGGTGCGCATCGAGGCGCCGGTGTCGGTGAAGCATTCACTGATGGAGGACGAGGATGGCTGGCTGCTGCACCTGATCCACGCGCAGAAGCAGACGGACTCGATGTATCTTGATGCCTTCCATCGCGCCGACCCGATCGTGGTGCGCGTGCGGCCGGGCTGGCAGATCACTGCCGCGGAGGATGCGCTGACCGGCGAGGCGTTCGAGTGCAGCGACGCGGATGGCTGGACGCGGTTCGTGGTGCCGGGCGTGACGGATCATCGCGTGGTGCGGGTGAAAGGGGCGTAGGTGCGAAACATTGCAGGCGGGGGGCGCCTAGACTCCGGGGGGCGTCGTGTCGTTGTAGAGCGGGGGCTCGTACCCCGCCGCGCCGTTGTCGTTCCGTGGCATCCCGCCCCTGGGCGGGATCCGTGCGTCGTCCGTCGTCAGGAGGGGCGAGCTTCCTTGCTCGCCCGGCCGTTGCCGTGTGTGGCCCTCGCGCCCTCGCGAGGGGCGGCGCGAAGCGGCGCGGGTCGTTCAACGGCAACGGCGGCCCCTCCCCGTAGCTTGCTTGCGCAAGCTACTTCCCCTCCCCCTGCACTTCGCTGCGCGAAGTGGGCGGGAGAGGGGAACGACTTACGGCGGCGGCGGCGTTCCGTGGCATCCCGCCCCTGGGCGGGATCCGTCCGTCGTCAGGAGGGGCGAGCTTCCTTGCTCGCCCGGTCGTTGCCGTGTGTCGTTCCGTGGCACGGACACTCCTGTCCGTGCGGTGCACTGCAAGACTGCGACACCTCATCCAGGAGGCACATCATGCACACGGGGCGAGCGCACGAACGCTGGATCTGGACCGAATTGATCGGCTTCGACAACAGCCGCGAGGACATGGGCGTCGGCGAGTACATTGACCTCGCCGGCTTCACCCCCGATGGTTTCTGCCTGATGCTCACCTCCGTGGACTTCATCCTCTCGCACGACGGCCTGCAGCCCAACATGGTCCTGCCGCCGGACTTCTGCGCCCGCGACGGGCACGACCGCAACCCGCACCGGGAGCGGCAGGAGTGGACGAGCGGGCAGCTTCGCGAGCTGATCGCGCAACTGCACGCGCGCGGGGTGAAGGCCTACGTCTCGGTCTTCACGCGCTTTTACGGCAACAAGTACCATCACGAGTGGCTGAGCGACCACCCCGAAGCGCTGCGAGTCTACCGCGATGGCGGGCGGATGAACGCCGTCAACCCCCTCGCGCGGCTCAGCGACGGAAGCTACTTCGAGGACTACTTCGTGCGCAAGCTCGTCGAGGTGATCTGCGACTACGGCTTCGATGGCTGGCATGGCGCGGACGGCTGGGGGCCGCTGGGCGGGCCGATCTACCGCGTGAGCCTCAGCGACGACATGGTCGCGCAGTTTGCGGAGGCGACCGGCCTCAGGCTGCCCGATCAGGTCACGCGGCCCTCCGATGAGAACGAGCAGCGGCTGGAGGCGCGGATTGACTGGCTGTGGCGGAACGCGCGGCGCGAATGGATCGGCTTCTGGGCTGACCGCTGGGCGCAGTTCTGGACGAAGGCGCTCGATGCCCTCCATGCGGCCGACAAGACCGCGTTCATCAACTCCGCGTGGGGGCGGGCACCGTGGGAGTCGCTCTACCGCTACGGCATAGACGAGCGCCGGATCGCCGCCGCGGGCGTGGATGGGATGGTGGTCGAGACGGTCGCTCCGGGCCTCAGCATGGACCCGCGGCCGTACGCGGCGGACCTGACCCGCCCCGCCGATTTCCTCTCGGGGCTGATGCTCATGCGCGCCACGCTCCCCGACACGAAGCTGATCTTCCTGCACAACACGCACGATGTGGTAGAGCAGTGGGACGCGATCCGGCACAAGCCGACGCTGCTGGAGCGGGAGATCTACTCGCTCAGCAACGTCTTCCGCCGCAGGGCCGACGGCTCGCTGCAGCAATGCGCGGACGGCTTCCTCGTCTGCCTCGGAGATGGACTTGATGAGGGGCACTGGGAGTGGCTGCGGCAGCGCTGGGAGCTTGCGTGGTCGGGTGAGCCGCAGGGGACGCTCGGGGCGACGGTGCTGTGGTCGAACTCGCTGATAGAGGCGCAGACGATGGACTTCACCTCAGATCGAGCGATGATCGCCCACCGCCTGCTGTTTGAGATGATGGCGGTCGGCGCGCCGCTGCAGACCATCGCTACGCCGAACGACCTGGACGGTGTGACGGGCGCGCTGCTGGTGCCGAACTACCACCTGCTGCCTGTAGACGAACTGGTGCGGGTGATCTCGTATAAGGGCGGGCCGCTCATCCTGATCGGACCCGAGGTGCCGGTCCTGCGGGAGCCGGAGATGCGCATGGAAGACCGGTCGGGACCGGGTAGCCTCCGTTGCCTCGTCTACGGCTCGCAGGTTGCCGCGCCGGAGGTGCCTGCGTGGGATCCGCCCGCGCTGCCGGATGACCTGATGGGGCTGGATGAGCCGATGACCTACTGGGAGCACTTCGAGTTCGCGCCGGTGTCGCCGGGCTTCATCCGGGCGTGCGCGGAGGTCATCACGGAAGTCTCCGGCGCGCCGCGGGTGGTGGAGCAGGCGGAGGACGTGGTGCTGATGGCGCAGGTGGAGGGCGCGCGCATCCGCGTGGCGCTGAAGAACAAGTCGCGCTTCTACGCCACGCCGCGGGTGGATATGCGGCGGGAGATCGCGCGCGTGCAGGTGCTGACGGAGTTCCCGTCGCTGACCGTCACGCCTCAGGGTAGCGAGTTTTCCGTTCGCATCCCACCGGAGGGGCTGACGGTGGTGGAGGTTGAGTTGGGGTAGGTTGAGCGACGAGGGGGAGGTAACAACTAACGGCGACGGCACAGGTCGGCACGGGGGCCGACCTCTCCAACGGCAACGACGTCATCGTTTCGACCTCC
>JAAYJW010000167.1 GCA_012522765.1 candidate division WS1 bacterium | reverse complement strand
TGGGGGCAGCGAGCGGGCTCGGTGCGGGACTGCTCGCGGCATGGCTGTGCAATCCCGCCAACAGCGCCGGTCTCCTCGGCCAGAGCCTCTACCGCGCCGAACTGAGCGTCTACGACTACCGCCTCGCCCGGGCGCCCTCCCCCGGCCGCAGCGACGAGATCGTCATCGTCGAGATGGACGAGGGGTCGTTCTCACAGCCCCAGCTCAACATCTGGCCGTGGCCACGCCGCTTCCACGCGAAGGTGCTGCGTAACCTCGCCGAGGCGGGCGCGGGCGTCATAGGCGTGGATATGATCCTCGGTGGCACCTCGAGCAACACGGAGTGCCCGCCGGGACAGGACCCGTGATTGTGGAGGAACTGCTGAAGCGGTAGGCTCCGCTAACTGGTGAGACCGGTCATGCGAGCAGCCTTTCGGCACGCTGCCTCGCCTCTGACAGGAAGACCACGGGATCTTTGAACTCGGAATTGCTCGTGCCGGCCTCCAGGAGCAGATTGCCGGAGTAATCAAGCCCGTGGAACACCTCGCGGAACTTGTCCCAATCGATGTTTCCCTCATACGGCAACACGTGGATGTCCGAGCCTCTGTTGTCGTGGATGTGGACGGTGAGAAGACGGTCGCCGAACTGCTCCAGCAACCTGAAACAGGTCCCCTGCACGTTCTCATGACCTGAGTCATAGCAGAAGCCAACATGCTCATCAGTGAACTCAGCAAGCAAACTCTCCAGCACCTGGTCGTATGGGGCTCTTTGACCGTTCTCCAGAGCCAACTTCACACCCCGGGCGCAGGCCTGCTCTGCCAGAGCACCCACACTTCGCCGGCCCTGCTCGATCATGTTGCTCCGAACTTCCCCCTCGGGGATGCCGTACGGCTGTATCAGGTGGATGACCACAATTCGCCCATCGAGTTCTGCTGCCGTGTCAAGCGCGAGTTGGCACTGGCGAATGGATTCCGCGCGCTCTCCCTCGTCAAGTGAGAACAGACGATCACCCTCTGGGAAGGGGGCATGCACCGAATCGACCGTCAGGTGGTTCTCCCCAAGCAACTCACGCATCGCGGCTCTGCCGGCCGCAGTGCAGTAGCCAGAGTGCTCAGGTCGGGCACCAATTGACACGACCTCGAAGCCTGCATCACAGACCAACTGAACTGCCCGGGGGAAGGGGGTCTCTTTGTCAAAGTCCACACAGATCGCCGGCTTCACAGCTCGCATCTCCTTCTGCATCAAGTCGCGGCCTCTCGATCCACTGCGTCAGTTTCGTCGTCGCCCTGCAAACACCCTCACTATACTCCGCAGCAAGCTCTGGGAGATCCACTCAGGCGTCGCCGTCACCAAAGGTTAACTGCGGCGGGTGGGCAAGTTCCTGATCCCCGTCGGGATCGTACTTGAAGTAGTCGATCGTCCCGTTGGAGGCGGTGCAGTATTCGATGTAGAGGTTCTTCGTGGTGACGCCGATCGAAATGGGTCCGAGTTCATACAGATTGACCCAGCCGTCCCCGACGACCCACTCTTCGAACTCGAGGTGGGGGACCTTCCACTGGCTCCCATCCCGCTCACCCACGAAGATGGAGTGGTGGCCATTGTTGCCAGTGGCAGTCAGGCTTGCGGCTTTTCGGCGGGCTTGTAGAATGAAATGTAGCCGCCGACGAGTTCGGTCGTGCCGAGGTGGCCGCTGAGGTTGGAGAGGAGCATGAGCTTGCGCCCCTGCCGAACTGCGATGCCGATATGTTGCGAGCGGTTGGGACCGTAAGTGAAGGGCCAGACGAGGATATCGCCGGGTCGCGGAATGCCGTCCTCGCGGGGGATGTAGCCCATGTGCGGCAGGCGGGTCGCCCACTGGTGCGCGTCGCCGAGCCCCCAGCCGAGCGCCTCGCGCATGGTCGCTGCACACAGGTTCGGCCGGTGGCTTACGCGGCCGCGCAGCATGGACTGCACCGCAGCGTTGATCTCTCCGCCGGCGGGATAGCTGATGCAGGTGCCATCGTCAAGGATAGTGGTCGTCATCCCCTCGACAAAAGACTCCCGCCACTCGCTGAGCGCAGCAAGGCGGCGCGTCTCCTTCTCGTCACGCAGGCCCTGCTCCGCCAGTCGCTCCATCGGCTTGAGTTGCAGCCGGCCGGTGAAGCGCTCGTTACTGGGCTGCTGCGCCTGCGTCACGCGCTCCTCGTAAAGCTCGCGTGGGCCTATCGTCGGGAATATGCGATGCAGGCGGAGTTCGGCCTGCGCGTCGACAGGCTCCATCACCGGATCGAGCGCGAGCGAAGAGACCTTGTCTCGACCCACACCGGCCTCGAGCGTCATCCACCGCAGCGCCATGTAGGGGTCATCGGCAAACCTCCCCGCCCGGCACACAACCAGCAATGACACCTCGGCTTCTTCGGAGCCTGCGCAGGGGGTTACGTCGGAGATCCATCCCTCGAAGAGCGTGTCCGGGTAGTCCTCGAAGCATACCGTCACAGAGCGTCCGAGGCGGAACCTGGGAAGATCCTCCGTCGAGATGAACGTCGTCAATTGGGCGAGTTGGAGGTTCGCCACGCGCAGAAGCTCATCGCCCGGTTCGACGAGCGTGCCCTCCGGCGCAATGATTTCGCTGACGACACCGGGAGCGGCTCCCGTCAGGTCGTTCCAGCGAGGTGCTGAGAGTTCGCGCATCTCCCGCGTGATGGGCTGGACCGGGGCCGCCGCCGGGGCTTCAACCTCATGCGGCTCATCATCCCGGCGCTCCAGCGTCACCTGTGGCACTTCGGCAGGGGCCTCGGAGGCTGGGGGGGGTGTTGCCGTGGGAGGCGAAGTCGCTGCCTGGCGTGCCGCGCTCTCCGCCGCCTGTGCGCGAGCAGCCCTTGCGGTCTGAATGCGCTCGTGAGACTCGCGCGCCTCATCCTCAAGCTCGCTTATCTGGCGGGCGATGCGGTCGTAACCCTCCTGAGCCTCGATCAGCACCGCTTCGGCCCGCGCATATCCGCGCTTTGCCTCAGCCAGGCGGTCCTCGGCGGGCTGCAGCGCCTCCCGGGCCAGCACGCCCTCCTCAAGGAGGCGGTGGCGCTGAGCAAGCTCGTCGGATGCCGCGGTGACGGCATCCAGCGCTACGCTGCAGCCGCTCACGGCCGCGCTGACCGCGGCTCCCGTCAGTTCGGCCTGCTCCCGAAGCTGATCCTGCCGGCGACGGTTCTCCTCGAAATCGAAATCCTCAATCTCCGGGAGGGCTGGCGCCGGTGCAGCGGCACGTGCAGGCGGTCGCGGTGCTGCAGGCGTCCCGGTAGCGATTCTCGCCGGGGGCTGCGGCACAGGGGGCTCCTGAACTGTGGCCTCGGGGTCTGCATGGGGTTGCGTTCGGCGTCGCGGCGCTGCGGCGATAGTAATGCCGCGCGCGTCGGAGGCATGGATCTGCGCCCGTGCGCGCTCGAGGTCGGTCAGAAGGTCAGGGTCGTAGATCCGGGCAAGCGCATCGTCGCGGCGGAAGAGACCGTGCGGCGGGAAAACGTACTCGATGATGCCGCGCCAGAGCGACCTCAGGGTATAGGAGAGGGCGGTGGTCGAGGAACGCTCCATCAGGCGCTGAGTGTCAGCCTTGCCCGGACCGAGCCTTATCTCCGCCCGAGGCGTAAGCATCCGGTTGACCAAGTCATCATTTGCCGCCTCCTGTGCGACGAGGCGTGCTTCCTCGGTCAGAACGCCGTCCGTAGCGGAGGTGATGTCAGAGGGTGGTACGAGCTCAGGAAGGGCGGCATGACAAATCGCCGCCATGAGCAGCGTAAGCGCCCATGACGATACTGCGGCTCGCGAGATCATTCCTGCGATGCTGGAGTTCATTGTCCGCGAGATTTGATGCTGCTCGCGTCCCAAAGGTTCAACTTCATTTGGCTGGCCTGCCCCACTCATCCGTCCACGGGATGATGTTAACGCATGCTGCTGCGGAAGTCAATAACATGCCACAGCGTGAAACACCCAAACTTACGTATTTGGGCATGCCGGTCGCACTCCCGTTGATGATGACGATCGGCAGGCGGAGCAGATTCCATCGTCTGGTGGCGCTGTGAACCATGGCGGCGGGGCTCCTTGCGCCCTTCGCCGGGGCAGTGGTATAATCGCAGCCCCGGAGTGTGACAGGCGATGCAAAAGGAGTGGGAAGCCCATGGCGGGTCATTCTAAGTGGGCGAACCGCGTCCACCGAAAGACGCGGCAGGATGTCAAGCGGTCCAAGATGTTCTCGAAGTTCTCGCGCGCACTGATGGTCGCCGCGCGCGAGGGCGGTAGTAACCCGGATGACAACCCGACGCTGCGCTCGCTGATGGATCAGGCGTCTGCTGCGGATATGCCGAAGGACAACATCGAATACGCGATCAAGCGCGGCACAGGCGAGCTTGAGGGCGTTGAGTTCGAGTCTGTTCGCTATGAGGGCTACGGTCCGGGCGGCGTCGCAATGCTCGTGGAGTGCGTGACCGACAACAATCAGCGCAGTGTGGCTGAGATTCGTAACATCATGTCGAAGCGCGATGGGAAGATGAGCGGCGCGGGCTCGGTCACGTGGATGTTCGAGCTCAAGGGCGTCATCACCATTCCGCGCGCCGAGGCGGAGTACGACGACGTCTTCCTTGCAGGCGCCGAGGCGGGCGCGGAGGACATTGTTGACGACGACGAGGAGTACTGGGAGATTCGCACCGCGATGGAGGACTTCCACAAGGTGCGGAACGCGCTCAAAGATGCGGGGATCGCCATCGAGCGCGCGGAACTGTCAATGATCCCGACCAGCACGGTCAAGGTGCCCGACGAGTACGTGGGCCAGTTGCTCCGGCTCCTTGAGGACCTCGACGACCATGACGACGTGCAGCACGTCTATTCGAACTTCGAGATCTCCGATGAGGCCCTGGAGGCCTACGAGGTAGCCGGCAACTGAGACAGGCGAGGTGCGATTGTGGCCGAAATCCGCGATTGGAAGCTGTCGGAGACTAACCTGAGCCGCGCCCAACAGATCCCCTACGAGGTGGCCGTGCTACCGATCGGGGCCACGGAGGCGCACAACCTGCACCTCCCGTACGGCACCGATACCTTTCAGGTGGAGGCCATCGCCGAACGCGCCTGTGCCGCCGCGTGGGAGCAGGGGGCGGAGGTGCTGCTGCTGCCCTCGATCCCCGTCGGCATCAATGAGAACACCCTCGGCTTCCCATGGACGCTCAGCTACAAGCCGACGACGATACTGCAGATGTTGCGCGATACCGTCGGCTGCCTCGAGCAGCACCGGTTAATGAAGCTGCTGGTCCTCAACGGTCATGGCGGCAATGAGCTAAAGGCGTTCCTGCGCGAACTTTTCCGAGAGACGAAGGTGCAGATGATTCTCGTGGACTGGTGGACGGTTGACCCGCAGGCGCTACAGACGGCCTTTGACGACCCGGGAGAGCATGGGGGAGAGATGGAGACCTCGCTGATGCTGCATCTCCGCCCGGACCTGGTGGAGATGGAGCAAGCGGACGAGGGGGAAGTGCGCAAGCCGCACTTCACAGGGATGCGCGAGGGGTGGGCATGGGTCGCGCGGCCGTGGGACATCCTCACCACCAACAGCGGCGTCGGCAATCCCGCGGCGTCCACCGCGAAGAAAGGCCAGCAGTTCCTCCAGCGCTGCGTTGATAAGATCGCTCAACTAATCGTCGAGATGGCGAACGAGCCGATGGACGACTGGTATCCCTACGAACGGGACTGAAACGGCACCTCGCGCGCGGGCATGGAGATTCTCCCCTCTGAAGCGTCATGTCCGGTGAAGGGAGGCCGGATCGTGCTTGAGGAGACTGTCGCATGCGCGCAGGCTCGTGACGCCGAGGCGTTCACCGAGCTGGTGGAGCGCTACCAGGACGCCGTCTTCGGCAGCGCCTACCACGTCGTGCTCGATTTCGAGGCCG
The DNA here is from genome assembly GCA_012522765.1 of candidate division WS1 bacterium. Lineage (GTDB taxonomy): Bacteria > Armatimonadota > Zipacnadia > Zipacnadales > UBA5352 > UBA5352. The sequence continues at coordinate 1,326 of JAAYJW010000167.1, read as the reverse complement.
CGCGCGACATCGCGCAGGAAACGTTCGTGCGGGCCTGGGAGCGGCTGCCCGAACTGCGCGACCCCGCGGCATTCCCCGCATGGCTGCTGCGCATCTGCCGGAATCTCGCCGTGAGCTGGCGGCGCAGCCCCGAACGCGACCTCCAGCGCCTCGACGCGGATGGCGTGGCCGACGATGACCTCGCTGAGCGCGTAGCTACCCGTGACCTCGTCTCGCGCGCCCTCTCGGCTCTCCCCGCGAACAACCGCCTCGCGCTCACACTCTTCCTCGTGGATGGCTACACGTACGATGAGGTCGCGGCGCTGACGGAGGCGCCGCTGACTACCGTCAAGGGGCGCATCGAGCGCGGCAGGCGGCAGCTAGAGGCGGAGGTGCTGGCGATGACCGAAGAAACGCTCAAGGGCGAAGCCCCCGACGAGCAGTTCACCGAGGAGACGGTTCGACGAAGCCTCGACGAGGCGCAGGCCGCGGTGCAGGCGCATGAGATGGGCGAGGCGCGGGCGGCGGCCGAGGAGGTGCTGGAGCGGCTGGCCGACCTCGACGCCGACGATGAGGAGCGCCGGGAGATCGAGTTCGACGCGCTCGGCGTCGTGAAGTCGGCAACGTTTTTTCAGGACCCGGAGCGCTGGCTGGAGGCGACGCGTCGGCAGATCCGCATCCTCGAGCAGCGAGGCGACCGCGAGCAACTGGCCCTTCACCTCAGCCACCTTGGTGCCGCAGCCAGGACTTTCACACAGAGCGAACGCGTCGCGATCGCGGAGTACTGCATCGCGCTGTACGAAGAGCTGGGGATGCTGGGGATGCTGGGGAATCTGCGGTCGGCGCTGTTCTTCCGCGGGTGGCACCTGGCGATGGACGGGGAGCCCGAGCCGGCGAAGGAGCGGTGGGAACGGGCTTCCGCGCTCAGTGATGTTGCGGGGTATGACGATTTCGAGGCCTGCCTCGACGCCACGCGGGAGTTCCTGCGCATCACAGGAGGTCGTCGCGATCTCGACCGGCGTGTCAACTGGAGGGCGGCCGCTGCGGTTCTGATGCCCGAGGGCGACCGCCTCACCGTCGGGAGCCAGCCCGGCCAGAGTTCATCGCACTCCACCTTTGAGGAGAATGCAGCGGCAGAGGACGGCTTCCTCCCATTCTCGCGGATCGGATGGCTGCCGGTGACCGATCCCGAAGTCGGCCACGAGGAGGAGCGCGCCTCGTTCTCGTACTCCCCGCATCCGATGCGCATGAGTGTGTGGGTGCCGTCGGATGAAGAGACGGTCAGCACGCCCGCGGGTGAGTTTGACGGCTGCCTGCTGGTGCGCGCGACCATCAGTCTTGCTTCTG
>JAAYJW010000166.1 GCA_012522765.1 candidate division WS1 bacterium | reverse complement strand
CCGATTGCCGATTGCCGATTGCCGATTGCCGATTGCCGATTGCCGTTCCCATCTATGCTATGAAACGCCTTGACCGATACGTCCTCAGCGAGACCCTACTTCCGTTCCTCTTTGGGATCGGCGCGTTTCTCGCTGTACTGGTCGGGGTTGAGCTGCTTTACGATATGCTGCGGTTGGTCTACCAGGAGGGTGTGCCTGCAGGGGCGGCGCTACAGATATTTCTCCTCGCGCTCCCCGGCGTGGTTACCCTCACCTTCCCGATGGCGATCATGTTCGGCTCGCTGATGGCAATGGGAAGGCTTTCGGGCGATGGCGAACTGGTGGCGATGCGCGCCGGGGGCGTGAGTCTGCCCCGCCTGGGCCTGTCGGTGATAGTCTTCGGCTTTGTGGTGGCCTGCATCGGCTTTGTCGTCTCCGAGACCGTCGTGCCGTGGGCGAGTCATCGGTCGTGGGAGATCAAGCGTGACCTCTTCAGCACCGTGGCCGGTGAGCGGGACCTTGCCATCGAGATACGTGATGACGGAAAGCGCCTGCAGCGTTGGCTCTACGCCGAGGAGTTCGACACTGAAGAGATGACGCTCAGGTACCCCACGGTCCTCGACTTCACCTTCGGCTCGCGCCCGCACCTTCTCACCGCCGAAAGTGGTCAGTGGCAGGGGGAACGGTGGATCTTGAGGAACGTGGAGTACAGCATCATGATGGGGGACAGGTCGCAGGTGCAGAGCCACCACGACGAGCTTGAGTGGGAGGTCGGTCGGACGGCGAAGGACGTCGAGGGCATCCGGAAGATGCCCGAGGATATGTCGCTGGCCGAGCTTCAGGAGCAGGAGATCATCGCCCGGACTCAGGACCGCGAGGAGTGGGCCAATCGCATCCGCCAGCACTTCCATGTGCGCCTCGCGCTGCCGTGGGCCACGGTGGGGCTCGCCATGCTCGGGATCGGCCTTGGCGTGCAGCGCCAGCGCTCCTCTCGCGGGATAGGGATGGGCGTGTCCTTGCTGGTGATCTTCGTCTACTACGTGGTCCTGCACACGCTTACGATCATGGGCGAGAGGGGAGTGGCCCACCCGGCACTTGTCGCCTGGCTACCGAACGTGCTGCTCTACACGGCGGGTCTGGGCTTTCTGCTGAGAAGCTCGCGCTGATCCACGGATCGTTCGCACCCAGTAATCGGGGATAGCATGCCGACATACACCATCATCGTCTTTGTCGCGCTGGCGCTGCTCGGGGCCCTGATCGCGTGGCTCGGGGACGTCATCGGTGCCCGCCTGGGTAAGCGGCGCAGCTCGATCTTCGGGCTGCGGCCGCGCCAGAGCGCCCGCCTGATTGCGGCGATCATCGGTGGGGTCCTGCCGCTGCTGGGTCTGGGCGTCGCCATGGTGGGCTCTCGCTACGCCCGCCTGGCGGTGCTCGAACTGGGCGATCTGTTGCGCCAGCGCGAGGAGTTGCAGTCGCGAATTACTGAGCTGCAGGAAGATGCGCGTGAGTTTGAGCAACGAGCGCAGTCCGCGGAGGAGCGCGCCGTTGAGGCAGAACAGACCGCGGAGGAACTGCAGCAGGTAACCTCGGAGCAGCGCGATCAGATCTCCGGCCTCGAAGCGCGCACCGGCGAATTGCAGGCGCGAGCTGGTGAACTCAGCCAACGGGTAGAAAGCCTTACCAGCCGGCGCGAGCAGCTTGAGGCCAACCTTGGGGCCGCTCGTGCCGGTCTGCGCGAGGCCGAGGAGAACCTGCGAACGAGCGAGGCCAGCCTCACGGCATCCGAGGAGGAGCTTGAGGCGCGGCGGGGCGAAGTTGCCGCGAAACAGCGGCAGGTGCAGACGATCGAGCTGGAGCTGAACCGCGTCAGGAGCGAATTGCCGAGCGTGCAGCGCGAGTTGACATCAACTCGTCAGGAGCTTGAGAGCAAGGTCGCTGAACTCGAGCGGCGCGAGCTGGCGCTCGGCGAGATCGAGGCGCGACTCGAGCGGGTCACGCAGCGCCAGGAACTGATCTCCCAGCGGCCTGCGCTCTTCGAGCCGGGCGATGAGCTTATCCGCGTCGTGATATCCTCCGACGACACTCAGGATCAGATGGTCAGCCAGCTATACGAGATACTGCATCTGGCCTCAGCCGCGGCCAGACGCAAGGGGGTCCCGGAGGGGAGTAACGGCCGTGCGGTGATTGCAGTCGCGCCAATCCCGAACTGGACTCCCGCAACGGCGCGCGAGATCCCTGAGACGTGGGTGGTGCAGCACGTGGCGACCGAGCTACGAACCGGGGGCGCAGCCGAGTGGGTGCTGAGGGTCCGGGCCTTCCGCCGGCAGTTCCCCGGCGATGAGATGCAGCTTGCGGTGGACTTCGAGGCCCGCCCGAATGAGCTTGAGTTCCGTCAGGGCGAGGTGCTCGATGAGTTCGTGCTGCGTGCGGATACAGATGAACTCAGATTGATCCAGGGCCTGTGGCATCGTATTGCCGATGATGATAGCGTCGTCCGCAATCGGGCCATCGCCGAAGGCATGCTGCCGCGGCCGAACTCCTCAAGCTACGGCGCCACGGACCTCGCCGAGATCTACGCGGCCGTGCAGGCGGTGCAGGCCGGTTCCGGTAACATGCTGGTGCAGTTAAAGTCGGCGGCCGATACCTACACGCGCGGCCCGCTGTTGCTCAATATTGAGGTCAAGCCGGCCGAGAGGCCGTCGTAGGGAATGACTTTTGAGCGAGCAATGACTATTGTCGCGGTGGACCCGGGGCGGGCGAAGTGCGGGATCGCGGCGCTCTCCGGCGACGGCGAGGTGCTTGCGCGTTCGATTGTCGTGGCCGACCAGGTTGGACTCGCAGCGGCGGCGCTTGCGCAGGTGCATGGCGCCGCCGTCATCGTGCTGGGCGGCCGAACAGGATCGTCCCGCGCGTGGGAGCTTATCCACGCCGCCGCGCCGGAGATGGCGATTGCGCAGATCGAGGAGCACATGAGCACGCTTGAGGCGCGCCAGCGCTACTGGCGTGAGAACCCGCCCGGCTGCCTCATGCGCCTGCTCCCGGAGGGCCTGCGCACGCCGCCTGTGCCCATAGACGACTGGGCGGCGGTGGTGCTGGCGGAGCGATACCTTGCCGCACAATCAGGCTCGCCCGAGACGACGCGGCGGCCGAACACGGATGACCAGGGGAGAGTGTAACGCTGATGGCCAGCAAGCGGATCGCCGAACTCGAGATTGGTGAGCGCATCATCGGCACCTATGCCGCGCGCGACAGATCGCTCGCGAGCTTCAAGAGCAAGCCGGGGCAGTATCTCTCATTGACGCTCGGCGATGCCACCGGCGAACTCTCGGCGCGGATGTGGGACGGCGCGGAGGAGGCGGCGGCATGCTTCCAGCCGGGCGATGCGGTGACCGTGCGGGCTGTGGTTGAGGAGTACCGCGGGCAGAAGCAGCTCGTGGTGGAGAAGCTCAAGAAGGCCGATCTTCAGGAGATAGAGGGAGTGGAGTTGATCGCGACCGGAGCCGGGGATAGCGAGACACTGTGCGAGCGGGTGCTCGAGGCCGTTGAGAGCGTGCAGAACCCGCACCTCAGGGCGCTGCTTGAGACCTTCTTCGGCGATCCGGAGTTCCTCGACCGGTTCAGCCGGGCCCCGGGCGCCAAGTCACTGCACCACTCCTACCTGGGCGGGCTGCTGGAGCACACGGTAGGCGTCCTCGAGCTGCTCGAGACGGTGGCGCGGGTGCATCCACAGCTGGACCGCGACCTGATGATCGCGGGCGCGCTGCTGCATGACCTCGGCAAGGTCGCCGAGCTTGAGTGCAACGCTTCGATAGAGTACACTGACTGCGGCCGGCTGGTGGGCCACACGGTGCTGACCGACCGGATGGTGAACCGGGCCATCGATGCTATCGAGGGGTTTCCGGAGGAGTTGTCGAATCGTATCACACACCTGCTGCTTTCGCATCATGGGCAGCGAGAGTATGGCGCGCCGGTGCTGCCGATGATCGCCGAAGCCTGCGCGCTGCACTACGCGGACAACCTGGACGCGCATGTGCAGTATTTCGGCCAGGTGATCGCGGACGGTCGGGCCGCGGGTTCGCAGTGGTCCGACTACCAGCGGCTGTTCGAGCGTTACATCTACGTGGGCGCGCGCTGCAATGCCCCCGGCGGGCAGCTTGCGCCGTCCGAGGCGATGCAGCAACAGCCGCAGGAGGAGCAGCAAGGCGATCAGTCCGAGCGCGGGAGCATCGGTGGGCTGTTCGATCATTAGCCGCGGACGCTGAACGATAGATAAAGCGCAAGATGTAGCAAGCGCTGAACATGGGGCAGAAAGCAACGTCTACCAATGGCGAAGGCCCGGGAACTATCCCAATCGGATGTGGAGGCTCTTGTTGAGCGATCGAAGGCGGGTGACCGCCGGGCCTTCGGACTTCTGGTTGACGAGTATAAGGACAGGATCTACAACTACGTCTCACGGATGCTCAACGATCCGCACGAGGCGGAGGATGTGACGCAGGAGGCATTCCTGCGGGCCTACAGATCCCTCCCGCGCTTCCGGGGCGCCTCAAGCTTCCATACCTGGCTCTACCGGATCGCGAGCAATCTGGCCATTGATGTCGTCCGCAAGCGCAAGCGCTCGGAGCCCACGTACTCACTTGATGAGCCGCTCGAATCAGAGGACGGGGAGTACGACCGGGAGATTCCCGACAGTAATCTCAGTCCCGAAAGTCGAACATCGACGCGCGAGACTCGTCTCGCAGTACGCAGGGCCATAATGGATCTGCCCGAGAAGCTGCGGGATGTGATGATCCTTTACGAACTGCAGGGCGAGACATACGAGGACATAGCAGAGATCCTTGACGTGCCGCTGGGCACGGTAAAGAGCCGCCTGTTCAATGCGCGCAATCGGCTGAAGGGCAGCCTGATGGAACTGGTGCAGGCGGGCGAGATAGAAGTCGAGCAGTAACATTCCGGTCAGGCGGGATCCGGAAAGATGAAGACGCACCGCGTGTTGTGCGCGGGGAGCTGGAGGTCGAGACAGATGACGTGCGAAAAGGTGCAATCGGAACTGGTGACGTGCTGGGGTAGCACCGAACAGCTTTCCGTCACGGTAGCAGAACATCTCGACGGCTGCGAGACGTGCCGAGCAGAGGCCTTGATGCTGCAGCGCACCCGGCTGCTGCTGACTTCGCTGCCGGAGGAAGAAGCGCCCGATGGCTTCACCGCCTCGGTACTCGAGAGACTGGAGCAGGAGGGCCCTGCCCGAAGCTGGCTGGAGAGCATCGGCAACCTCGTGATCCCGGTCCGTCAGCCACAGTGGGCTCGCGTAGCAACGGTCGGCCTCGTGCTCGCACTCGCGGTCGCCGGTGGAGCGATGTGGATGGGACAGTCGAACCAGCTCCCCGACGAGGCCCAGCTTGCGACGACGGTCCCGGTACCCTCGCAGACCCTGATGGAGAATGCGGAGTTGGAGGAACTCCTGCGGCGCCACCAGACCTTTGAGGTGACACAGCCCCTTGCCGACGACATGGGCGTGGGGCTCGTGATGTATACTTCCTACTGATGCCTACATGAGTAGACTAACGCCAGGCAATAAGAAAGCACTCCGCGGACTGCTTCCCATAGAGGCGGCGCTGATACTGACGATGTGCGTCGGTATTGCGGTGGCCGCTCCCAACCCCATAGATCTACTGCGGCGATCCATCGCCGCCCGCGGCACCGTGGACTACGCCGGCATCCGAACCATCGTCCTCTTCGAGCAGGGGGAGAAGGTGCAGGGCGTTGAGCAGCGGGTGCAGTGTGACGCCCCCGACCGTATGCGCATCACGATCCTCGCCCCGCCGGCACAGGCCGGCAGTGTCTGCATCCACAACGGCTCGGTCCGCTGGGACTACCACCCGCAGGAGTCTCGCGCTATCCGCACTCCGACCGCTTCACAGCAGCAGATCGTCGCCGAGCGGCTGGAGGAGCTGGCGCAGCTCGGCAAGAATGTGCGCGGCCAGCATATCGGCACGGAGAAGATAGCCGGCCGCGATGCCCACATCGTCAAGATCTACACTCGCGACGGCGTTCCGTTGAAGAAGTCGTGGATCGACACGGAGAACTACTTCGTCCTCAAGACGCAGCGGTTTGACTCCTCCGGTAGGGTCAGATCCTCATCATACTTCACAAAGATCGACTTCAACCCGCAGTTCGCCGCAGGCCTCTTCGACTTCAGCCCGCCATCGGATTGCACCACCGTCGAGGGCTCACGCCCCTCCCAGAGAATGCCCCTCAATCGTGCCGAGCAGCAGGCGGGTTTCCATGCGGCTATTCCCAGCTATATGCCGCCCGGCTTCGCCTTCCAGCGAAATCGTGTGGCGGTGATTGACGTGGAGGGTCAGCGGGCACTGTGGCTCCCCTTCAGCAATGGCGCCGACACATTCAGCCTCTTCCAGCGCAGGGGCGATGGACCTTCGGAGCCCGCAATGCACGGCCGCTCGCTGATCTGGCACGCCGGCCCCTACCGCTTCACGCTGCTTGGCCCGCTGTCGGAGGCGGAGATGCGGCGGATCGCCGGATCCGTGCGACCGTAGCGCGTGCCGAAAAAAGTTTGCCTGTTCGCTAAAGTCCCCGCGCGTGCTGCCGATAATGATACTGAGTCAGGTGCGGGGGCTTTCGCATGAGTGAGGGGAGAGGGCAGTGAGGATAGATCCGAGCAGACTGCATAACATCGGGCAGAGGAATGTCGGTCGAGTAGGTGGCGCCGATCTCGAGGCTGCGCGTCCGGTCGGCGAGACACAGGCCACATCGCCTGCGGGTGGTGTTGACCAACTTGCGCTGAGTTCGCATGTGGATGAGGTCAAGGCCGCGCGGGCCGCACTCGCCGAAGTTCCGGAGGTGCGCGCCGAACGCGTCGCGGAGCTGAAGGCGCAGGTGGAGGCCGGTACCTACCGCGTTGATGCGGAGCGGGTAGCCGACCAGATACTCAAGGGGCAGGGCTAACCCCCGGCGTTGTTGCGACCATCGGGCCGGCCGTGCGAGAGAACCTCGCGCGGGCGGCCATTTGCGATTCTGAGCCTGTGCGCCGGTGCCGCAGCAGGTTGGCAGGAACCGTGCGGCTCCACGGTGAACCCTTTCGCGAGTCAAGGAGGCGCAGGCGATGCGGACCGCGGGCCGCTGGATACTGATCGCGCTGGTCGCTCTGGGCGGGCTGGTCTACTACTACGTCGCGGTAGTTCGCCCGCGCAGCGTCACCGATGAAACGCAGATACTGCGCCTGATTGCCGACGTCGAGCGCGCGGTTGAGCAGAGACGCCCGTCGGAGATAATGAGGTACATCTCGCAGGACTACGAGGATCCCTCCGGTAACACTTACCGCGCACTGCAGCGACTGCTGATCGGTGCCGGCAGAGCGCAGGGGACGCTTGAGTTGAGCGTACAGGTGCCGGAACTGGAGGTAGCCGGCGACACGGCCACCTTCGCGGCTGAGGTGGATCTCGCATCGGCCGGGCAGATCTCATCCGAGGCGATGACACATCTGACCGTGACAGGGCAGTTGCGCAAGGAGCGCGGCCGCTGGAAGGTCGTCAGCGCTACGGGATGGCAGGGGGCGGAGGCCGCGTACTACTGATCGCCGGGGAGGTAGTTGATGCAATGATACGACTGATGATGACAATAGCTGCGGTGGCTCTCATCTGCGGTATCGCCTCAGCCGAGTTCTTCGTGGGAGCACAGGAGCGGGACCGCAGCATGGGCCTTGTGCGCAACCCGCACTTCGAGGCGGGCGGCCACAGCTACGCGACTGCATGGCGCCCGCTGCCGGGCAGCTTCCGCATGCATCGAGTGATCGGCGAGATGGGCGAGGCAGGCCTCTTCCTTGCGCTGCGCGAGGATGGTGACGGCGGCGTATCGCAGGTCATCACCCTCCCGCGCAACCGCCGGCTGAGCCTGCGCATGCTCGCAACCTGCTGGACCGAGCGAGACTGCTCCGCGGTGGCGACACTCACGCGGGCCGATGGCACGGTGCTGGCGGAGGTGGTGGTTGATGGCATCAAGCGCGGGATGCTTGCAGAAAGCTTCAACAGCGGCTCCGGCGGTCCGGCAGAGCTCGCGGTGCGAGTTGTTGGCGCCCGAGGCGGCCGCGCGATAATTGACAGCGTCTTCATCGGGCCCCCGCTCGAGACGGCGTCTGCCGACCGCCCGCGCTTCACGGGCCTTGACCTCGTGCTGGCGCCCGGAGCCGGTCTCCGAGTTGATGCGGATTTTAGGCCGCGCCTCCTGCCGCAGGCCGCGCGCATGCTGCAGGAGGCGATGCAGGACCTGAGCGGCCGGCCCATCAGCGCCAGCGAGTCTGCGGTGATGGTCAGCGTGAAGCAGCCGCAGGCGACGAATTGGCCGCAGCGTGAGGCCTATCACCTTCGCGTCACCGAACAGGGCGCGCAGATCTCGGCGGGCGCCGAACAGGGCGCGTTCTGGGGCATGATGACGCTGCTAGACCTCCTGCGCCCCGAGCCGGATGGTGGAGTGCGCGTGGTGGCAGTTGACGTGGACGACCGCCCTGCGCTCCCGTGGCGAATCGCGGGCGCGGTGTCCTCTACCGATCCAGCCAACGAGGCACGGCGTGTCGCGCGGCTGAAGCTGAACATGGCCGTCGTCAGCTACCACCAGGATGATTGCGCGGAAGTCGCGGCTGAACTGCAGTCGGTTGCGGTGGAGCCGCTGGTCGCCATCAACAGCGACGTCGTGGACGATCCGCGTGCCGCGATGGAGGATGCGGTCTCGCGGCTGGGAGCGCGTCACCTGATGGTGCTGCCGCCATCGATTCCCGCCTCGGACGCAAGGGAAACTCCGCCCCATGAATGGGACCGCCCGCCTCTCTCCGCGGTGGCCGACTTCGCCCGCGATAGCGCGGGTGAGGTAACGGTGTTCGT
>JAAYJW010000165.1 GCA_012522765.1 candidate division WS1 bacterium | reverse complement strand
TCCTCGTGGGACATCTCCGCGGAGGGGTAGCCCCAGATGTCGCTCAACAGGATGTTGCCGAGGCCCTCTGCCGTCTGACCGGTGCGATTCTCCACGGTCGCCTTCACCGTCAAAGACGTGATAGCCTCAATGATGCCGGTCCCGAACTTCAGTGGCGTCCGGAAGACCTCATCTGTGAAGACGGGCTCGATGTCAACCAGCTTGATATCTGTGTCCACGTGCGGCTCATCCTCTCGCGGAACGTCGGTGGGCATGTACAACCGGGGTAGATTTCGCGGCAGGGACGGGCGGACCTGCGTACATGCCCGGCCCGTCGCAACAGGCTGGAGGGATGCCAGGATGCGTCGGCCTGCTAATCGCGTCCGATCTTCAAAGGACCCTGGGAAGCGTGACGCCGTCAAGAACGACCGGTCAGGCGACTGAGGCCCACTCACACACGACGTTCGTGGCCCTCAGCCCTTCGGGCCGGCCCCTCCTGACGGCAACCGACACGCGCGCGCTGCGCATGCTTCGTCACAGGGGACGTTCTCGATCGCCTGTCAGGATGAGGTCCTCAGCGTGGCGCAGATCGCCGAGGAGTTCGGACTGGATCGCCGGGTTCCCTACTACGCTCAGTGCCGGAAACTCCGGGAGGATGCACTCAGGGACGGTTGATCTCAGCCCTGCAGGTGTCGCCCCGTCCCGCAGCACAAAGCCGCTGCCAGCGGGAGGTTATCTGCAAAATCGGGCGAATCATCTGAAGACCACTTCTCGTCATTCGCGGGCAGTTACCGGAGGGACCGCCATGGCTCGCCCCGATGTTTCGGAACTCTACTCAACTCTGAAGGCTGATGAGTTCGCGATGCTGGGGACCGGAACGTACTCTCTGCACGATGTCTATCGCGCCGTCAGGCGCCGGCATCCCGACTTGTGCGATGACACGTTTCTGTGCCGAGAGAACTGCCGGAATGGACATGATCAGCCTGAGTGGCAGCACGTGGTCCGCAAGGCACTCGACTCGCTCAAGCGGCGCAATGCCTCTCGCGTAACGCACGTTGGTCCCGCGCAGTGGAGCTTTGAATAGATCCAATCCTGTCGGTGCTCATCAACGCTCGGCACCCATGGCCTGTCGCACCGGCAAGACAACCTACGACTGAGAGAGTGAACTGGGCAGTGGCAACAGACAACGGCGGGACTTGGTGGTTCTACACTGCGGAGGTGCAGACGCAGGAGGCTCTGGCGGCGTTATTGCGAGAACGGGGCTGGCCGGTCCACGTGGGCGACTGGAGCGGAGATGTACTCGTTGCGGACTGCCGTGCACTGGATCTGGGCCGGTGCGAAGACATCGAGCACTTCTGTGTGGAGAACGGAATCGCCTACAATCGTGCGGATGAAGTGACTACGCAGTGTCGAGAGCTTCGGTGGTGGAGACCCGGCGCGGAAGATGGTCGAGATACCGATACTCCCATTGGCCGCGACTCCGTATTGATCAATGAGGAGGACCAACCACTTCTTACCATCGGCGAACTGCTGGGCGCTCTGCGGGGCCACGAGGCTATGGCTCCAGACGAGATAATTCCAAGTCTCACCAAGTGGGCTGAAGGGCTTATTGCACCTCCGCTCACTGCGTGGGGTGACCGATGATGCGGGGCCTCTGCGGCTCTTCTTATTGCCTCCCATGGCCCACCTGCGGTCTTCCATGCCCGTCCCCGAACTGCTGAACGCCGCGCCCTCTCGCCCCGCGTTGCCTCCTCCGGCGGCGTCGGTTATACTTCGCACTCCGCCACATTCAGACCGGATCCGCCGAAAGGACGCACCTGCGCGATGTCTGCGGCTCAGCGCGTTGTCATCATAGGCTGGGA
>JAAYJW010000164.1 GCA_012522765.1 candidate division WS1 bacterium | reverse complement strand
TTCAGCGGCCCGAATGCGACGTCCTCGACGACCGTCGGCATGAATAGCTGATCGCGTGGGTCCTCGAAGACCAGCCCGACCGTGGCGCGCAGTTCATCGGCGGGCCACTCCTCCACCGGTCTCCCCCACACCCGCACCGCGCCGGTCCCGTGCAGGATGCCGTTGAGGTGCAGCAGCAGCGTGGACTTCCCCGCTCCGTTGCGGCCCACCAGCGCCAGCGCCTCGCCCTCCGCGACCGTCAGCGACACGCCGCGCAGCGCCTCCTCGCCACTCGGCCATGCGAAGCGCAGGTCGTCTATCTGCAGCAGCGACGCGGCGGCGCTCATGCGACCACGCCCAGCCACGTCATTCCCGCCGCGATCGCTACTGTCACGCCCGCGATCGCCCACTGCCCCGCCGGGACGCGCTCGGGCGCGAGGGCGGGCATCGTGCCGCGGTAGCCGCGAGCGACCATCGCGAGCGCGATCCGGTCGGCGCGTTCTGCCGCCCGTACCATCAGCGTCGCGAGCAGCGATGCGCCGACATGCAGCCTCCTGCGCAGGCCGCGCATCCTGCCGCGGCTGCGCATCGCCGTGAGCATCCGCCCGGCCTCATCGGCCAGCACCGCGAGGTAGGTGATCGCGAAGCCGCTGAGCGCGGTGAGCGTGCGCGGGATGTGCAGCGCCTGCGCGGCCCGAAGCAGGTCGGCGGAGGTGCTCGTGCCTGCCAGCAGCACCGCCGCCAGCAGGCACAGAAGGCACTTCGCGCCCACTGATACCCAGATCGCCAGCGCCTGCGGGGACGGGACGAGCAGCGCCGCGATGGTGCCCAGTAGCAGGAACGGGGCGAGGATCGCCAGTCGCCCGAGCACCCATCCGGCGGGCAGGCGGGACGTCGCCAGCACTGCCAGCAGCAGTGCCGCGTATGCCCCGAGCAGCGGGTTGCGCGCCACCGGCACGGCGAGGATCGCGACGATCAGCACGGTGGCGCAGAGAAGCTTCACCCGCGCATCAAGCCGATGCACGGGCGAGTTCAGGTGCGCCCAACTGTCCATCAGATCATGCGAGAGCATTGTCCCTCAGAGATATTGACGCTCTTCGCCACGCAGCACGTTCCGGCCGTAGCTGCCGGGCCACCTGCGGGTCAGGCGAGCCGAGGCGTGCGACAAGATCCTCATCGGCCGAGGCATGGCAGATTGCTATGACAAGAGCGGCGGAAATGCAGATCAGGCGGCGCATCGGTGGTTCCCCCTCGGGCGTCGTCGTTACTCCGCTGTCACTGCTTTCCCCGCCGCGCTCACCGTCTCCTCTCCACGATCGCCACCACCGCCGGCACCGCCACGATCTGCAGGATCAGGCCCGGCACGGCGGTGACCGTCGCAGCGGCCACGTAGGCGAGCGGCGTGCGCATCACCGGCGGCAGGCTCTCCTGCACGCCCACCGGCAGCGCGCTCACAAGCAACCACGCCATCAGCGCCATCACGATCCGCCCGGCTACCAGCGCCACTACCACCGACGGCAGCGAGTGCAGCCGCAGTCGCCGGTGCAGCAGGCTCGCGAGCGTCGCCATCACCACAAGCTCCGCCACCATCATCGGCAGCGTCGGCAGGATCGGCGGCATGCCCGTCAGCGCCGATGAAAGCACCGGCGTCAGCAGCCCCACCGCCGCCGCGATCGGTGGCGAGACCAGCATCGAACAGGCCAGCACCGGCAGGTACATCGGCAGAAAGACCGCCCCGAGCTTCCCGCCACCGAATGCGTGGAAGGAGACCGGGATGATGATCCCCAGGGCGATGAAGAGCCCGCCGAGGCTCAACTCCCGCGCCCGCGCGACCTCCTCTGCCATCGTCGGCATCCGCTTCTCAGCCGGCTGTGCTGCCATCAGCCATTGCTCCTTGGGAGCATCAATACTCCGTGTCCCAGTATGTGCGCCACGTGTCCTCGTCAACCGCCTCAGCATCGGCGGGCACCGGGTTGCCGGCGGCGTCAACGTGATCCATGTTCGAGTGGTAAGCATCCGGCGCGAGCCACTTCACGTGCCCGTCGCCGAAGAGCACGTTCGACCCGCCGTTGTGCACCCGTGTGCAGGCCCAGAAGCAGGTGGCGCCGCCGGCGAACAGGCCGCGGTTGCCCACCGGCGGGCCGGCATTGCAGCGATCCCACTCGGCCACGAGGATCTTCTGTGAGGGCGAGGCGATCGCCGCCTCGCTCTTCCCCACGAAGCCAGCCACGACCACCGACCCCAGCCCCGGCGGCACACCGATGTTGAAGCCCTGCCCGTAGTAGAAGGGCATCTCCTCACTCGGCGCCCACGGCTTCATCTTCCGACTCGGGCAGTAGTTGATCGCGAAGGTCTTGATGTAAGGCTGCACCTTAGTCTTCCACTCAGGGTTCGTGACGAAAGTCTCGTCGTAGTCCTGGTTGTACATGAAGAACGCAAGCCCCATCTGCTTGAGGTTGCTGGCGCAGGTGATCTGACGCGCCTTCTCCCGCGCACGTGCAAAGACCGGAAACAGGATGGCAGCGAGAATCGCAATGATCGCGATCAC
>JAAYJW010000163.1 GCA_012522765.1 candidate division WS1 bacterium | reverse complement strand
GGGCAGGCCCTGTCGGCATCCCAGAGCTTCGCGCGGTGGGGTGGGGCGCGCCCCACCCCACCGCGACTGCTTCCACCCAGTTCCCTCTTCACCTGCACAACATCTTAGCCCATAGGAGGGGCCGCCCTCGCGCAGCGAGGGTCAGGTTCCAGCGAGCGCAGCGAGCAGGGGCCTGAGGTTCCACCCCGGCCCTCGAACGCCTCACCACCGCGGCTGGAGGAGCTTGCCGAAGGCGCGCACGCCCAGCAAAGCGCCCTCCGCGTCGGCGCCTATCACTGCCGCGCAGGGGCGGCCATCCATCTCCCCGCGCAGCAGCATGAAGTCGCCGGCGCGCGGGTATGCCTCCGAAATTGCCCACTCTTCGGCGTCTATCCCCAGCGCCGCCAGCTCAGCCGCAGCCGGGGCGCCTTCGTACACCACCACGCGCATCTGCGGAGCAGCCTCCGCGCGCATCGGAAGCGCAGGCCCCAGATCGCGCGCGGCGTTGAGTATGCTCGCCAGCGCAGCCTGATGCGGAGCGGCCGCGCAGCCTCGCGCATCTATCATGCCGTCGGTCCGCTGATCCCGCGCGAGCACCAGGTCGTCGCCCCAGTAGAGGTCGGGCGTGAAGCTCACGTTGCCGAAGCTGTCGGAGAGGTTCGCAATGAGCGCCAGCAGCGTCTGTCGCCCGTCGCGGAAGCGGTCCTCAACGTTCTCGCGCGGGAAGCGCCAGTAGAGCCGCCCGCGGTAGTTGCCCTCCTCCAGCGGAATCGTGGCGCCATCCTCGTGACTCACCAGCATCGCAAGAGTGTTGCGCGCATCATCGAGCATCGTGCGCTGCGCATCGGTGTTCGCGACTGCCGCCGCGCGCTCGACCATCCCCTCGGCGATCAGGTACAGGTCGCCATCCTGGTTGCCATCGCGCAGGCCCCACCAGCAGGGCGTCCGCGAGGCCACGCCATCCTCAAGGAAGACCACGCGCGAGTCGGCGTGCCAGCCATGTGCGTACGCCCACCAGGCATGCCCGCGGTAGCCGCGGGAGGCGGCGAAGAGGCCGTTGCCGCGCGGGCCCACATAGGGCACCTTCCAGCTATTGCCCGAGCCGGTGTAGTAGGTGAGCACGTCTGTGTCATCAATATCCACCAGCACCTCGCCATTCGGGTCAGGCTCTCGCACCGTATACTCCAGCACGATCTCCTGCCCTGCCTCAGCGGGGTTGGCGCCATCCGGGAGGCTGATGTAGAGCGTGGGCGGCGACAGTGCCACCACGCCCTTGCGCGTATTGCCCCACGGGCCGCCGATGGCCTCCAGCGGCTCGCCATCCACCAGCAGCGTCCAGGCGCTGAAGTCGCCGGCATTCACTCCCATCGCCTCGAAGGGCTGCGTGGCGTATGTAGCCTGCGCGCCACCGTTGCCGTAGGGCCCCCACTGCGCTTTCGAGAGGTCCTCGCGCTTCGTCACTGTCGCGTAGCGCTGCTCGATCAGGTCGCGGAAGACCTGGTTCGACATCCACTGCGTCTGCCAGCCATCCGAGACCGGGTCCATCGCGTTGAGCAACTCGGGCATCCCCGCGACGTGGCCGGTGATCGTCGTGTAGGGCCGGAAGCCTACCTGCTTCGCGACTGCGGCCACCTCTATCCAGTGCGGCACCTCATCGGGCGAGATCTCATCGGAGACCTTCCCCTCCGCCTCCGGGTAGCCATGCTCGCGCATCCAGCGCAGCAGTTCGCCGAAGTACCAGCGGTAGACTTTCAGGTACTCCTCGCTCCCCGGCTCAAGCTGCTCGCCTGCAACGAGGTTGATCAGCGAGAGCGTCGTGTTACGGGCAAAAGGCGGCGCGTGCGTCTCAATGAAGCGGTGGCCGTGCAGCAGGGAGCCGTGGATCCACGGGTTGAAGTAGCTGAAGTCGAGCGCCGGGAGGTTATCACGGTCGGCGAAAAGCTCCGGCCGCTGCTTGAGCGCCTCGCCGATCGTCAGGTCCGTGCCGCGCACGAGCGTCCGGGTGATGTTCTGATCGGGGTTGAGGGTCACGTCGCAGACGGACTGGCCCAGTTCGGTGCTGTCATCAAGGAAGAAGCTCATCCGCTCGATCGTCTGCTCGTTCAGGTCCGGGCCTGAGCTGAACATGTAGACCGAGCCGCCGTAGTTCTTCATGCTCATCAGCGCGCGATCGGGCAGGCGCACCGGCCAGACATTGCCGCTGCGCGCGATCACCTGCTCGCGCCCGTCGTTGCCGCCCAGCACCAGTTCCGCCGCAAGTTCACCCGGCGCGGCGTCCTGCGGCTCAAAGACAAGCTGAAGCTGCCGCACATCGTTCGCCTTCAGCGCGAGGCTTTCGGTCGGCAGCAGACGATTGCGGTCGTCTGACATCACGAAGAACGAGTAAGCGTCTGCGCCCGGCCCGCGGAAGCTCACACTCGCGTCCACAGCGGCGAGGCCGGCGATCTGCAGCGTCATGGAGTCCGCGCCGCCCGCCGGGCTGTCGAAGCGAAGCTGCG
>JAAYJW010000013.1 GCA_012522765.1 candidate division WS1 bacterium | reverse complement strand
GGGCGGGACCCGCGGTGGCGAATGGACGTAACGACCCACGGGCGAGGGCGTCCGTGGCACATGTGATGCGGGAAGTTCTCGCGCAGGCGCGACTGGGGAGCAGTGCGCGGTTAGCCGTAGTCGTTGTGGCCCCTGCGCCCTCGCAGAGGGGCGGCGCGAAGCGCCGCTGTCGTTCGGACGGCAACGACACGCGCCGGTGCGGGAGCCGGCATCTCCGACGGCGCAGATGCCGCAGAGGAGGTCGCTATGACCCGCAGTCTGATCTGCATGATGGCGGTGATCGCTATGACCGCTGCGCATGCCGCCGACCTGCCGAACCCCTACGTGCCCTCCGACGAGCCTGCGATCGGACCCGCGCCGGTGCCGGTGATGGAGCAGGTATTCTGGCTGGAGGCGCCGATTGATCCGGCAGCACAGGTCGAGGTCTCCGCGCCTGAGGGAGTGACGCTCCTCGACCGCACCAAGCCCGGGCATCCCTCGGGCCGCACGCGCTTCTACTTCCGCGCCGAACGCGGCCTCACCGGGGAGATCGTGCTTTCGCCTGCCGGTGGCGCCGAGGTGCGAGTGCCGCTGACTGTGCGCAGCTACCGCGAGGACATCGAGCACTGGATCGCACAGGTACCGGGCATCCAGCCGGATGAGCGCAAGCGCGGGCGGGGCTACTACAGCGACGAGATGATCGCGATTGCCCGGCAGAACCTCGAGGCCGAGCCGTCGCTTGCGGATGACATTCAGCGCGCGACGCGCTATGACACGATGAGCGATGAGGAGATCTTCGGGGCGCTCCCGTCGTGGAACGTCCCGCGCCAGTGCTACAGCAACTGGCCCTGCCCCTACTGCGGCGAGATCATCTTCAAGCGCTCGGGCTTCTATCCATGGAAGGGTAGCACTGCGACGCCGTGGAAGCTGCAATGCCCCGAATGCGACCGCCTCTTCCCAACGAACGACTGGGCGAACAATGACTTCACCTCCGGCGATCACCCCGACGATGGCTGGGGCCTGCCGCTCAAGCCTGGCGCCACTCGTGACGACCATGCCGGCTGGATCGCGTATTACAACCACCACCTGCTCTGGCAGAACCTCGGCGGCGAGTTGAATCGGCTCGCGCTGAGATACCTGCTCTTCGGTGATGAGGCTGCGGCCCACCGCGCGGGGCTTCTGCTGGCGCGCATCGCCTACGTCTACCCGGGCCTGAACATGCGCTGGCAGCAGGTGGACGACCACTACCTTCGCGGCGGGCGGCTGCTGGTGGATGGCAACTGGGAGCGCGGGCAGGTGCTGGTGCCCGCCTGCAAGGCCTACGATGCCATCTGGGAGCACCTCGGCAGCAACCAGGCGCTGGCGGACTATCTGCGCACGAAGGACCCGACGGTTCAGACGCCCGACGACGTGCGCGCGCTGATCGACACCTACATGGTGCAGGTCTTCGGCTTCGACTGGCTGCGCCGCGAGCTTACCGGCGGGAACATGGGTGCCCGCGAGCGCGACCTCGCCGAGATGGCCGTCTGCGCCAACATGGGCCCGGTCACCGATCGCTGGATCGAGGAGCTTTTCACCCACGCCTACTCCTCCGGCCTGAACAAAGGCGGCTTCGATGACGAGACGCTGATCAACACCATGACGCGCGAGGGCCCGGTCTGGATCTCCGCCCTCGGCTACGCCTACGGCTATCTGCGCAGCAAGTCGGACATGGCGGAGATTCTCGCGCGCGTCGAATCCGACCAGTGGGGGGAGCGCTGCAACCTCTACGATGAGGCGCAGTATCCCAAGCTACGCGCGGAGTTCGATGCCTGGACGGACATGCTCGTGGCAGGGCAGTTCGGCCCGAGCTACGGCGATAGCGGCAGCCCACGCGCGGCGCGCTACCCCGGCGGCATACCGTCGCAACTGAAGCTGGAGTACATCCGCGCGTACCGCCGCTGGCCGACAGATGCCATCGCGCGCGCGCTCTACCGCGCAGGGAAGCCGAAGGTGGAGCTCTTCGAGCCGAATGTGTGGGATGAAGTGGTCGCCCATGCCGAGCGCATCGGCCCGGCGGAGCCGCTGCAGAGCCGCGTGATGGACGGCGTGGGCTTCGTGATGCTTGAATCGCGCGCGGACGCCGAGGACGTGGCAGAACGCGCGGGGCTGGCATTGCGCTACGGCTACGGCCGTGGCCACCAGCATGAGGACAACCTTAACGTTGAGTTCTTCGCGCGTGGTTTCTCGGTGACGCCCGAGCTCGGCTATCCCTGCTGGGCACACCCGATGGGCAGCACCTCCTCGGTGGCGCATCACATCACCGGCATGATCGACTACGGGCCGCAGTACCAGGGCTTCATCTCACGCGGGACGCTGGAGGCTTTCGGGGGAGCGCCCGAGGCGTCATTCGCGGATGTCTCCGCTCAGCCGGATGGCTTCCCGAACCGCTTCTACCGCCGCGCCATCTGTCTCGCCGATGCGCCGGGCGGCAACGTCTACGTGCTGGATATCTTCCGCATGGCCGGCGGCGCCACCCGCACCTGGTGCTTCCACGGCCCCGCGCATGATGACTTCGATGCGTCGCTTCAGTTCGCGCCGACGGGCGAGGCTGCTCTGCAGTTGCAGAAGATGGGCCGGAACATGGCGAGCAACATAGTGGAGCCCGCCGATGCTTACGCCGAGTCAGACGTCTGGGCGGAATGGTCGCACGATCAGAGCGCGGATCGCCTGCGTGTGGACGTGCTCGGTGAGCCGGGGCGGCGGTATCTCACCGCCCTGTGCGCGAAAACCGACATCCCGCCGATCCGCTACCTCTTCGCCGAGGACTCCGCCGACGATGGTGCGAGCGAGTTTGTGAGCGTCTGGCAGCCCTACGGCGAGGAGGCAGGTCCGTTCATCGAGCGCATTCAGCGTCTGCCGGTTGATGGTGATGCCGATGAGGCGGAGTTCGCGCCGGTGGCGGTGCGGGTGACGCTGACGGGCGGGCAGGTGGACACGTTCATCTACTCGCTCGACCCCAACGCCGAACTGCGCGTGGGGGAGATCGAGTTTTCCGGCAGCTTCGGCTACTGGTCGGAGCAGGACGGGCAGCCGCGGGCGGCCCATCTCGTCAACGGGCGCTACCTCCGCCAGGGCGAAGCTGGTCTCGCGCTCGACCTGCCGCGCTTCGAGGCGACGGTGACGGAGCTTGACCTCGCCGAGCGGACGCTGACGCTCGACCGCGATCTGCCCGCCGGCGCCGACGTGGTGGGGCGGGTGATCTACTTGCAGGGCGGTCCGCACCGGTCGGCCTACCACGTGGCGGAGGTGCTGGCGCCGAATCGCCTGCGGCTCGACCTGAGCAGCCTGCGCTATCGCTCAAAGATCGAGAGCTTCGCCGATGATCGCTCACACCTGATCGCCGAACTGCCGCCGCCGATCGAGGTGGCGCGCGGCTTCAAATCGGGGCACTACAAAGGCGCGCTGATCACCGACGAGACGCTGCAGGCGCGCTACCGCGTGGAGCGCGTTGAGGACACGCGCATCTACACGGACCGGCCGCTCGATCCGGCTGATTTCACTGATGCCGACGGTGACGGTCGCCCGGTGGCGCTGATCTACGACCACGCGCCGGGTGACCTCGTGACGATACAGATGAGCGCCTTCAGGCGGTGGTAACAGGCGCGAGGCTAAGTGGACTGTCGGCGCGCGGCCGGGTATAATTCATGAGAAGACGCTCTAATGAGTGTTTGCTGGTGGAGGCTGAGTCGGATGGCAGTGGAGACCCGGGAAGTGATGACTATTGAGCAGGTCGCTGAGTACATGCAGCTTGGCGCCGAAGATGTCGAACGGCTCATCACCGATCTTGGGCTGCCTGCGCTGGAAGTATCGGAGGGCGTCTGGCGCGTTCCTCGCGCCGCGCTGGATGAATGGCTCAATCGCAAGGCCCTCTCCCGAGACCGAGATAGGCGCACTGCCCGCACAGACTCGGCGCGGCTAGCGGACAAGTTGCGGGAAGACATCCTGCGGGACCGCGGCGGCGTGCCTTTGCCTCGCGGCTTTGCCGTCGAAGCGATTCGGGAGGCGCGGGAGGGTGACTGACACCTCGGGCGTTGTCTGCGTCGATGCTTCAGTCATCGTCAGCTATCTGCTGCCTGAAGAGTTAAGCGCGAAGGCAAGCTGGCTCTGGTCGCAGTGGGAGGAACATGACGTCATCATAGGCGCACCCGCGTACCTGGTGCTCGAGACTTGTCATGCGATACGTAAGGCCGTGCGTTCGGGACTGATCTCGCCCACCCGCGGGGACCAGGCAGTGGCTTGGCTGGCTTCAAGCCCGGTTCGTCTGACGGACATCGGCTTGATCGAAGTACGCGATATCTGGGACCGGTTCGTCTGCGCCTTTGACCATCTGGTCACGCCATACGACGCTGGCTACCTCTACGTTGCGGAGATGCTCGACTGCGAACTCTGGACCGCAGACGACCGCCTCGTCCGCACAGTAGGCGAGCAGCTTCCGTGGGTTCGCTCGCTGTCCGAGCGCCTTGACTGACCTCCCCTTCGGCGCGTCCATCAAGGAATATCTGCCACCCCGGCGAAATGCCCATCCGCAACAGGTTTTCACCACAGGAGAACCACTCAAGTGCCTGCCTTCACTGATACCGACCTCCGCATCGTTCGCGATCTTGCCGCGCAAGTCAGGGAGCTTGCGCTCACCGAGGAGTATGATCGCCGCAGACAGCGCTGGCGCGATGTGAACGAACTGCGCAGGCCCGACCGTGCCCCGGTCTGGTGCCGCATCGCCCTCGCCCGCCGCGAGGTCCTGCCCGACAGCGACCTGCAGTGCGAGGACCCGACCTGCCGCGGCCTGGAAAAGTCGCTGCGCTACTACCTCTTCAAGGACACCATCGGCGATGACGAGATCTTCGAGCCGTGGTGGGGAGTGCGCGCCGCGATACGCTGCGAGGAGCCGCCCGTGTGGGGCCTGCAGACCAAGCAGTCCATTGGCTCCACCGAGGACGGCGGCTTCCGCTACTACCACCCGATCGAGACGCCCGATGACTACGAGAAGATCCGCGTGCCGCGCTTCTACCACGACGCCGAGGCCACACAGCGCGCGGCCTCACAGATGCAGGACATCCTCGGCGACGCCATGCCGGTGCGCATCGAGGGCTACCCGCCACTGGTGCCGATGCATCAGAACTACCTCGAAGCCCTGCGCGGGATGGCGCCGATGATGGAGGACCTCGCCTTCCGGCCCGAGCTTGTCCATCGCGCCATGGCGAAGATCACCGAGGGGGTGCTCAACGCCATGCGCGCCGCCGAGGAGGCGGGCGTCCTCACGCCCAACAACCACGAGCCGATGTTCTGCTCCGATCCGGTGAATGACCCACCCGCCGAGGGCCCTGTCGGCCTGCACAACCTCTGGGTCGCATCAAACTCGCAGGAGTTCGACACCGTCGGCCCGGCGATGCACGAGGAGTTCCTGCTCAGCTATCAGAAGGTCTGCTTCCAGAGCTTCGGCCGCGTGCAGTATGGCTGCTGCGAGAGCCTGTCGAACAAGACGGACATCGTGCTTGGCATCCCGAACCTGCGCATCTTCGTCAGCAGCTTCTGGAGCGACATCGCAAAGGTCATCGAGGCCTGCCAGGGCCGCTACTGCATCATGTGGCGGCAGTCGGCGGCGCAGGTCACGCTGCCGGCCACGCTCGACGAGCACCGCGCGCACCTCGAACGCGGCCTCTCGATGCTGCAGGGGCACCCGTATCAGATCGTCCTGCGCGAGATTGAGACCCTCCGCGGCCGCAACAGGCGCCTGCACGAGTGGGCGAAAGTCGCGATCGAGATGGCGGAGAAGTACGCGTGACGGCCGGGTAACCGGGACCGGGGAGGGCCGATGGAGGGGCCGCACGAATTCCGCGACTAAGGAGCGGCATGAGGTCGGCCCCGGCCGTTCGCAGGGCCGACCTCGTGTCGACCGCCCCCGCGGTCGACACTCGTGCGGCCCCTCCAGGTACGCCCTGATATGACGTGACTCATTCGGAGGCACCGATGCCTTCCGCACTACACGAGGCCTTGCAGCGCTTCTACGCGGGCGATGACGGGCGGGTCGAGGTCGAGATGGATGGCTTCTACGCGGACGCGATCCGCGACGGGGTCATCTACGAGATCCAGACCGGCTCCTTCACCGCCATCCGCGACAAGCTGCACGCGCTCGCCAACGAGCACCCCGTGGTGCTGGTGCACCCGATCGCGCGTTTCAAGTGGATCGCGAAGTTCGACGGCGAGACCGGCGAGGAGACCTCCTACCGCCGCTCCCCCAAGCGCTCGCAGCTTTGCGAGGTCTTCAACGAACTCGTCTACGCCACGCGCCTGCTCTCCCGCGAGAACATCACGCTTGAGCTTGTCGTTATCGCCGAATGCGAGATGTGGCTCGATGACGGCAACGGAAGCTGGCGGCGCAAGGGCCAGTCTATCATCGGCCACGAGTGTCTCGCGATCCTCGAGCGCCACCGTTTCGAGGAGCCCGCGGACCTCGCGCGGCTGCTGCCCGAGGGCCTGCCGGAGCAGTTCACGGTGGCGGACATCCGCGAATGCGGCGGCATCCGCCAGCGCCTCGCGGGCAGGATCGCCTACACTCTGCGCGAAGTCGGCGCGATCGAGCAGGTGGGCAAGCAGGGGCGGGCGTATCTGTATGAGAGAGCGAAGGAGCAGCCATGACCTCGAAAGAACGCGTCCTCGCCGCCTGCCGCCATGAGCAGCCCGATCGCGTGCCGCTGCAGGTCTACCTCACGCCGGAGATTCGCGCGGCGCTGCAGGCGCACTTCGGCGACCGCGACATCCTCGAGGCGCTCGGGGTTGACCTGCGGCATGTCGGCGCTCCCTACACCGCAGAGCGCGGCCCCGGGCCGGGCCTGCCGGGCAGGGCCGACAGCTACGACATCTTCGGCACCGGGTACACGAACAAGCACTATGAGGGCGGCACCTATCCCGAGGCGACTGAGCTTCCGTTCGCCGACATGGACAGCGTCGATGAGGTCGAGGCTTACCCGTGGCCTGATCCCGACGACTACGACTACTCCGCCCTGCGCGAACGGGCCGAGGCGCTGGGCGAGTACGCTGTGGTCTTCGGAGGCGCGGGCATCCCGGACATAGTCAACGGCGTCTCGCGCGCTCGCGGGATGGAGCGCGTGCTGGTGGACATCATGACGAACGATCCGGTGGGCATCGCGATCATCGACCACCGCGTCGAGCACTACTACGAGCACTGCCGCCGCGCGCTGGAGGCCGCGGGGGGCGCGATCGACATCCTCGCGCTCGGCGAGGACTGCGGCGACCAGCGCGGTCGGCTCTTCCCGCCGCAGGCCTTCGACGATTTCTTCGTGCCGCGCATCAAGCCATTCATCGATCTCGCCCACGAGCACGGCTGCCTCGCGATGCTCCACTCCTGCGGCGACACGCACGAGATCATGCCCACCTTCGTTGAGATGGGGCTGGACATCCTCGACGCCATGCAGCCCGAACCGGCGGGCATGGACCCGGCGACGATCAAGCGC
>JAAYJW010000162.1 GCA_012522765.1 candidate division WS1 bacterium | reverse complement strand
GGCCTCATGACGCTGCGGATGGCGGCAGGACGGATCACTTGCCTGCTCGACGGCAAGACGCTGTGCGAGACGTTCATCATCAACCAACCTGTCGGGCGCGCGGGCGTCTACCTTCAGGGCGGGCGTGCGACCTTCAGCGACCTGTCCTGCGCCGAACTGAGAGACGAGCCGCAGGCGATCATCTCACGAGCCGACGGGAACAACGCGCCCATCCCGGCTGTAGCGACGGCCAACACCATCCAGCCGATCGGAGCGCTCTGGCGGCCAAGTGGTGGATCATGGCGCTGCGTAGCTACCGACGCTGGGCCGCGCATCGTGGCGAAGGGCGATGGGGGCCTCGTCAATGCAATCCTTCGCTTCCACGAAGTGACGCCCGGCGACCCGCGGCTGATGGTGGACACCGATGGCGGCGAAGCAACGGTGACACTGGGCATCTGCATGAGTGAGGAGCCGGGCTATCAGGTCGAGCACGGCCCATGGGGAGGCACCTACCGCTTTCTGAGGCGCGGCGAGGTCATCCACGAAGGGGCGGGCAGTGATGGAACGTGCTCTCCGGGTTCCATCCGCCGCGATGGCGACTGGATCGTGATCGAGGGCGGTGGAGACGCGCGCACGCTATTGACGTGGCGCGACCCGGACCCGCTGCCCGACGGCTACGCGGAGGTGAGCGTTTCCGGAGGCGAGGTGCGCTTCAGTGCGATCGCGCTCGCGAGCGACACGGCGCTGGCGTACAAGTTCGACCGGGTCGAGCCGGACTGGCAGCCGCGCACCGGCGAGTGGGCCGATCACACCGGCATGGCCTGCATCCTGTGGGACTACTGGATGACCGGCGACGGTCGCGAGGAGCCGGCGTTCACGTGGAACCGCCACGCGCTGCCCGAGGACGTTGCGGTGGACGTCTCCGCAGGCGAGTTCACCGAGGGGCACGAGACCGGCCACCACGAGCACTTCGCCTACCACGACATCAGCGTGATCCTCAACGGTGCCGGAGGCGACCCGGACAGCGGCTATCGCTTCATCGTCGGCGCGGATAAGGGCAAGCGGAACGTGCTGCTGCGGGATGGCGTGGAGGTCGCGTCGAGCGACGACCGCCGCTGCCGGATCGCCATGGGCGGGCACTGCAACTCACCGCGAGCCGTGCGCATCAGGGCGCAGCGGGCGGGCGATACTCTCACGCTGACGTTCAACGGCGTCGAGGCTCTGCGATGGACGGACCCGGAGCCGCTGACTGGCGGCGGGCAGGTCGGCCTCGGCTGCAACGGCTGCCGGGTGCTGTTCCGAGACTGCGTAATCTACCCGTAGGACACCGCAAGTAGGACAGGTGCCACGTTGCTTGTTCGCAAAGAGCACGTGTGCGGGCGAGGGCGCCCGCACTACATACGGACTTGGTTGACAGGCTCGAAATGGAAAGCCTGTCCTACCTCATTGTGAGAGGACTGTATGATGCGACTGCTCAATCGCAGGGCGCTCGTAACCGGCGCAAGCCGGGGTATCGGCAGGGCCATCGCCATCGCATTCGCCGAAGAGGGCACGGATGTCGCCATCACCTCGCGCAATCTGGCGGCGCTGGAGGAGACGCGCGCGGCAGTCGAGGCGCAGGGGCGGCTCTGTCATGCGATGGAGTGGGACGTGAGCGACATAGCCATCGCACAGGCGCGGCTGGAGGAGGCGCGCGAGGCCCTCGGCGGCCTCGACATCATCGTGAATAACGCCGGTGTGCATCACCTGCCCGATCAGGCGGGCAGTGAAGCGGACTGGGACTACGTGATCGATACGAACCTGAAGGCCGTCTGGTTTCTCACCGACTGGGGGGCGCAGATGATGTCGCCGGGCGGGGCAATCATCAACATTGCCTCGGATTACGCATTCCGCGGCGGCAACTCGATCTACGGCGTGTCCAAGTGGGGCGTGCGCGGCCTGACGCGCGGCCTTGCTCAGAAGTGGGCCAGGCAGGACGTGCGCGTCAACGGCATCGGGCCCGGCCCCGTCGCGACGGAGATGAGCAACTGGCGCGATGGCGACCCGCTCGAACGCGCGAGCCTGCCCCTCGGGCGCCTCACGCTGCCCGAGGAGGTCGCGCGCGTAGCGGTCTTCCTCGCCTCAGACGACGCTTCGGCGGTGATCGGCGAAACGATCGTGCTGAACACGGGCAATAGTTGAGACTGCGCCCGCGGTAGAGGAAGCCTGAAGCCGCTCTGGCGGGCCACTCGCCCCCATGCGGCGCTGCACCTGCGCCTCCAGCTCGCCCCAGTTGCTCTCAAGTGCATAATACCACCGAAGCTGCGCATCTTCCTCCTCCGGCACCTCCGACCACGCCCTCACTCTCGCAGGCTCAGCCGATACGCGTCCTCCTGCACTCTGCTGTCATCCGACGACAGCAGCGACACGTGGCCGTCAATGAACGCGTAGTAGTTGCCGCCTCTGTGCCGTGCCGGATCGGGGATCGAACTCCCCGGATAGTCCGGCCAGTCGAAGGCGTCGCCCTTGCCGATCTCCGACTCGTAGAGCCCGATCGTCTCCGCTGGACGCTCAACCGCAGACAGCGTCTGGCGACTGAGCTTGTAGTTGAAAGCGTAGCTGAAGGGCGTGTCATCCTCGGGACAGTGATGGATCTCCCGGTTCCTCGTGTACGGATACGTCACCGAGCACCAGCGATCTGCAGGCGGGAAACGCTCATCATAGTCCTGGCAGTACATCAGCACCGCGAGTGCAAGCTGCCTCAGGTTCGCCCGGCAGACGTTTGCCGCTGCGGCTCCGCTGCGCTGCCCGGCGATGACGTCCTCGAAGCTGATCTCCGGCCCCAGCAGCACCGGATCCCGGCACCATGCCATACTCCAGCCACGATCACCATTTGCCAGCGGCATGGCGACGCGCAGGATGGACACCCCGGTTACCCGCACAACCGCCCGGTCATCGGCCACGCTGACGCTCTCAACGTGGAATTCGGCCTCTATCTGCGGCGAAAGCGCCAGATCGGTGAGCGAATAGCCCGCGACACCGGCCCCCTCGGCCATCATCATCGCGCGAAAGAAGTCATACGGGTCGCTCTGCCCACCCGTATACGCTTGCAGTTGGCGGCTGATCGCCTCGCGCGCCTCGGTCTGGCGGGTCTCCTCAAGGTCCAGCGCCCAGCCATCGCCCTTTCGCCGCATCAGAAGTGTGCCGGGGAATTGTGTGCGCACCGTCAACTCCGCCCAGCCACTCATCTCTTCGGTGACGATCCGGCCTATCTCAGTTTCTGCGCCCATCATCAGTGTCGGCAGCGCGCGCTCAACCCCGTGTTCCCAGTCATCCTCGACCCCGCTGCCCTCTCGCTCGGCGATCGTCGGCAGGGCCCAGCCGTCCATCTCGATGCCGCCGCGGGTATCTGGGTGTGTGAGCGCCCACGCGGTCTCCCACTCACTGGCGTCGATTGCGGTGAGGTAGGCCATCGCGGCCTGTTCGATGGCTGCGGCCACGGGGGGATCTGGTGCGACGCTACCGGGGAGCACCTCCGGTGAGCCGGGCGTTTCGGCCTGACCGAGTGCGGCGAGCGTGGGAAGCAGGGCGGCGCGTACGGCGGCTGAGGTAGAACGTGCGTTGGCGAGGCTCATGGCGAGAGTTGCGGCCGCGACAAGAATGAGCGCGGCCATTGCGAGTATGTGCGCATGCATCCGACGCCTGTCGCTGCGGGACATGCTGAATCCCTCCCCGACACAGGTTGCCAATCGCTTACCAGTTTGATTCACGGGATGACGCGCGGCACCTCCCCGGAGGCAGCGGCAAGTTACGCGAGCAGACGCACCCGCTACCTCAGCGCCATGTCCGCTACCACCATCCGATGATCTGAGTGCGGCGTGATGACCGCGCGCGCGTCGAGTGGCCGGAAGACGTTGCTCGCGTAGATCAGGTCGATGCGCGAGACGGGAAAGTCGGCGGTGATGGTGTTCGGCCAGCCGCGCCCCGCCGCGGCGAAGACATCGCGCAATCCCGCCTGGGCCAGCGGCCTGAGCAGCGAATCACCGCCGGGAGTGTTGAAGTCGCCCCCGATGATCACCGGCAGGTCCTCCCCGTGCCGCAGGCGCTGGCGCAGCAGGTCGGCGATCACGTGCGCCCGCTCCTTGCGGACACGCGCGGCGTCCCGCCAGACCTTCGGCCGCCAGATGTCCATCCGTAGCGACGGATGCACGAGGCGCGTGGAGATGATCGTGATCGGCCTCCCGAGGCGCTCCGGCACCGCCACGCCCACGTACATCTCATGCGCGAGCCAGCGCGGGAGGTCGTCGGCCTGCAGCGTACCGCGGACCATGATCGTCGGGTCGAGCCATCCCGCGCGCTGCCAGCCCTCCGGCACCACGCTCTCCAGCGCCACCTCGCCCGGCGTCTCCTGCAGCAGCAGCACGTCCGGGTCAAGTGCGAGCGCATCCGTCACGGCGCGCTCATCGCCGCCGCCGCAGTTGAGCGTGATCACGCGCACGAGCGAGCCATCAAGGCGGGCCTGCGCGATCTCTCGATCCGGCTCGCGCGCGACCGACCGCAGCAGGTACCGTGGCTCCTCGCAGACCGCCAGCGCGGCAATCAGTGCAATCCCGCCAACCAGCAGCGCCCGGCGCGGGTGGAGCAGTGGCGAGAGGATGAGGGCGAGGATGATGCAGCCACCAGCCCAGAAGCCGAATGGCCAGATGGTGATGGGGTCGAAGTTCGGCGGGCGCAGCAGATACACAACAGCGACCGCGAGGAGTGCCATCAGCAGCAGGCCGGCGATAGCACTTGCGCGCAGGTCGCTCAGTTCGCCTCGGCTCCGCTGAGGCGATTCAGGTGTTGGAGGAGCATCCCCGTGGATCCGTCTCACCCCCCGCGACTGCAACAGTATGGCGCTCGCTGCTACTGCTTGCTCAAACCGATTGCCTCGCAGATTGCTTCGAAGAGCTTTGCCTCAGGCACTGATGCATCGAGGACGGCGGTGCGCCGGGCGTAACGCCGGGCGTATTCGTGGAAGCCCTCGCGCACATTGCGATGGAACTCGATCTGGTTGCGCTCGATACGGTCCGCGGTATCCCCGGCTGGCCCGTGGCCGAACTTGCGCCGCATGCCCTCCTCAGGCGGCAAGTCGAGGATGATCGTCATGTCCGGCACAAGTCCGCGCGTGGCCTCGGCATCGAGGCGCTCGACAAGCTCTACGCCCGCCCCGCCCGCATGGCCCTGATAGGCGAAAGTCGAAGCCGAGAAGCGGTCGCAGAGGACGATCTGCCCTGCCTCCAGCGCCGGTCGGATAACCTCATCGCAATGCTGTGCGCGTGAGGCGCAGAAGAGGAATATCTCCGTCAGAGGCGTCATCTCGGCGTGGTTGGGCGAGAGCAGTATCTCCCGGACGGCGTTGCCGATGGCGGTTCCTCCGGGCTCGATCGTGACGAGCAGATGCTCCCCGGCGGCGCGCAGGGCCTCGGCAAGGCGGCCGAGTTGGGTGGTCTTGCCGGCGCCCTCACAGCCATCGAGCACAATGAAGCGATGTTTCAGCGGCACTGATGCGTCCTCCGTCCCGCGGGTCAGGTCACTGTAGCGGACTCAAGCGGCGGGAGGTGCTTCGCCATGAAGACCGCCGGCGCCTCCGCCAATACCACAGAGGAGTGCGATTGATGGGCGGCAGCCTGCTCGTCGCGCTCATCGTCCGCCTCTGGCGGTGCGGCGCGCATGGCGGCGGATACGAGGCTCGCCGCCAGCGCGAAGATGACCATGATCGTCACGACCGTTACTAGCATGCGGTTGCGATGCGGCATTGCCCACCGCCTCCTCAGAGCCAGAAGCGCTCACTGTGCAGATTGCCTTCGCTGACGCCCATCTCCACCAACTCAGGTGCGAGCGCCTCCATCATCTCTGCCGGCCCGCAGAGGTAGACGCTCCAGTCAGACAGCTCGTCCGACACGTGGCGCGCTATCAGGCCCCGGTCGATCTGCCCCGTCTCGCCCTCCCAATCCTCTTCGGAAAGCACATGG
>JAAYJW010000161.1 GCA_012522765.1 candidate division WS1 bacterium | reverse complement strand
GGGCGCGAGGCTGGGGAGCGCGGTTTGACGATGACCCGGCGGAGGATGACAGCGTGCCCTTCAGCGGCGATTCGGTCTGCGCGCCGATACGCTGGAAGGGCGGCGACGACGTGTCGGCGCTCCGCGGACGCAGCGTGCGCGTGCTGTTCGCCCTGCGTAACGCGGAGATGTACTCATTCGGCTTCGCCGACGAGGAGTGGTGAGGCGCGGCGTGAGTGGTTGCGTGGTCGTTGCCGTCTGGAGTGGCGGCGCTTTAGCGGCGCCAGTGTCGTTCTGTATCGCTGACGGAGCGGCTGAAAGCCCCTCCGCTCCATAGGGCTGGGCAACGGCACACGGCTCCTCGCCCATCGACACTGTTGGCGGGGGGGGCGCCGTTAGTCGCTGTACGACTACCTCACCCCCCTCGCTCCCCCCTCTCCCTGGTCCCGCCTAAACGACAGGCGGGACAAGCGGGAGAGGGGGGAGGAACGGCAACGGCCACGGCAACGGCTCCTCTCCCCCGCCCCCCGGCACGCCCTACCGATAGCTCAACGAGTGTATCCACGTATCCGAGTATGACTTCGTGTTGTGCCAGCCGAAGTGGCCCTCAAGCGGCAGGTCGAGCAGCTTAAAGCGGCAGGTCGGCTCGCCCGTCGGCTCGGTGCGGAAAGTGTAGACCTCCACGCAATCGCCCTCCGGTGGCACCCGCAGCGTCAGGTCAACAGCCTCGCCCGCCTGGTAGCGGTTGCGGTTGTTCGGGCCCGGGTCGATGAACTCCCGCCGGTAGATGCGCTCGCCGCCGACGTTCGCGCTCAGCGTGATCAGCCCCCACGGCTGCCACGTGATCCCGTAGCCGTCGCTGCTTGAGTCCGCCGGGTCAGCCTTGAAGAACTCTGCCAGCGGCACATGGTACTGAAACTTGTCGGCCTCGATCATCGTGAAGCGCACGTGGTAGACGCCGGGGCCGGTAGCCTCCGCGGAGTAGACGCTGCTGCCGCCGCGCAGGATCATGTAGCCGCCCTCCTCGCGGTAGCTCTGGCTGCCCTCTCGCACGACCGCATCCAGCGCCTCGCGCGAGGTGAAGTCGACTGCATACGGCTCGGCGCAGGCGATGGTTGCGCAGAGGGCCAGCAGAAAGAGTGTGGCGATCCTCATGCATCCTCGCCCCCGGCTGTCACGACCAGCGCCATCGGCGCGTAGATACCGCCGAGCGCGCCGGGCATGACCTTCACCGCAAGAAGCTGCGGCTCTCCCGTTCGCACGTCCTCCGGGATCTCGATCAGCGAGGGCGTGTCCCAGCCCTCATGCCTCCCGATCAGCCGGCCATCAACGAAGAGCTTCGCCGCGTAGTCTATCCCGCTGATGTAGAAGTAGAGTCGGCTGCCCGCAGGCGTCTGCGGTAGCTCAAGCGGCATGTAGTACCAGCCGACCTTGGTGTAGCGGCCCAGCACCGAGTTCCAGTGGATGCCGACCGGCATCGTCATTGCTTCCTGCCCCTCAGGGAGCGCACCCGCCCAGCCCGCGTCCTCGCCTGTGTCGCCGGGGTCCCTGACGAACTGCGCGCTCATCGGCAGCCACTCGAGCGCGGTTACTTCGCCCTCGAGGCCAAGCTCCTCGCTCCTGTCGGCGAGCAGTTCGCGCGCGTAGTCGAGCTTGCGGGCGTCGATCTGCTCCTGCTGCAGGTAGCCGTAGCGCATGCGCAGCTTCGGCAGGTCGAGCTTCCACTGGCCGTAGACGACGTGGTTGTTGGAGCCCTCCACGTTGCCCAGGTTCATGCCCGGCCCCTTCGTGTAGCCGTCGTCGTACTCGAAGAGGATATTGCCCGAGACCACGCCGCTGCCGTCGGTGGAATGCACGCTGAAGGACCAGTCGCTGTAGCCATCGCTGGGGCCGCTGTGGCTCTTGTACATGCGGTTGTTGGTGATGATCGGCGCCACCGCGCCCGGCACGAGCTTATTGCGCTGGCTCGACCAGCCGCCGATGACGATCCCGCCCTCGGTGGTGATGCAGCCGTCAATGAGAGGTGCGACGCCCTTCTGCCCGCCGTACATCTCGACGCTGTCGGGGTTCTGATGGTCATAGAAGCTGATGCGCGAGGCCATGCACTGAATGACTTCGGTTTGCGGAGCGCCGGGCAGCGCGATGTGGCTGTTGGGGCTGATGCAGCGGATCAGGCGGTTGTTCGCGTCGGCGCCCTCGATGTCGATGAAGCCGTAGGTGCGGAAGTTGATGTCGCCTCCGCGGCAGTCCACGTAGGTGTTCTGCTTCGCGCCGCTGTGTGAGGAGCAGAAGGCCCATCGCTGCGCGTCGTATGCCTCGCAGTCGCGGATCAGGTTGCCGGTGCCGCGGAAGTAGAAGCCGTCGCCGCTCCAGGCGTCACGCGCGCCGGCGTAGTTCATCGCGCCGAACTTCACGTCGATGTAGCCGACATTTTCCGCGAGGCAGCGGTAGAGCTTGTTGTATGATCCGTAGCTGAAGAACGCGATGCCCGGGTTGTTGAAGACCGCCACGTCCTCGATGACGCAGTGATTGGCGATGCGGACGCCCGCATCGCTCTTGCCGAGGTCCTCGAACTGCGGGAAGTGCGCGTACTTGTTGCCGTCGATGACCGCGCCTGAGAGATGCGCGCCATCCGCGAGGCTGATGACGCAGCCCTCCGACGGCAGGCGCAGCAGCCGTGCGTTGGCGCCGAAGCTGACGCGAGCATTCTCGCGCACCTCGAGCCCGCAGGTGACGGGGTAGACGCGGGGGCTTTCCGGGTCATCGCTGCCGGGGAAGAAGACCATCGCACGCTCGTCAAAGGCGCGCTGGATCTGCTCGCGCAGGTCAACGCTCCCGTCAGTCGCCCACGTTTCCGGAAGGTACTCCTCGATGCTGGTAAAGCCCGTCGGCTGCGCGAGGGCGCAGCAGGCAGTCATGACGATCGCGAGAACTACTGCTGGTGCTGGCAGTCTCATGTTGGCCTCCATGTCAGTGAGGGGATGAAGGTTCGTTCGCGTTGAACGCCCCGGTTTCCTCTGTACGCAAACGCGGGGCCGGATGCCCCCGACCCCGCTGAGTATCATACTCGAACCACTGATTACTTGCCGCGCAGCCGCGACAGATCGAGCGTAGCGGCGATGATCTCCTCACCAGTCGCGCTGGCAGCCTCCGCAAGAAAGCCTGAGCCGTCGGCGGTCCAGTCACGCGGCGCCATGATGGCAGACTGGCCCTGCATCGGAACGCCCAGCAGGTTCCCGACGCCCATGGCGCAGACGCCGTAGACCTGAAGCTCCTGCACCCGCGAGAAGAGGCTGTCTCGCCAGCCCTCGCGTGTGTCCTCACTCCATTGCTCCGGATTTGCCGACACCTGCACCAGCACCTCCGCGCCCTGCTCGACGAGCGCGGCGGCAATCGCGGGGTCCCAGCCATCCGCGCAGATGATCGTCCCGAAGGTCGCCTTCGGGGTGCGCACGATGCGGTAGTCCTCTGCGGAGCCTGGAGAGAAGTCCAGCCCCTCCTCGCCCTCCAACGGCACCAGGTGGACCTTGGTGCCCACGATCTGCATCTCACCCGCCGGGTCGAAGACGCAGGCGGTGTTGAGGACTGCGCCGGGCCTGTCGGGCGGCACCATCGGCACCGAGCCTGCGGCGATGTAGACCTCATGCTCGCGCGCGAGGGCCGAGAACGTTTCGCGATAGGTGGTGCTGATGACCTCGGCCTTCGCCAGCCACAGCGCCCGCTGTGGCGACACCTCGTGCTCGGCCACCAGCGCGCCGACAGCGGCGGAATGGCGCGTCAGCAATCCACCGATTGCCTCCTCGGGGCTGCCGGCTCCGGTGACGAGATCATAGTCGCCGAGCGCGATCAGCGGCATCCCGATGTCTTCGGGAAAGACGATCAGGTCGGGCCGA
The DNA here is from genome assembly GCA_012522765.1 of candidate division WS1 bacterium. GTDB lineage: Bacteria > Armatimonadota > Zipacnadia > Zipacnadales > UBA5352 > UBA5352. The sequence continues at coordinate 1,381 of JAAYJW010000161.1, read as the reverse complement.
TAGACCATGGCTGCCTCGACGCGACTACGCATATGCTCGGCGAACTCCTCGGCCGACGCCGGGAAGCGAAGCTCCGTCTGCGCGGCGACGACCACGAGTTCGGCATTGTCCTCCGGCTGTGTCTGCGCGGAAGCACCGTGGGCAAGCAGTATCGCCGTGAAGCCAAGTGCCATCAGTACGCTGCCAATCCGCATCGCATCCTCCGGACATCTGCTCGCGCAAAGTCGGTCTATCGCTGGCGCAGGCGGCCATCTTCGGGCACCCACGTCGGCTCGCTGGTCAGCACCAGCGCGTCATAGCGCACGCCGGGTGCGAAGTCCTGCAGTCGCAGAGTGTGCGGGCCTGCCTCCAGCGGCACGCGCACGAGGTCCTCGCCGCCGGGCCATGCCCACGTCCAGAGGCGGTCGTGCAGCGGATGGCTCTCGGCGATCATCGCGTCTGGCACATGCAGGTCCGTCAGCCCTCCACCGAGCGTAGTCACCTGCTCGTCATCAACCAGCACGCGCACGTTCTGGCTCACCTCGCCGCCGCGCCCGCCGTTGCCGCGGTGCAGGTAGCGCAGCCACAGGTAGTAGTCATCCGCGCGCGGCACCTCGATCTGCCACGAGACCGCATTGGTCTGCGGCTCCTCAGGCACCACGTAGAACGCCCCGTGCGTGTCGCCCGCCTCGGACTGCTCGAACGGCCCCTCGCGCTCGGCCTCATCGAACGTGAGCGCGATGGTCACCGCCGGGTCCTCGGCGGGTGTCGCGGCCCGGGCGGTGGCGATTGCGCTCTCATTGCCGCGGCGATCAACTGTCGTCACCGCGTAGTGGTAGGTGGTGCCCGCCTGCAGGCCCCAGTCGAACATCTCCGCTTCCACAGGCGAGCCGACCAGCAGTTCCTGGCTCGCCTCGGCGATCGGTTCGCGGGAGGCGTAGACCTGGTAGTGTGAGAGTGTGGGATCGTCCGATGGCTCCCAGGTCAGATGGTTGACCCGCTCGCGCACGTTCTCCGCCCGCAGCGCCGTCACCGGCGCGGGGGGCGTGGTCTTCTCCGGCCGCGGGCCCTCGGGGGTGAAGTTCGCGTCGGTCACAAGGCAGATCAGGTCAAGCTGCGCGTGGCGGTCTGAGGTGCTGAGCGCGACCTCGACCGACCCGGCGGGGAGGCTGACCGGGCCGTCGCCAGCGCGCACCCACGTCCACTGTGTCTCGCCTGTGGCGACCTCAGCGGTTGTGTCGCCTGCGGAGATCTGCCAGACGCTGCGCGCCACCTGCCCGCTGCGCAATCTCGCCCAGAGGTGATAGTCGCCTGCGGCGGGTATACTCACGGCCAACGTGGCTTCACCGCGCTCGTCGTCGGGATGGCGGTAGAGGTAGTACCAGTCGGAGGCGTCCAGGCG
>JAAYJW010000160.1 GCA_012522765.1 candidate division WS1 bacterium | reverse complement strand
CGGTCCCCCTCCCCCTTGCAGATCGCTGCGCGATCTGGGGCGGGAGAGGGGGAGGAAAGGCAACGGCACAGGTCGGCGCGGGGGCCGACCTCTCCAAAGGCTAACGGCAACGGCGACGGCCGACGCATCCAAACGACGGGATGCGTCGCTCCGAACGGCAACGGCAAACGACGTAAGGCAACAGCAACGGCGGTTTGATTAACAGCGATCGGGCGGAGCATCTCATGAAGGGAAGTGCAGGAGTTTGAGCCAGGAAAACATGCTGCAGAAGGCGGTAGACACGACGGATCTCGCAGGTGGCGGGCTGCTGTCCACCGGGCAGGCCGAGCGGTTCGTGGATATGTCGCTCGACCAGTCAGTCATGCTCAAGGACGCGCGCATCATCAATATGCGCAGCGCCGTCATGGAACTCGACAAGATCGCGACCAGCGGGCGCGTCAGCCAGCTTCGCAGCGAGGGCATTCCTCCGGCTGCGCTGAGCGAGGCGGCGTTCTCGAAGGTCATGCTCACCGCGGTGGACATCATCACCCCGTTCGAGATCACCATGGAGGCGCTTGAGGACAGCATCGAGCGCGGACAACTCGAGGAGACCGTGATCCGTGTCATGGCGCGGCAGACGGCCACCGACCTCGAAGAACTGGCGATCCAGGGCGACGAGACCTCGGCGGACGTGTTCCTGCAGGGCCTCGACGGCTGGCGCGTGCTCGCGGAGGACGGACACGTTGAGGACTTCGAGGGCGCGACGCTCGACAAGACGGGCCTGGCGCAGATGTATCGCGCGCTGCCGAACAAGTACAAGCGCAACCACGGCGATCTGCGCTTCTACTTCGCGCCGGCGGCGGTGCAGGACTGGCATGATACCTTCAGCGAGCGGACCGGTGAGCTTGGCGATCGCGCGCTGACCAGCGCCCAGGCTCCACCCTACATGGGCGTGCCGCTGACGGCGGTGCCGAGCATCCCCACCGATCAGGATGGCGTGAACGAATACGTCGGGACCGGACTGACCTACGGCTTCCTCACGCCGCGGGAAAACCTGGTCTTTGGCATCCACCGCGACATCCGGATCGACAAGGACCGCGACATCCTGCGCGGCGTGAACATCTACACGATCACCACGCGGGTGGCGGTGGAGTTCGAGGAGGATGACGCGGTGGTAGTGGCGGTGAACGTGGGGCTGAGCGAGTAGCGGTAAGGCAGCAACGAAAGTAACGGAAGCAACGAAGGCAACGACAGCGACGGCGACGGCTGACGGCGACGGCCGACGCATCCGAACGACGGGATGCGTCGCTCCGAACGGCAAACGGCTGCCCCTCCCCCTCGGTCCCCCTCCCCCTGCACCTCGCTGGCGCGAAGTGGGGCGGGAGAGGGGGAGGGAAAGGCGTGCGGCGGCGGCAGTCGTTCCGTGGCACGCACACTCCTGTGCGTGCGTTGTAACGGCTACCTCACCCCCACGGCCCCCCTCTCCCGTAGCTCGCGGGGCGAGCACATGGCGGGAGAGAGGGGACGACTAACGGCAAACGGCGACGGCAACGGCCGACGCATCCGAACGACGGGATGCGTCGCTCCGAACGGCAAACGGCAAACGGCTACGGCGACGCACTTACACGGCAGAAGCGGCGTGGCGAACGACCCACGGGCGAGGGCGCCCGTGGCACATGAGAAGTACGGCGACGGTAGATGGCAGGCGGAGGTGCATAGAGTGGCAAGGGCTCAGATGCTCTACATCGGACAGCAGGGCGCGCTGCAATATGACGCGCCAGGGAACATCGAGATGGGGCAGGGCAGCGCAGGGACCATCTCGCTTTGGTACCACCCGATGGATACGGAACAAAGCTGCGTCATATTCCAGGCCCTGGTGGACAGCACCAACCTGCTGTGCCTCTACCGCGACAACCGGCAATGGGCATGGCAGGCGAGGAGCGGTGCGACTAACCGGATAGTGTGGCAGATCTCCGATCCGGTCGCATGGCGGCACGTGGTGGCGACGTGGGACTTCACCGGAGCGGAGGGTGCAGGCGTCCTGCGCCTCTACCTCGATGGGCAGGAAGTGGCAGGCTCGCCGGTGACAAACGCAGTGGCGCCGGTGGGACCTCCAGCAACGATCAGACTGGGGCCCGGTGAGGCGAACCCGGCCGGTATGTCTCACGCGGTGATGGATCAGTTCGCGATCTGGTCCGAAGCGATGAGCGCGGCGCAGGTTGCCGGGCTGTATGCGCACGACAAGGACCACCTTCCACAGCAGGCCGATGGGACCGGAGCGCTGCTGATGCGGGCAGGCTGGGACGGGCAGTTCGACGCGGACCTGGCCGAGGGTTCGGCAGTGGTCACGCTGCTCGGAGCCGCGGATCAGTACTGCCGGCTCGACATCGGCAGCAGGCACCAGGGGAAGCGGTTTGCCTACCGGATCGGCATGCCCGCGCACGATGGCAGCGAGGACGACCGGGTGCCGCTGATGGCACTGCTGGTGCCGGGCAAGCGCGGAAGCGTATCGCAAACGAACACGGCGGAATACGGACAGGTAGATGTCGAAGCCGGGAATGTCGGGTTCCCGGTGGGTGTGACGCTGGCGCCGTGGATGCCCGAACCGGCGCGGCCGATGACACTGCGGGTGGGGCTGCATGTGCCGACACCGAGTGCGCCGATGAGCGCGCCGATCTCCGTGGGGGCGCACTCATACTACGCAGGTAGCTCCGTCTCGCTCTCCTGCGGCAGCGGATGCACGACGAACACGATCGTGTCCTCGGGGCTGACGCAGGCGGATGGGACGTGGGCCGGGGCGGAGGCGAGCTTGATCACGGGCCCGGCGCGCAATCAGCGTCTGCGTGTGCTGGACAACTCGCAGGCGGCACAGACCCTGACGCTGGAGGGGAACCTCTCGAACGCACCCGCGGCGGGGGATACCGTGCTGCTCGCGGTCCCGCGGCGTATCGAATCGCCCCGCAGTGACGGGATCTATCACAGGCTGGAGTGCAACCTCGGCGAGGCGCACGACATCGAGCGCTTCTCGATCGTGGAGACGGCGAACTGCGGTTCGTGGGGGTATTCGCGGGTTGACCTCGGGCGGGTGCAGCTCTATCCGCAGGAATTGACGCGAGGGGAAGTGTTCTTCGGCAAGCGCGAAGGGACTATCTATCCGCAGTGGACCTGCCGGATCCTGATTGACCGGCTGGAGATGGATGGTCCCGGGACATATCAGGTGACGGGCAAGACTGACGACAGCTTCATGGTGACCGACCCTGCGACAGGTGACAGCATCAAGGTAGCGCGCAAGGCCGGGTTGACGCGGGAGGTGCGGGTGCCCCAGCAGCATCCGGACCCGGCGCAGGTGCGGGCGAGTCTTACCCGGCAGGGCAGTTGGCGGCACGACCTCCTGTACTGTCCGAGCTGGATGGAGTACGACGAACTGAACGATCGGCTGACCGCGCTGCTGGTGGGGATTGATGAGTCGGGCGTGAAGCGGATCGGATACATTCACGGGACGTGGAATGATGGCACGGGCGCAGTGGACTGGGTGGATGATCCGGACCCGCGGAACCCGATCATGCTCTGGGACGATCTGCAGAAGGCGGTCGGGAGTCGCTCGATGCCGGCGAATCGGCTGGCGATGATCAACGGCGTCTTCGAGGTGGGCGAGGGTGACTGGGCGCTGGCGTTCTCGGCGACGCTGGGGCTGCCGGACGGCTTCACGACCTGCGCGCTGCTGGGGGCGCCTGATCGCCACTCGTTCGACCCGCAGAAGCACTACGACCATGAGCTGAATCCGATCACGCCGCCGCTGATGGGGTGGGACAAGATCGTGCCCGAGGGCGGCGGCACGGGGATCATGGGTAACCGCGACTGCGAGATGCGGTTCGTGGAGAACCCGTGGGCTCGGAATGCCGCGGATCGGTTCTGGGGCTACGGGCGTGCAAAGACGATCTGCAACGCCGGCCCGGTGCTGTGGTATCAGCCGGCGCGGCCGCTGTCGTGTGTGGTGACGGGGGACTTCAGGAACCTGCGGCACCATCCGTGGCGCAACCAGGTGGTGGCACCGGCGTACGGGTGGTTCCACTGGCCGCACCCGGCGTGGTTTGGGCCGTCAACGGTGGGGCTGGTGGTGGATGATGGGCATGTGAACACGTCGGATGTGGGGTTGTATGTGTCGGAGGATGGGGTACATCTGCAGCGGCTGATGTCGGCGGTGTGGCGGGATACGCCGCCGATGAACGCACCGTACATGATGCCGCAGACGAACCCGGTGCGGATGGGGAAGAGGCGGCTGTACTGGTATCGCGCGGGGATGTCGGGCAATGAGATTGGGATGGCGTCTATCCGGCTCGATGGCGAGGCGCTGTATCGGCTGGCCGATGGCGAGGTGGAGGGGGAGTTGCGGACGTGTGATCTCAGGCGCGAAGGAGATATCTGGGAGCAGCTTCGGCTGAATGTGGACCCGAAGGGCGGCACGGTGAAGGTGGCGGTGCTTGATGCGGCCACGGGCTCGGTGGTGGAGGGCTTTGGCTACGCGGACTGTGATGGGATCGGAGAGGGCATCGAGGAGCGGGTTACGTGGAATGAAGTGAGCCTGTCGGAGGTTCCGCATGGGGAGATCGCGCTGAGCTTCAGCTTCAGCAGGGTGAACGAGGAGGCGGAGGCGCCTGAGCTGTATGCGTGGACGGTAGTGCCGCCGCGGGCGACGGATCGGCCGTGGGCGGGGGCGGTGCAGGTGGAGGGACGGATGAATCCGGCGCGGGTGGCGAACCCGGAGCCGGAGCTTAGCTGGGAGTATGAGGACCGGCTGGGACAGGAGCAGTCGGCGTACCACGTGCTGGTCGCCTCCAGCCAGGAGAAGCTGGACGCGAATGAGGGCGATCTTTGGGATAGCGGCGTGGTGCTGTCATTGGAGCAAAAGGCGAAGTATGAGGGCGCTGCGCTGGGGTCTGAGCGGACCTACTTCTGGAAGGTGCGCGTGCGCAACAGCGAAGGAGTGTGGTCGGAGGAATGGTAGCGGAGGGTGTATTCACGACTACGAACCTGGAGTCCTACTGCTCGGTGGACGACGTGCTGGCGCTGTTGCGGGCGTATGACACGTCTGAGTGGGGCAGTGCGACGGAGCTTGCGGCGGAAGTGACGGCGCTGCTCGAGCCGACCAAGGCGGCAGTTGACAGCGCGGCGGGCCGGGACTTTTTGCTGCACTGCGGGCAGACGGTGGCGCTGGATGGGACCGGCACACGGGTGCTGCTGCTCTCGGCGGCGGGGCTGACGCCGGTGGTGGATGTTGAGGCGGTGCAGGTGAATGAGCGGACGCTGGATGCGGATGAATGGCTGCTTTATCGCGAGGAGGGGGCGATCGTTCTTGCGGCTACGAGCAGGCTGGGGCGGAACTTCCCCGAGGGGCGGCAGAACATACAGGTGACGCTGGACTGGGGGTATGAGGTGACGCCGGCGGATGTGGCGGCGGCGCAGGCGAGGCTGATCGCGGCGGAGCTTGTTGCGCGCTGGACCGGCGATGGTGGTGGAGTGGAGGCGGTGAGTCTGGGCGACTACACCGTGCGCTACGGAACGGACGGGCGGCATGCCTACACGATCCGGCGGCTGGTTGCGGAGGCGCGGGAGGCAGTGGCGAGGTACCGACGACTGGACTTCTGCGCGATCTGAGGAGTGAGAGGCGATGGGCGATGCGGCGTTCATGGAACTGCTGACGGAAACAGCTACGGTGCTGCGCCCGCGGGTTGCGCTGGATGATGACGGAGCACCGAAGACGCCGGCGTATGAGCGCACCGGCGACGAGGTGCGGCTGCGTGTGATGCCGGGACGGATCACGAGCGCGGATGGTCTGCTGGGGCGGACGGAGGATGCGACGCGGGTGGTGTATGCGGAGATGGCGGACCTGCGCGCGGCGGACAGGCTGGAGACGCGGCCGGTGCGGACGGAGCTTGCCGACGACGCGGATGCGGGCGAGACGACGCTGCCGGTGGTGTCGGGGGCGGGCCTGCTGGACGGCCAGCGGGTGGTGGTGGGCGATGAGGAGGTGACGCTGGTCGCGGTCGGAGTGGATGAGGTGACGGTGACGCCGGGGCTGGCGGCCGATCACGAGGCGGGCGAGGCGGTGGAGGTCTTGGTGCGGTATGAGGTGCTGACGGTTGAGGATGAGGCGGGAGCGGGGCATCACCTGCGGCTGCGCGCGATTGAGTTGATCTGACGAGCGGAGGGATAGTAGATGGCGAACGGGATGCTGCACTGCAACGAGATCGCGCGCGCGATTCGGCTGATCTGCCAGGGAGCGGCAGCGCTGACTGAGGACCTGATCGAGAGCCAGAGCGTGCGGGTGGGGAGCAACATGCTCTTCGAGCCGGGGCAGCAGGTGCGTCTGCGTGATGCAGACGGCGAAGAGGAGGCGACGGTTGCGCAGCGAGTGGGACTGACGCAGGTGGTGCTGACGGCGCCGGTGGAGGGGGAGTATCTGCTCAGCCGCGGAGCGCGGATCGAACGGGCGGCAGGCGGTATGAGCGAGGTGCAGTGGGTGGGGCATGGCTCGCCGGAGCTGATGCCGCGCTCGCCGGCGGAGCGCTACCCGTGCGTGCTGGTGAAGCCGGAGAAGATGCGCCAACCGCTCGGCGAGGGCAGCAACCGCACGATGCAGCAGGACTACAGCTTCGCGGTGTACTACGTGGAGCGCTACCGCGAGGGGCATGAGGCAAACGCGGAAGTGCTCGAACGCGCGGGAGAGCTGATGGAGCTGCTGATGAGCGACATCTACCTTGGCGGCACCTGCTGGCACAGCCAGGTGACTGAGGTGGAGCCGGAGCCGGGGGTGCAGCAGCGGCTGCGCGATGTCGAGCGACCGCTGCGAGTGGTGGAACTGACGATGCTGGCGCGACGGGCGGTCGTGGTGTAGCGGACGGGCATTGCGAGAGAAAACAGCGGCGGCGGCGATGCGTCCGTCGCCGATGCTGATGAAGGGCGGTGTAGTGGATGGGCGTGGCACTTGCACAGGAGGGCAGCTTCGGCTTTGCGCTGCAGGCCGAGCAGGGGACGTACCAGGCGCCGGTGACGTGGCTGCCGCTGATGAAGGGCGGCGACGGGAGCGGCGAGAGCGTGCGGCTGCAGAAGAACTACGCGCTGCTGGACCTTGCGGACAGCAACGACTATGAGAGCCGCTACTTCTCCGGGGGCGAATGGGCGGAGGGGGAGGTGGTTGTGCCGCTAATCCCGGGCTCGCTGACTAACCTGATCGGCTGGATACAGAGCCGCGGCAGTGACAACCAGGGCGCGTGGGGATCGGTGCTGATCGACTGCGTGCATGAGGTGAAGAAGCTCACGGACGTGAAGGTTCGGCGGGCGCGGATTGACCTCGTCAAGGGGCAGCCGGTGATCTGCACGCTGGAGCTTGGCGGGCTGAAGATGGAGAGCGGCACGCCGAGCAGCCCGAACATGTCGACGGCCGCGCCCTACATCTTCCGCGAGGCGGCGGTGCAGATCGCGAGCGGTGGTGGTGCGCTGGCCGAAGACATCAACTGCGAGCGTATGCAGATCGTGATCGACAACGCGGTGGAGGCGATGGCGGAGGGGATGCGGCTCACGGCTGGTGTGTGGCCGAAGCGGATGTACAACCTTGGCGGCGTGCGCTGCTGGGGCGCGCTGAGCCGGGACTTCGTGGACAGCGCGCTGTATGACGACTTCGCATCCGGGCAGGAGGCGGGGCTGACCGTGACGCTGACGCGGGGCGCTGCGAGCGCGCTGATCTCGCTGCCACGAGTGCTCTACACGGGCAGCGACATGGGGCTGCCGGGGAGTCACGACCGGCGGATCGTGGAGCGTGTGGAGTTCACGGCGCTGGGGAGCGTGGATGGAGTGACGCCGCCGGTGGTGATGGCGTGAACGGCGGCGACGAAAGCAACAAAGGCAACGAAAGCAACGACAGCGACGGCTAACGACGTACGGCAAACGGCACAGGTCGGCGCGGGGGAATGCGGTCGGCGGAACGTGTCCAGGCGGGGGCGCCTGGACTCCGGGGTGGGTTGCGGAAGGTTGCTGGTAGGACGGCTGGGCGACGGCTAACGACGTACGGCAACGGCACAGGTCGGCGCGGGGGCCGACCTCTCCAACGACATACAGCAACGGCGACGAGAAACGGCCGACGCATCTAAACAGCAGATGCGTCGCTCCGAACGGCAAACGACAAGCGGCGCGGGGACTGCGATGCGGGAAGGATGCGATGGATGAGCGACGAGATCATGATGAGAGTCCACAAGACGACAGATCTGACTGAAGCGGCGGCGCTCTGGGCGCTGGGACATCCGCTTCACGACATCGAGGTGCGAGATGGCTGGGCGACGTTCGCCATCGGCTACACGGTCGAGCAGCATGAGATCGAGGCGTCGGTAGAGCAATACCGGCGTGGCGAACTGCTCGTCGAGGCCGGGGAGTTTGCGCGCAGGCGCAATGAGACAGCGGCGAAGATGCGTCGAGCGATCGCTGTCGCCGCGGAGGCCGCGGATGAGTGAGCGCGCACATGAGGGGTGGCTGATCGCGGCGGCCGGTGCGGATACATCCAGGCGCTTTGAGGCGCCGGTGGAACTGCCGGGCGAAATGACCGCGTGGGTGGAGGTGCGCCCGCTGACGGCTCGCGAGGCGCTGCAGCGCGAGGCGATCGGACTCGTGGAAGAGTACGAGCTGGGCGCAGATGGTGCGGCGAGAATGCTGAGGCGGCGCTACGACCATGAGGCGATGGTGGGCTTCGAGCTGGAGCGATGCCTGGTGGCGTATGAACTGCCGATGAGCGCGGAGGATGGGCGGGTGAAGCTGGTGGGGCCGAGTCAGGGGCTCGATCTGCTGGAGCGGCTACCGGCGGCGCTGATGGCTTGGCTGATGGAGTGCCTCGACACGGTGAACCTGCGGCGGCCCGCAGACGCGGCGGTGTTGGCCGAGGGAAAAGATGGCTGACGGCGCTGCTCGGCGGCGCTTTGGTGGAGGACGAGAGCGACGGCGGGATGCTGCGGGAGGGGCGGGACTTTCGCAGCGCGGAGCAGTTGCGTGAGAGGACGCGTGACGCGCCTGCGAAGACGCAGAAGAGGACGGTCGGCGAGCGGCTGGCGGAGGTGGTGGCGGATGAGCTTCGCTGGCTGCGAGCGACGGGAGAGCTACCAGGCGGGCTGCCATGGGATCGGCAGCCCGCGTGGCGTGTACGGCTGTGG
>JAAYJW010000012.1 GCA_012522765.1 candidate division WS1 bacterium | reverse complement strand
CCCCTCCCCCTGCACTTCGCTGCGCGAAGTGGGGCGGGAGAGCCAACGGCTGCCCCTCACCCTCGGTCCCCCTCCCCCTGCACTTCGCTGCGCGAAGTGGGGCGGGAGAGGGGGAGGAACGTCAACAGCATGGTGCATGATGCGTTGTCTTCAGAGTACTGCGGGCTTCCCCGCCCTGCCTGAAGAGCCGCCGAGGCGTCGCCCTCAGCGATCGTTCATCTGGCGGATGTAGGTCAGCAGGCCCAGCGCCTGTGGCGTCCATTCGCTATCGAAGTAGGGGGAATTGTCGTCAGCGGTCTCGAACTTCGCGAGAAGCTCCATCGCGGCCGGCAGATTCTCGTTCACGTAGTGCGCCACAGCAATGTAATACTCAATCTCGAGCGCGCGGTGCCGGTCGCGATCCTCTGACTGCAGCGAAAGCAGCGTCGCGATTGCGCCGGTCGAATCCTGCGGCAGGCCCAGTATCGCGAGATCCACGCGCGCGTCGAAGTTCGCGCCGGTGAGGTTGTTCGGGTCGAGCCGGATCGCCTCCTCCAGGTTCTCCACCGCGAGCCTGTAGATCTCATCGTTGAGCGCGGGGTGCATTTCCATGTAGGCCCTGCCAAGCTCCCGCCGCCGCACGGCGTCCTGCGGCTGCTCGCGGACGGCGTTGCGCTTCTCAAAGAGCTCGATGGCGCACTGAAGCTGCACCACATAGGCCTCGGGCGGCAGGTAGCCATGTCGGCGGAATATCTCGGTGCCATCGGGCTCGAGGAAGAGCGTGATCGGATACATCGCCACGCGCGACTGGAAGCCGTCAGCGCCGCCGGAAGTATCCACGCCGGGGGAGACATGCAGTCGCCGGCGCGCGTCATCGTTCTGGATCAGCCGCAGATCGAGCATCACCGGCTCCCAGTACTTCGCGAGTTCAGCCACGGCAGGATCGGTCAGCGTGCGCTGGAGCATCCGCTGCAGGTCGATCCGCTCGCTCGCCTCGGGAGCGTTCGGGCGATGGACGTTGATCGGGACGTAGGCGCCACCGTGGCCCTCGCCCTCGGTGCTGATGTACACGAAGACCAGAAGCGGCTTGCCGGAACGTTCCGCCGCACGGAGGCCGTCATCAAGCCGCTGATGCCAGTCTATCTGCGCGGCCTGAAGCGGCGCGGCAGCAGCGGTAAGCAATATCAGCGCAGGCAGCGTCACGAGCAAGTGAGTGAAGTATCCTCGGCTGGCGATCATCGGCTCAGGTCCTCCCGTGGTATTTGCTGCTAAAGCCGCTGAGCATCCTCGGTGCGCATGATGTAGTGTATCTGTCGCACAACCTCTTTGAAGCCGAAGCGGGGGTAAAGGTTCTGCCCGACCTCATTTGTGGCGAGAGTCTCGATCTTGATGAGGTCCATGCCGAGGCGCTCGAAGCGCTCGATCGCGGCGTTGATAAGCTGCTTGCCGACGCCCTTGCCCTGCGCCTCGGGCGCTACGGCAAGGTTGGGGATGCGGCCGATGCCGCACTCCTCATCGGTGGTGGTGGTGATATAGCCGAGCACGGTGCCATCCTCGTCTTCGGCCACAAGCACGCCCTCGGCTTCGGCGGCGATGTCGGCGTCTATCTCGAGGCACTTGCGTTCTGCCCACGAGGACTCGCGCAACTGCCCGTACATGCCCTCGAGGATCCCGTGCACCGATGCCGCGCGGAATGACGCGGTGGTAATCTGCTTGAGCGCCTGGCGGTCTTCTTCCCTGAAAGGCCGGATGTTCATCGTATCGCTCCGTGAGGCGGGTTGGTGCGGTCGTCAATGTACCTGCGCAGCCGCGGCCTGTCAAGAAGCGGCAGCGGCGCGGAACCGACGTGGCGACGGTTCGCCGTGTAGCGACGCGGGGTCGGCGGTTGCGAGGCGTGGCGCCTGCGCGGATCGCGATAGGAGGGTTCTCCATGGGCGGCGTGGAAACGCTCTGAGGAGCGTGTGCGCAGACTCGGGGCTTGAAGGAGAGGTTAGTGCAAGCGTTGACAGATACAGTTGATCTCCCGCGCCTGCGAAGGACGCTCCTTCATGCCGGTTACGCCATCGGCATTGGTGCGCTGGTGACCGCCGCCGCTGTGGGGGTGATCGCGCAGGTGCGTCCCGGCGGGCTGGCCGTGACCGGGGTGCTCGCTCAGTCGCCGCTGAACCTCCGCGCGAGCATCATCCTGCATTCAGCGAGTGTGGCGCTGGTTCTAACGTTACTGTGGACGCGACTGATTGCCCCGGTGCCCGCCATCCTCCGTCTGCGGCCAATGGTGAAGATGACGCTCGGTCTGTGCGTTCTGTCGCCGCTGCTGACAATGGGCGCGAACTGGTGCATCGTCACGGGATGCACTGCGGACCACGTCGCGCTGCTCCCGGCTCTTTCGATGGTCGCTACGGCGGTACTCTACGCGATCGTCATGCATCCGCTCTCCGGCACGGCGGGCACAAGCCTCGGCGCGCGCCTGGTCCTTCGTAGCGGCTACGTCTGGTTGCTGGTGACGTCGGTACTGCAGTGCGCGTGGATAACCTCGCGAGTGCTGCTCAACGATGATCGAGTGCTGTGGTTCCTTGAGCGGCCGACGATCGAGATGGGGCTGTTGGGCTTCGTCGCGTTCTCCGTGATAGGCGTGCTGATGACCAACCTGGAGGCCGTCTATCACTCGCGGAGTCTGGCGCAGGAGTTGATGCGATCGTATCAGTTCGCCAACGGCATGATCATCGCGTGGGGACTGATGGAGGCGTGGTCGCTGCGCTATCCGGCCAGCTATCAGGCACTCGCCGCTGCGCTGGTGGGGCTGACGATTCTGATCACGCTGACGAACATTACGATGAGCAGCGGCCTGCTCAGCCGTCGCGCGCTGCCGGGGCTGTCGTATAGCGACTCCGGGACGGATGGCGCATGGGCCAACGGACTGGCATCGGCGTCACTGGCGATGATGGTGGTTGGGGCCGCGCTCATTGCCACCACCGGTGTCGTCGCCGCAGCCTCCGGAGCGCCGCCGCAACCGGAGTTGTTCGCGTCGGTGCTGATGGCGATCGGGATGGGGACGCTGCCACTGAGCGCCGCCGCGGTCATGGCTTCGATGCACCGCGGCCTGAGCGCCTGTGCGGGCATGGGCAGCATAGTGGTCGGGGCAGGCGCTCTCATCTCACTGCTGCTGTGGTCCATGGACACGCTCGTCGATCGCCCGATGGCCGTTTTCCTCGCCGGTGCAGAGGGCACGATAGCTATCGGGCTGGTCATCGTTTTGCTGTGCGTGCTCCCGATGCGCCTGCCGGCAAGCTGACGCTATCGCCGTACATGGGAAGGGCCACCGCAGTGCCGCGGCGGCCCTGTCGCGTTCGGGTGAGGAGGCTACTGCTCCGCCTGTTCACCGATGGGCTCGGGGATGGGGAGCAGCGTCAGGGTCTGGTCTTCGATCGAGCAAATGGGGATCTCGAACGGCCGCCCGTCCTTCTGGTAGCCGAGCTTTTCAAGCGCCTGGGTGGCCTGCTCGCGCAGCAGGGTGGCATTGTCGCCGTTGCTGAGCTTGCCCGCGGACGCGGTCTTGAGGGCAGGTATCGCCTCGCGATCGCCGATCTCACCGAGCATCCACGCCGCGCGTGCCCGGACTATCTCCGACAGATGGACGTTGTTGGCGAGTGCGGCGATACCATCTATGATCGGGTCGGGCTTTTGATCGGTGACCTGCTCCCGCCCCTTCTTCACCAGTGCGGTGGCGGCCATGTCACGCAGCTCGTCGTCGTCCTCGAAGACCTCGGTCAGGGCGATCAGTGTGCGCGAGTCGTTCAGGTTGGCGAGTGTGAGCACGGCGGCCCTGCGCACCTCGACATCCTCCGCCTCGATGGCCTCGTTGAGGCGGGGCATCGGGTCAATGGCACAGCCGGCTGCCAGCACGACGAGCAGTGCCAGCAGCCCTTGCAGAAGCGATACAGCGGATCTCCTGCGCGGCATAGCGTTCCTCGTCCTCTCGGGAGCGGTGGCAGCCCTCAACTATATCGCCTCCTGTGCGGCCTGCCGCACCCAGTAATGATCGTCGCTCGCCGCTTCCTGGATCGTGGCGGCCACGCGGTCGGCCATCTCGCGGGGGTGTTCCACGAGCCGCAGGCCGTAGATGGCCGCGACGCGGACGTCGCCGATCTCATCGTCGGCGGCAATCAGCAGGGCCTCGGTGACGCGCGCACGGACGTCGGGAAGCGGACTGAGAATGGCGAGGTCGGCGAGCGCATACGCGGCGGCCTGGCGGACATCGTCATCCGGCTCGATGGGTGTGGCGGCTTCAGCGAGCGCCGCGGCCGCCTCGACAGCGGGCTGCTGCTCTTCGTCGGCCCCACGGGCGGCGGCGCCGAGCACTGCCGCGGTGCGAGCCGCCTCGGCGCGCAGAGCGGCGGTCTCGTCGGTCCACTCCTCCGCGCCCTCCTCGCCCTCGGCAGGTTTGGGTGTGGCAGGGCGATCCTTCAGCAGCCCCGCCACCTCGCCGAAGTGGGTGCCGGTTCGCAGTGATCGGAGCGCCCGGAGGGCGGCGATACGAAGCTCTATCGGCTCCTCATCGGCGCTGGCGATGAGGGCGATGGTATCAGCGGCTGCAGGTATCTGTCGCTTTGCCAGGGAGAGAGCCGCCTGTGCACGAACGGTAGCGTGCTCATCGCGCAGCGCGGCGATCAGCGCGTCTCGCGAGACCCTGTCGCCGGCCTCGCCAAGCAGGACCGCGGATCGCCAGCGAACGGGCCCCTGAGCGCTGCCGAGGAACTCAACAAGCTCATCAGAGATGGCCGGGACGCGGTCGCGCAGGGTCATCATCGCGCTGGCCGCCACGGCATGATCGGGCGACTGCAGGTCAGCGACCAGCCGCCGCGTCTCCTGTGACCGCTGCCACAATGTGACTGCATAGACTCCGCCGATCACCACCACCGCGACAATCAGCAGCGTCAGTGTGCGTCGATTCACCCTCATCAACTCGTTTCGTTGGAGTAACGCTACAGCAGCGCCTGGAGCCGGACAAAGAGCTCACGTGCGGCGGAGACCTTCTCCGGATCGGGCTGCTCGTTGTCGGGCAGGTGGTCGAGCAGATCAAGTGCGCGCGCATCGCCTACAAGCACAAGGCCCGTGGCCATCCAGTTGCGCAGCTCCTGGTCCTGCGACTTCCCGCGCGCGTCAAGCAGCGGGTCCACGGCGGGCTTGCCGATGGAGCCGAGGATGGCCGTGAGCCATGCGCGACGTTGCGGGTCGGCGGAGTTCAAGCGCTCGATCAGCGGTTGCACCGGCTCCTCGCCAAGTACGGTGAGTCCGGCGGCGGCAACGAGGCGCAGTTCATCGGTCTGGGCGCCATCGAAGACCGAGAGCAGAAGGCTTGTGGCACGTGTTGAGCGCACGGTCTCCTCGCCCGCTGCCGACTCCACGGCCCGGGCGGCGGCAATGCGTTGTCCGATGCTGCCGATGGCCTTTGCGGATGCCTCGGCGAATGGGTTGCCCGTGCTGATCAGCGGCGCGAGTGTATCAAGCGAGTCCTCATCGCCCACCCAGCGCAGCGCGCTGATTGCCATGTCGCGGAGCCGGCTCGGGGCGCCGGTGTCGGCGACGGTGTGCTCGAGAAGCTCGCGAACTTCCTCGCGCTCGCCGGGGACATCTTCAGTGGCCGCACCGACGGTGCGCAGCAGTTCGCCGCTCGCGGCGGGAGTATGTTCGGCGAGGATGATCGCCGCACGCCTCGACGCGTCCGGGTCCTGCGCATTGAGCACCGTGACGAGCTTGTCGTCCACACCGCCGAGGCGCCAGTCTATCAGCACCTGCATGGCAGTGGAGCGGACGTCGGTGTTCTCGTCCTGTAGCGCCGTCACGAGCACATCGGTCGCGGCGTCATCGCCGATGGCGCCGATCGCCCTCAATGCGGCACGGCGGACCTCCGCGGGGGCGCCGGTCACGGCTTTTTGCAGCGGTTCGGACGCCTGGCGGGAGCCTGTGAGCCCCAGCGCTCTCGCAGCGGCGGAGCGTGACAGTTCAGGCGCGCTCGGATTGTTCAGCAGCGCGGCGGTGGGCTCGATGGCGGGGGAGCCGATGTGTCCGAGCGCGGTGCCGGCCCAGCGCACGTTCTCACTGTCGGAGCCCTGCAGGGCCACGATCAGCGGAGCGACGGCAGGAGCGCCCACGCGTGCGAGCGCCTGCTCGGCCATGTAGGCCACGCGCGCGTTATCGCTGCCGAGCCTCGCTATCAGCGCGGGGATCGCCGGTTCGCCGAGATACGCTAGAGCGTCGCGGGCGGCGTAGTAGACGGCGGCCTCACTGTCGGCGAGGGCATCTGCGAGCGCATCGAGCACACGCACATCGGCCAGTGTGCGAAGGGCGTTGGCAGCGGCGCGACGGACCTTCATGTCACTGTCGCCAAGCGCGGTGCCCAGCGGGATGACCGAATCGGGTGTGCCAATGGTGGCGATCGCCTGGGTTGCGGTCAGGCGGACCTCAACGTCCTGATGCTGCACCGCGGGCGTAAGAGGGGCGATGGCGGGCTGGCCGAGCTTCTCGAGGGCCCCGGCTATTTCGGTGGTGGCGCCACGGCGGTTGGTCTGCAGAAGGTTGGCCAGCGGAGCGGCGGCGGCGGGATCGCCCAGCGTTCCGAGCGCCGCTGCTGCGGCCGCCCGAACCTCCGGGCGCTCGTCGCCGAGTGCGGCAATCATCGGCTGCACGACGCCGTTGTTGAGCGCGGTATCTCCGAGCCCCCCGAGTGCCGAGGCGGCCCTGCGTCGGACTGCCCACGCATCGTCCGTGGAGAGACGGTCCAGCAGTGGCTGAATGGCGGCGCGGCCGATCTCCTCATCAAGCGGCTTTGCGACGGCGCCGAGGATGTCGGTGGCTGCAAGCCGCACCTCCGCGTCCTCGTAGGCGAGCAGGCGCTCGATCACGGGCTCAAGCGCTGTCTCGCCCATCGCCTTGAAGGCGGCGACTGCCGCGAGCTTCGACCGGCGGAATGCCGCCGGGCCCTGGCCGGGCATCGGTTCGGACTGCCGCATGACGTGCAGCAGCGGGTCCACGGCGGGCTCCCCGATCCCGCCGAGCGTGGTCGCCACGAGCCCACGGACGCCGTCATCGTAGACGTCAATGAGCGGCATCAGCGAGGCTACCGAGGGGGCGCCAATGCTCTTGAGGGGCCCTCCGGCGGCGCCACGTATCGCGGCGTCTTTGTCCTGGATGGAGAGCGCCAGCGGCCCCACGGCGGCTTCACCGAGGGAGATGAGGTACTCGTCAATCTCCTCGATCACGGGGGCGTCCACGACGGTCTTGGCGGCGACAAGCTGTTCGAGGGCGCGCTCGTCGCCGATCATCATGACCGCGGCGATTGCACGATCCTGCACCCATCGCGGGCGGTCCTCAAGCGCCTCAGCGAGCCTCTGGCGCCCGACCAGCTCACCCACCGCAGCCACCCGGGCTGCGGGATTGCCGGAGGTGGCCCTGTGGAGCAGAATATCCACCTCGGCCCGGCGGTAGGCTACGAAGACCACCAGCGATGCCACCAGCGCGATGATGACGATCCAGGTGATCTGTTGGCGGGTGTCCTGATCCAATGACTTCAACTCCTCGTCCTCTCCTGCGGCGGTCGTGAGAACCGCGCAGGACAATGTCCAACCGGCGGACAGACCAGATGATCGCAGAGAAGCATCTATGATGTACAGCCGACGCCCTCGCGCGACGTGCCGGCCGCGTGTGGGCGCATGTAATCCGCTCAGGCAAATCCTATTCCCGCGCGCGCGCGGGTTCTCCTTCATGCGCTGATAAAATCGCGACTTAGACTACCACCCACGCGGGTTCGCAGCGATGGAAGAGCACGCGCAGGCCGGGGAACTGCTCGCTCAGGTAGCCGGCGAACCACTCAAGGCCGGGCTCCTCGCTCACCGCATGGCCGGTCTCGATCAGTGGCAGATCACAATCGCGCACCATGCGCATTGCGTACTCGTCCGACTCTCCGGCGATCAGCACATCGGGAGCGTTATTAATGACGCAGTTGAGGAAGCCCGCGTTCACACTGAGGCCGGTTCCTCCCCATGGAAGTCCGACGCGCGAGACTGTGCGGTCGAGATCGCCCGTCACCCGCACGGCATCCATCCGCGTACGCCGCTTCACGTCCTCCGCGAGTTCATGCACGGTCTGCGGCTCCATGCCGTAGATGCTGTAGTAGTCGTCATCCACGACCGGATCGCCAAGACCGAGCAGATCAACGAAGGCCTGGTGGATGCAGAACTTATCAAGCGTGCCATGGGCGCGGAAGAGCGTGATGTCGTGCTTTGCGAGGCGGCTGATGCGGTTGAAGTTCACCGGCCAGGTGAGGTGCTGCTCGAGATTACCCTCGCCACGCCAGGGGTAGGGCATCTGCAGAAGCTCGTGCACCAGCAGCATATTGATACCTTCGGCGGCGCAGCGTTCGATGACCTCGACGGTGGGGAAGAACGCGACCATCACGCCGGTGATCTCGATATCCGGGTCGCCCCAGCGGAAGCCCTCGTCCATCCCGAGCGGTCGGTCGGTGTTGAGTTGCGCGATGAACTGTCCGATCTCGCGGGCTTTCATGGATGATCGCGTCCTTCGCTGGGGCGACTTCAGATGGCTTGGGTGGAGCGGGGCATTCCACACGGAGAGGCGGAGACCTCCTGAGGAAGGCCGGGAAGCGGGGACGGCAACGGGGACGGCGGCGGGGCGGGGGAAATGTGCTGCGCCGGCGCCGTTTGCCGTTCTTCGCTCGCCCTCCCGAGCGCGAGCAAAGGCATCAGCCCTCCCGCGTCGAACACTCCGCCATGAACAGCGCATCCACCGTCGGTGCCCTGCAGCGCCGCATCAACGTCGCGCTCGGCAGCCAGCCCGCGGATATCGTCCTCCGCGGCGGCCGCATCCTGAACGTCTTCACCGGCGACCTCACCGCCGCCGATGTCGCTATCTGCGATGGCATCATCGCCTCCATCGGCAGCTACCGCGGAGCGCGCGAGATAGACGTCGCCGGCGCCATCGTCCTACCGGGCTTCATTGACGGCCACATCCACGTGGAGAGCACGATGCTCTCCCCCGGGCAGTTCGCCCGCGCCATCTCCTCGCGCGGCGCTACCACCGCCATCTGCGACCCGCACGAGATCGCCAACGTCGCCGGTCTCGACGGCGTCCGCTACATGCTCGACGGCTCCCGCGGCGGCCCGGTTGACCTGCGCATCATGGCCCCCAGTTGCGTCCCGGCCACGCATCTTGAGACCGCCGGCGCATCGCTCGGCCCCGACGCTGTCAAGGCGATGCTCCGCTGGCCGGGCATCCACGGCCTCGCGGAGATGATGAACTTCCCCGGTGTGCTCGCGGGGGCCTCCGACGCCCTGCGCAAACTCGCCGCCGCAGCTTCCCTCCCGATCGATGGCCACTGCCCCGGCCTCTCCGGCGCCGAGCTTCAGGCCTACATCGCAACCGGCCCTCGCACCGAACACGAGGCCACGTCACTTGATGAGGCGCGCGAGAAGCTTGCCGCGGGCATGTGGCTGCTGATCCGCGAGGGCTCGACCGCGCGCAATCTCGCCGACCTCGCGCCTCTGCTCACCGGCGAGGGCGCGCGCCGTTGCCTGCTGGTCTCCGACGATCGCAACCCGGTGGACCTGCTGGAGTCGGGGCATCTCGATGAGACCCTGCGGCGAGCGGTGGGCGCGGGTGTGCCTCCGCTGCGCGCCGTGCAGGCGGCTACGCTCAATGCCGCCGACTGCTTCCGCCTGCACGATCGCGGAGCAGTCGCCCCCGGCCTGCGCGCGGACCTCGCGGTGGTGGAGGACCTGCGCGACTTCGAGGTGCGCATGACCCTGCGCGGCGGCATTCCGGTGGATGAGATACCCGATCCGCCGGAGCCGGGGATCGCCTCCGTGCGCGGCTCAATGAATGTGGCGGGCTTGAGCGTGGAGAGCTTTTCCGTGCCCTCGGCGGGCGAACAGGCTCGCGCGCGGGTGATTGAGGTAGTGCCGGGGCAGGTGCTGACCGGGGCGGGTGAGGCGCTGCTGCAGGTCCGCGGCGGCCTCGTGCAGCCGGACCCGGAGCGGGATATCGCGAAGCTCGCGGTGATCGAACGCCATCGCGGTAGCGGGCGCACTGGGCTGGGCTTCGTGCGGGGGCTTGGCCTCACGCGCGGGGCGCTCGCCTCGACGGTCGCGCATGACTCGCACAACCTCGTGGTGGCGGGGGTGAGCGATGAGGCGATGCTTCGAGCGGCACGGGCGCTGATCGAGGTCGGAGGCGGACAGTGTGCGGCAGATGATGATGGCGTACTCGCGCTGCTGCCGCTGCCGATCGGGGGGCTGATGAGCGATCATGCTCTGGGGAAGGTGGCGGAGGGGGTGCGGGCGATGCAGATGGCTGCGAGGCAGCTTGGCAGCGCGCTGGAGGATCCGCTGATGGCGCTGTCGTTCCTGGCGCTGCCGGTGATCCCGCGCCTGAAGCTCACCGACCGGGGCCTGGTGGATGTGGCATCCTTCGACTACGTGCCGCTGCTGCTGCCATTGTAGGCGGGGGCTCGTACCCCGCCGGCAGCAGATAACAAAAAAACGGCGCACGGACCTGAGGCCCGTGCGCCGGAAAGTCGTCTCTGTCGTCTTAGATCAGTCAGCCTGCCGGTTGTGACCTCACACCGGCGAGATCACCAGCACCCGATCATCGCCCGTGCCCTCACTGTAGGTCTCAACCTCCGGGTCGTCCTCCAGCGCAAGGTGCATCAGCCGTCGCTCATACGCCTTCAGGTCGGGCACTACAATCTCGCGCCCGGTGGCCTTCGCCTCAGCCGCGAGCTTCTGCGCCTTGCTCTCGATCATATCTTTGTGGCGCGCGCGGTAATCCTCTGCGTCCACAATCACGCGCACACCCTCGTTGGCCTCACGGTTGGCGCCGATCGCCACCACAAGCTGCAGCGCATCGAGCGTCACGCCATGGCGGCCGATCAGCAGCCCCACATCATCTCCCACGACGTTCAGCCGCACCTCTTCATCCGTGCACTCCTCGATCCGCACCTCACCCTCTACGCCCATCAGGGTGATGATCCGGCTCAGTAGATCGCGCCCGGCCTCGGCAAGTTCCTGATGCGGCATCTGCTCAGCCACCTCCGCTGATTGCTCGTCCCCGCTAATCGCTATCTCCTCGACTGCCGCGGACGGCTCCTGTGCCTCAGACTCCCCCGTCATCGGCGTTCGGCTCGCCCGAACTCGGTACTCCTGCTGGCGGCGGAACAGCCCCGTCAGCGGTCCCGGACGCTCAAGTATCTCAAACTGCACCTCGTCGGCGGTCGCGCCAAGCTCCGCAAGTGCGGCCTGCTGAGCTTCCTCGAGCGTTTTTCCGCTGCCCTCAGCGCAATCCATCTCCCGCGGCCTCCTTCGGTGCATCCAATCTCGGCGTCTACCTGCCTCTTCCCCGCTTGCGACCCTTCTCCTGCTTTCGCTTCTGTTCGTAGCTAACGGGCTTCTCGGGCCCCTCGTCCGGCTTGTCGCCGCCCATTCGGCCCGCCGCGTCGAGCATCGATGTGACAAAGCCGCCCGACTTCTTCTCGCCGCTCACCGCTGACGCCGGCTCGGGCTTGCCCTCGCGCCCATGCACGAAGATCAACTGCTCGGCAAGGTAGATCAAGTTGCTCGCGAGCCAGTAGAGGATGAACGCGGCCGGGAAGCCCTGAAAGAAGAAGAAGAACATGATCGGCATCATATACGCCATCATCTGCTGCTGTTGCTGCTGCTGCGGGTCGGCCGTAGGCTGACTCTGCGCAGCCACCTTCTGGAACGCCACCATGCTGACGGTGTAGAGCACCAGCAGGATCATGTCCGGCTGCGCGAGGTTCCCCATCCACAGCAGCGAAGTGCCATCGAACTGCACGATGTACTCTCGGATGCCGCGGTACAGGAAGAGCAGGATCGGCATCTGCACCAGCATCGGCAGACAGCCGCCGAGCGGATTGCAGTTGTTCTCCTTGCACAGCGCCCAGAACTCCTCCTGGAACTTCTGCTTGTCCGTCGCGTGCTCTTTCTGAAGCTCCTTGATCTGCGGCTGGATCGCCGCCATCCGCCGCTGCGAGACGAGCTGCTTCCGCGTCAGCGGGAAGATCGCGATCCGCAGTATCACCGCCAGCAGCACTATGCCGAGCGCCTTGTTGCCACCCGCAAGCCGCACGAAGAGGTCCACGATCCGGTAGCCCAGCAGCCCCGAGTTCAGGCGGTCGAGTCGCGGAGCGATGGCCTTCGATACCGCGATCTGCTCCCAGTCGCCCTCGGCAGTCTCAACCCAGGTGTCGTAGATCGCCTTGCCGTGGTCTTCGCCGGCATACGTCTGCCATGCGGCCGAATAGATGTTGCGCGCCCGCTTCTCATCAGCGAGCTTCTCGATGGCGATAGCACCGGCCCGGAACTTCGCAAACGCCGCCAGCGGCCGCGTCGCCAGTTGGCCGTGGGAGGCCGCGGTCTCGTACACCTCCACCGCCTCCCCCCACTTCTCCTGCAACTCCAGGATCCGCCCGATGCGCACTCCGGTGACCAGCGCCGAAGGCACGATCTCTACCGCCCGCAGGACCGCGTCATCCCCCAGCGTCTCGATGCGCCCCGTGACCGACACCGGCATGCCTTCGGGGCTGCCGCCGGCAGGCTCGAAGCCCTCCGGTCGCACATCCCCGGCAGGCTCGACGATCACTTCATGCCCCATCGAGTGCACCACGCCACCACGGTCGGTCACCGTGTAGATGCCCTCGGTCATCACAAGCTCCCCGCGCGATTCGGCGGCATGCACTGCTACGTTGGCTACCGGTGTGTAGGTGGCCTTCTCTTCACCGCCGCCGAACATGTCCCGGACGCCGCTGAGGAGACCGCCCTTGGGGATCGAGGCGATCGCGCTCTCATGCAGCGCCCGCAGTACTTCCAACTGCTGGTCGAGCGAGGGCTCTTCCGGGATAACGAGGTCCACCGGAAGCCCCTCCTGTGACTGAGCGTACGCGAGACCGCCTGGCACACAGATTATGACCAGTGTGAGCGCCAGGGGCAGGATGCGGCGCAACAGGTTGGAGTGCCTATGCATCATTATCTCCGTTCTTATCGCCCTCGTCGGGCGCTGGGTTTTCAGTATCGAGCGGCTCCGCGCCCGGAACAGGGTCATCGCCGCCCTCCGACCACGGATGGCAGCGGCAGATGCGACGTGCCGCCATCCATCCCCCTCGCAGCAGGCCATGTGTCTCAATCGCCTGCACCGCGTACTCAGAGCAGGTCGGATGAAATCGGCAGGTCGGGGGCGTAATCCGCGACAGTGTGCGCTGGTAGAACCGGATCAGGGCTACGGCGACCCGCTTCATTGGGAATCGCTTGTCGCGGGGCGTTGCTCGTCGGCGGCTGGTTCCTCGATCAGGCCCTCCGAGACGAGGCTGCTTCGTATGGCCCCGCGGATTGATTCAAACTGCACATCGGCGGTGGCATCGCGCGCGAGGACAACCACGTCGGCCCCCGGCTTGACTTCATCGAGCATCGATCGCAGCGCCTCGCGCATCCGGCGTCGCGACCGATTTCTGCGGACGGCGTTTCCGATGCGCCCCCCGGCGATGAAGGCGAAGCGGCTGGGCTCGCAGTCATCGCGCATGTACGTGCCAACAGACACCGATCGGAAACGGTGCCATCGGCCGTTCTGGAAGATCCTGTCGAGATCTCCCTGCCGCCGCAGAGTTGGCATACCTCTCATCGGTGTCGATGGCGCGCGCAAAGACGCTGCGCTCTCCGTCACTTCGCCAGTCTGTTGCGACCCTTCTCGCGTCGCCGCTTGAGGACCCGCCGACCGGCCTTGCTGCTCATCCGTGCGCGGAAGCCATGCTTGCGCTTGGCCCGCCGCACTTTTGGCTGATATGTGCGCTTCATTTATTGAATGCCTCCAAGGCATGTCAACGTGCCCAGGACGCGTCGCATGATCTGCACGATGCAGATGGAACCCGTCTGGGGTGAACGAGGTGTAGTATATCACACCAACCCACCTGCCTGCAACCGAAACGGGGAACACGTCGGCCGTTGCCGTTAGCCGTTGGAGAGGTCGGCCCCCGGCAGACGCTGCGCGTCTGACGACCTGTGCCGTTTGCCGTTCCTCCCCCCTCGTCCCGAGCGACTTCGCGCAGCTAAGTCCGGAGGGAGAGGGGGGCCGGGGGGGTGAGGCCCGCCGTGCGGATGGTGTCGGCCGTCGCCGTTGCCGTTAGCCGTTGCCGTTTGTCGTTCGGAGCGACGCATCTGCCGTTCAGATGCGTCGGCCGTCGCCGTTGCCGTTAGCCGTTGCCGTTTGTCGTTCGGAGCGACGCATCTGCCGTTCAGATGCGTCGGCCGTCGGCCGTTGCCGTTAGCCGTCGGAGAGGTCGGCCCCCACGCCGACCTGTGCCGTTTGCCGTTCCTCCCCCCTCGTCCCGAGCGACTTCGCGCAGCGAAGTCCGGAGGGAGAGGGGGGCCGGGGGGGTGAGGCCCGCCGTCGCCGTTTGCCCAGCCGTATTAGCGGAGAGGCTTTCAGCCGCTCCGACAGTTGTAACCGACGAACGACCGCGCCGCTTCGCGCCGCCCCCTGCGAGGGCGCAGGGGCCACAACGGCAACGGCGTCGCTGCCGTACCTCCCGAGGGGGGTGAGGCCCGCCCGTCGCGGCCTCCCTCATTCCCCCGCCTCACTCACGTAAACCTTCCCCTGGTCCTTCAGGCGGTCATGCACGCTGCAGCCCACCGCCTCCGCGAAAGCCCGCAGGTCCACCCGCGTCACGCCATCCTCCACCGCAGCATTGCACTCCACCACCTGCGAGCCCGGCAGCAGCACCACCTTCGGCGCACCACCACTCCCCCGCTCCAGCACCGCCCCAACACCGCGCCGGAACTCGCTCAGCGAGAGTTTCGTCCCGGGGCAGGTCTTTGCGGCGAACTCGCGGCGAAAGCGTATCGCGCTGGTCTCCAGGCCGAAGCGTTCCAGCAGCGCCGCCGCTACCTCGTGCGCAACCCTCGTCCCTCCGTGCTCTGACGGCTCTTCGCGATCGAAGTTCGCGATGACGGAGATGCCGATCGTGTTCGCATTACGCCCGGACACATGCGCTCCGGCGCGTTCCATCGGCCGGCAGAGGAAGATGCGCCCGTCGGGGCCGATCATCACGTGGTAGCCGTTGTCCGACCACCCACGCACGTTCATGTGGTAGCGCCGCACGCCGCGCACGGTCTCGATCCCCCGGTAGTCGCTCGACGCGGGACTCCACGTATGATGCACCACGACTTCATTGATCTTCCTCGTCACCCGCAGCCCGGCGAGCTGCTGCCGGAACTGCGTCATGCTGACTTCACATTCTCCCGCCATGCCTGTCGCTCCCCTTGCCGCACATGATGCTGACCTTCGCACGGACACTCCTGTCCGTGCGCCGTTCGGATAAACCGAAGAGGCGCCCCGACCGCAATCTGCGGACGGGACGCCTCTTCTGCGTGACGGTTGCCTCAGAACTCGCTGAGGCTGTAGACCGCCGCCTCAAGCTTGTTGCGATCGACTTTGCCGCGCCCGGTCTCCCGCAGCTTCTCGACGACGTAGCGCCGCTTCGCCTCACCGTTGCCGGGGCCGTAGATCTGCTCGGCGGCCTGGACAAGTTCGAGGATAAGCTGCCTGAGCCGCTCATCCTCGATTTTGCCGACGTAACGCCGCACGAGCCCGAGTGCCGCCGCGAGCAGCAGCGTTCCGAAGCCGGGCAGAAGCACTCCCTGCAGCCAACCACTGATTGTCTCGATCATCCTGTCGCCTCCCTGACGAAATGAGGCGCGGCATCTCTGCCGCGCCTCTATGCTGGACAGCCATCTACTGTCGCTTATACGCCGTCTTTGCCGTTGTAGGGCGGGGGCTCGTACCCCGCCGCTGCCGTTGCCGTTCGGAGCGACGCATCTGCCGTTCAGATGCGTCGGCCGTTGCCGTTCGGAGCGACGCATCTGCCGTTCAGATGCGTCGGCCGTTGCCGTTGCCGTTGCCCAGCCGTATGGAGCGGAGGGGCTTCCAGCCGCTCCGACAACTGCAGAGAACGACTTGGCGCCGCTAAAGCGCCGCCACTCCATACGGCAACGACTCCACGACGCACGGGCGAGGGCGCCCGTGCCACATGATGGTCGTAAGACTGCCGTAAGCCGTTGCCGTTGCCGTCGCTGTCGTTGCCTTTGTCGCTGTCGTTGCCTTTGTTGCTGTCGTTGCTGTCGTTGCTGTCGTTGCTGTCGTTGCTGTCGTTGCTGTCGTTGCTGTCGTTGCTGTCGTTGCTG
>JAAYJW010000159.1 GCA_012522765.1 candidate division WS1 bacterium | reverse complement strand
GCCGACTGCTCCACGCCTTTCCGCGCCGGAACCGCCGGCATGCTCAACCAGTTCCTCGAGCAGTATGACACCGAGGACGGGGTGCTGGGCAACATGCAGCAGGCGCCGGTGGCCGATGCCGCCCCGGAGGGCTTCGATGGCTGGCAGGTGGTCATAGACCACGCGGCGCAGGTTGACCCTGCACGGGTGCGCATCGAGGCGGCGGAGCGCAGGATCATCGTGGAGGGCGCGACGGCCGGCGAGGCCCGGCGAGCGATGGTGGTGCTGATGCGGATGGTTGACCGCAAGTATCCGCACATCGGCCGCCTCTTCCCGCTGAAGTACTACGATGGCGATGAGCCGTGGACGAAGCTGAAGAATGAGGAGACGGTGGCGTTCTTCGCCGGTTTCGAGGACCCGAAGTTCCTCGTCAAGCCGGTCCTGCGGGCGGAATACGAGGCGCTATACGCCGGGGAGAACGTGGACTTCGCAGGCAGATATGATCTTCGCCAGCCGGTGCTCATCTACGAACCAACTTACGCGGACGACTACGTCTACGGGCGCGAGGAGTAGGCCGATGGACTTTGAAGACTGGCGCGAGCTTGACGGCAGGGACGAGCTTGAGGGCGGCGACGACGAGCAAGACTGGGACAATTTCGGGCCGATGAAGCTGACGACGCTGACGACGCTGACATTCGTGGGCGTGTCCTCGTGCACGCCGCTGGATGACAGTGACACCGCCTCATTCCTGCTCAACGGGCACGTGCTGGTAGACTGCGGCTGGGCGGCGGGGATCACGATGATGCGCCGCCCGGAGTATGATGCGACGATGCTCACGCATGTGCTGCTGACGCATTGCCATCAGGATCACTACATGGGTCTCGCGAGCGTCCTGTTCTACCGCGCCATGCAAGCGGGGCGGATCGAGAGCGATGAACGGCTGGTGGTCGCGGGGCCGGCGAAGGACATCGAGCGGATCGTGGACCTGACGATGGCCTTCATCCAGGCCGACCGCATCGGCAATGGCTGTCCTCGGCCGGAGGTGCTGCCGCTGCAGCCTGGCGATGGCCTGCGCGCCAGCGAGTTGGACATCGCCACCGTCGCGACCCGGCACGCCGTGCCGAGCCTCGGGTACCGCTTCCTGGACGTGGAGACCGGGGTGTCCATCGGCATCACCGGCGACACGGCGTACGTGCCTGAGCTGGCGCGCTTCTTCAGCGGCGTGGATGACCTCGTGACAGAGGGCTCCACCGGCCTGACGGAACCGCCGCCGGATAGTCCGTCGGGCCATCAGAGCATCCGGCAGGCGGCGATGCTCGGCAGGGACGCGGGCGCCGAGACGCTCATCATTGCTCACTGCGACATGAGCCGGGTTGATGAGTTCGAGCCGGTGGCGCGGGAGATCTGCCTGGGAGTGCACTTCCCAAGTCCAGGCGAGCAGCACAACCTGGAGGATCGGTCGTACGAGTATTGAGCGACGGATGGAGCCTGCCTCATCCGGCGTCTCGGAACTCCCGGCCGATTCGTGATTCGGAGAGGGCTGACATCGGCAGGCGGCGAAGATGAAGATGTAGCGCGAGACAGAAGAGGGAGGCGCGGAGATGCAATACCGCAACCTTGGCAAGTGGGGCGTGAAGCTCAGCACGATCGGGCTTGGAAGCTACCTGACCATCGGCATGCACGTGGATGACGAGACCGCGGCCGAGTGCGTGAAGGTCGCCTTCGATGGCGGCATCAACTGGATCGACACCGCGAACGCATACAACCGCGGAGGAGCGGAGATCGCGCTGGGAAAGATCCTGCGCGACTACGATCGCGATGACTACGTGCTGGCGACGAAGGTCTGGGCGCCGATGGGCGACGGCGCGAATGACCGCGGCCTCTCAGCCAAGCATGTCTACGAGCAGTGCCACGCGTCGCTCAAGCGACTGCAGACGGATTACATTGACCTCTACCAGTGCCACCGGCCCGACCCGGAAACGCCGCTGGAGGAGACCATCCGCATCATGGATGACCTCGCGCGCGCGGGGAAGATCCTCTACTGGGGCGTGAGCGAGTGGCCCGCGGCGCTGATACAGGAGGCGTGCGACCTCGCAAAGATGATGGGTGCCCGCCCACCGGTGTCGAACCAGCCGCGCTACTCACTGCTCTACCGTGAACCGGAGGAGCAGGTCTTCCCCACCTGCCTGCACAACGGCCTCGGCAACGTGGTCTTCTCACCGCTGGCGCATGGAGTGCTGACGGGAAAGTACGAGCCGGGGCAGGCGCCGCCTGAGGGCACGCGCGCGGCGGATGACACGCAGAATAAGATCATGATGGACATGTACTTCAGCGACGAGCAACTGCGCACGGTGCAGACGATGAAGGAGATGGCGGGCGACCTCGGCCTGACCTGCGCGCAGCTTGCGATCGCGTGGTGCCTGCAGCATCCGGCGGTGACGAGCGTCATCAGCGGTGTGACAAGAGCAAGCCAGCTTGAGGACAATCTCGGCGCGGCGGAGGCGGAGATTCCAGCGGACGTGCTGAGCGCGCTGGACAGGATGTTCCCGGCGGGCCCCGAGAGCAAAGCGCCGTAGCGTGACGGCTGGAGACCCTGCCGCGCGATGAACGCGCAGTGTGCGACAGCGTGTGCCGTTGTCCGCTGTCGTTCATGTGCGACGGGCGCCTCGCCCGTCGGTCGTTCCGCGATCCGCTTTCTGCGGTACGGTGCACGGGTGAGGCGGGCCGGGGGGAGGCCGCCGTCAGCGCTCTCCGCCCTCACCGCACGTCCTCGCGCGGGACATCTCGCACCGGGACGAACTCCGTCGTGATGCCGTCCTCCGTGCAGTGGAAGAGGCGGTAGCCGCGCCGCGTGTCGCCGTCGAAGTTGGTGCGCGTGGTGGCGAGGCAGGCGGTCTTCGTGTACAGCACGCCGTCCACGATCTCCTCGTGATTCCCGTGATGGTGACCGCAGAGGGCCGCCGTGAGATTGTGCCCCGCGAAGAGCGCCAGCACATCATCGGCCCCCGCCATCCGCAGGTTCATCCCCGGCGCGAGCGGGTGGTGCGTGCATAGCACAAGCGGCTGCTCCGCGTCCGTCTCAGCAAGCACCTCCCGCAGCCACTGCATCCGCTCCTCAGCGATCGGCGTCTTATCTCCGGGGTTGCTGTCAAGCATGATGAACTTCCACCCGGCGTAGTCGAAGGTGTAGTTCAGCTCGCCGAACTCCGCCTCGTAGAGCCCATCGCGCTGGTCGTGGTTGCCGCGCAGCGTGTAGCGCTGCCGCCGCAGGCGATCGAGCCCCATCCGCGCCAGCGCCATCTCATCGGCGGCGCAATTCTGCGTCAGGTCGCCCAGCCACAGGCTGAAGACGATGCGCCCATCCGCGTTGATGGCATCCACGCCGTCGTTGAGGATCTCCACGCTCTTCGTGTCGGTGATATGCACATCGGAGGCCTGCGCGAAGGTGAAGCCGGTGATCTCCGGCTGGGTCGCCTGCCACTGCGCCCAGACGGTCGCGATCTCCCCGGCATCGAGCGCGCGGTCATGCACCTCCGCGAATGCTATGCCGCCCTCGAACGGGCCGCGCAGGTTCGAGTAGGCGCCGAGCACCAGCGGCGTGCCCGGCTCCGCGACGATCTGCCCGCTGAGGGGAGCCTCGCGCACCTGCTTGCCGTCGAGGTAGAGCCGCGCCGTCGCTCCATCCCACGTCAGCGCGAGGTGATGCCAGCCGGTCAGGATCGGCGTTCCGAGCGTGATCTGCCCCTCGGAAGTTCGCAGCCGGGCATTCCAGTGGTCCTGCGGGGTGGTCAGCAGCCCGAAGACATCGCCCTCGCCGCCGCCGTAGTTGTCACGCGCGATGATCCCGCCGTAGACGCCGTGCGCACTCTCCTGCAGCAGCACCACGTGTAGCGTCAGGGCCTCCCAGCCATCGCCGATGCTCCCGGCGGCGGCATGCTGGTTCGTGCCGGTGCGCAACAGCGGCGTGCCGAGGTATTCCTCCACCGTGACCCCGTGCGGCGTGAGGTCGTGACCGCTCCCGGAGCTATCAGCCAGCGGGCTATCTGCCGCGGCGTCCCACGAAGCCACGGGCTCAGCGGCGGACAGTTGTGCGGCAATAAGAAGAAGCGCCAGCGCGAGCAGCGCCGCGCAATGTGGGCGCGAGGTAGATGACGTCAGCATCAGATCGTCCTTTCGGCAATCAGCGGGGAATGTGACTGGCGAGCACTCGCCATCTTCCCGGTTCGCCGCGCTTCTCCTGCGGAGGGCAGGGCATTTGCTTCGCACCGGCGAAGAACGCTGCCTACCCGCACACAGGAGGCACCACAGATGGCTTCGCTCAGCGTCGCTTACATCGGCGCAGGCGGCTTCTCCAGCCGCTTCATTCACCCGCAGCTTGGGCGGCATGAGGTCGAGCTTGCGGCGATCTGCGATCTCGACGAGACACGGGCGCAACGCGCGGCGGCCTGCCACGGCTTCGCGCGCGTCTACACGGACTTCCACGCAATGCTCGACGATGAGCGTCCCGACGCCGTCTTCTGCGTGGGGCCGCATGGCATGCAGTACGAGGTCGGCCTGCAGGTGCTGCGGGCGGGCTTTCCGCTCTACGTGCAGAAGCCCGCGTCGAACTCATCCGCGCGCGTGCGGGAGATGGCCGATGCCGCGGCAGAGGCGAGCGTGGTGTGCCATGTCGGCTTCAACTTCCGCTCGGCGCCGAGCGTCCGCCGGGTGCGGGAGATCATCGCGGGCGGCGACTTCGGCGCGCCGTCGCTGGGCATCATCCGCTACGGCCTGATGAGCCGCGAAGTCTGGCGCGAAGCGATCCTCGATCAGCACGTGCACGCGATCGACCTGCTTCTGCACCTGCTCGGTGACTGGAAGAGCGCGCAGGTGACGCCGATCCTCAGCGAGGGCACGCGCGGCTACGTCGCGGCCGTGACGCTGCAGAGCGGGTGCGTGGCGTCGCTCAACACCGTGCGGGAGATGGATGCGCCCGATGAGTTCATCTACTTTGAAGTGACCGGCCGCAACGGGCACACTATCTTCGCCCACGATGGCGACCTGCGCTACCACCGGCCCGGCGGCGATGACATCTGCCTTCGCGCGGGCACGTGGAACCCGCAGCGGCTGATCGACTGGTGGGGCTACTTCGATGACGTGGCGAGTTTCCTCGCAGCGGTGCGCGGCGAGGCCGAGGACATCTGCCCCATCGCCGACACGCTCCGCACCATGGAGCTTGCCGAGGAGATCGTGAGACTCTGCCACGAGGGAGGCGCGCCGCAATGACCTTCTCCGCGATCATTCACGCGATGACCTTCGACGGACAGGACACGCTGTCGCTGCCGGAGGCCTGCGCCACGCTGCGGGAGTGCGGCTTCGAGGGCGTCATGCTCATGTCCATCCCCGGCAGACCGGCGCTGACCGAGGGCAACATCCCCGACGCCTGCCTGCTCGACCTCGCGCAGTCTGACCTCGGCATCGTGAAGCGGATCGTGGCCGATGCGGGGCTGGAGATCATCGGCCTCTACTGCGCGGGCATCGATCCATCCTCAGACGCCACCTTCGAGACGAGCGTCGGCCATCTACGCGATGGTGCTCGCGTTGCTGTGGAGCTTGGCTGCCGGCATCTCGGGCATGGCGGAGGGCGCGCGCCGAACCCGGGGCTGGCGGTTGAGGCGAAGCTGCCGCTGGTGCAACGCCTCGCGCGGATCGTTGATGCCGTCGCCGCGGAGTTCCCGGAGACGCTTTTTGCGGTAGACGCGCACTACCATGGTGTGATAGAAAGCACAGATGACTGCGAGCGGTACATCGCGGAGCTATCCTCCGACCGAGGCGGCATCCTGCTCAACACCGGTCACATGACCACCTGCGGCCAGGCGGGCGGGGAGCTCATTGAGCGCCATCCCGACCGCGTGCCGGTGATCGGCTGGAAGGACCACCGCCCCGACCCGGCAGGCAAGCGCCCGTTTCTGTCGGTGGAGCTTGGCACCGGCGAGACGGAGCTTGAGCGCTACGTTCGGGCCGCCCTCGATCACCCGGCGGATCGCGTGCATGTCATCAACGTCGAGCATGTCCCGATGCAGGAGAAGGCGCAGGCGCTTCGTGCAAGCCTGCAACATCTGAGAGAATTGCGGGGATAGGCAACAACTACGCCCCGAGGGAGAAGTAACATGTCAATCAAGCTCGGACTCATCGGCACCGGCCCCCGCGGCCGCGTCTATGCCAACGCCATCAAGGAGATTAACGAAGGTCTCTCCGAGCCGCGGGCGGAGTGGCTGGCAATCTGCGACATTGACGCGGACAAGCGCGCCCGCTTCTGCGAGACCCACGAACTCAGTGGAACGCAGATCGAGGATGCGGGAGACCTGCTCGCGATGCCCGACCTTGACGCGGTGGTCATCTGCACCCCCGATCACACGCATCGCGATCTCGCGGTGATGTGCTACGAGCACGGCAAGCACGTGCTGGTGGAGAAGCCCGTCGCGGTGGATCCGCAGGGGGCACGCGATGTCTGCCGCGCGGCCCTCGATGCGGACAAGGTGCTTGTGTCGGGCTTCGTGCTGCGCTTCGACCCGATGGCGGTGAAGTTGCGCGAGATGGTGCGGGGCGGAGCGGTCGGGCGGCTGCTCGGCGGCACCGTGCATGAGGCCGTCGGCTATCATCACGGCAGCACCTACTTCCGCCGCTGGCACCGCCTGCGCAAGTACTCCGGCGACCTGCTGCTGCACAAGGGCTGTCATACGCTTGACCTGTTCAACTGGATCACCGGCGTCTTTCCCCAGCGCGTGGCGGCCTTCGGCGGCACGGAGATCTTCCTGCCGCGCTCTGACGCGGCCATGCAGTGCCGCGACTGCAGCGTCGAGGACTGCATCTACCGCGTCACGCCGCCGGAGGAGGAGCCGGCCGAGCGCTCGGGCTCCAGCGGCGCCGGCGCGCTGCCGATTGATGCCTGCGTGTACAACGTGGACAAGGACTCCACCGACACGGTCTTCCTCTCCGCGGAGTTCGACGAGCGCGTGCGGCTGTCATACACGATGACGCTCAGCCACCAGCACGACCAGCGGCGTTTCAACTTCATCGGCACCGAGGGCGAGATCATTGCCGTCATGGGGCGGAGCGAGTACACGATGGAGCTTCGGCATATCCCCGAGGAGGAGCCGGAGATCATTCCCATCGAGCGCCCCGAGGGCGGCGGTCACAAACTCGCCGACGTGGACCTCATGTCCGACTTCCTCGACCGCATCGAGCGCGGCGATGACCCCGAGCAGGGCATCCGCTATGCCTACCACTCCGGCTCAGTCGCCTTCGCCGCGATCGACTCGATCGAGAGCGGCAGCATCGTGCAGATCGAGGAGCTGTAGCAGAGCGAGAGGAGCTTCACGTTGCAGTATCGCACTCTCTGTGGCGAAGAGGTGTCGGCGCTCGGCTTCGGCTGCATGCGCCTGCCGATCATGGACGGCAAGCACGATCAGATTGATGCGGGCACCGCCATCGGGCTGATCCACCACGCCCTCGAGCGGGGTGTCAATTACCTCGACTCCGCCTGGGGCTACCACGGCGGCAACAGCGAGCCGCTGGTGGGCAGGGCGATTGAGGGCATCCGCGACGAGGTGTTCATCGCGACGAAGCTGCCGCCGTGGTCGGTGGAGACGCTGGAGGACTGCGAGCGCATCCTCGACGAGCAACTTAAGCGACTGAGGACCGATCACATCGACTTTTACATGCTGCACAGCCTCATCGGCCCAAGCTGGCAGAGGCTGCACGGCCTTGGCGTGCTGGGCTTCCTCGAGCGCGCGCTGGAGGATGGCCGCATCCGCCACGCCGGCTTCTCCTTCCACGATCACGTGGACTGCTTCAAAGAAATCGTGGATGCGTGGGACTGGGACTTCTGTCAGATTCAGTACAACTACATGGACGAGCGCGTGCAGGCCGGGACGGAGGGCATGCACTACGCCGCGGAGCGTGGCATCGGCATCGTGGTGATGGAGCCTCTGCGCGGCGGGACGCTCGGGGAGCCGCTCCCGGAGGAGCTTGAGGCGAAGCGCCAGGAGCGTGGCGTCGAGTGGTCGCCCGCGCAACTCGGCCTGCGCTGGGTCTTCGATCAACCCGAGCCGGCGGTCACGCTCAGCGGCATGAACCGGATGGACCACCTGCAGGAGAACATCGCGGTCGCCGCTGCGACGGCGCCCGGCGCGATGACCCCCGAGGAGCATGAACTGATCGCGGGCATCCAGGCGCACTACCGTGAGAAGATGCTGGTTGACTGCACCGCCTGCCGCTATTGCATGCCGTGCCCGCAGGGAGTTAACATCCCACGCGTGTTCTACCTGTACAACGACATGTCCATGTTCAATGCACAGCGCGCGCGGATGGGCTATCAGAAGATGACCAACCCCGACGAGTGGGCCTCCCACTGCGTGGAGTGCGGGCTCTGCGAAGAGCGCTGCCCGCAGAATATCCCGATCATTGAGAAACTCGCGGCGGCCCATGAGGCGCTCACGGCGGAGGACTGAGGATGGCTGAGCAGAAGGTCGCGCTTGTCACGGGCGCATCGTCGGGGATCGGCCGCGCCAGCGCCGCGCGTCTGCATGAGGCCGGCTACCGCGTCTTCGGCACCAGCCGGAGCGCGAATGCGCCCGGCCTCGATGGCGTCACGATGCTTGAGCTTGATGTCACCAGCGATGCCTCCGTCGGGGCATGCGTCGGCACGGTGATGGAGCAGGCCGATCACGTTGACCTGCTGGTCAACAGCGCTGGCTACGGGCTCTTCGCTGCCGGGGAAGAGACGAACCTTGAGGAGGCGCAGGCCATCTTCGAGGTGAACGTCTTCGGCGTGCTGCGCATGTGCCGGGCGGTTCTGCCGGGGATGCGCGAGCGCGGCAGCGGGCGGATCATCAACATCTCCTCGGGCGCGGGCATCGTCGGTGTGCCCTTCGAGGCGCTCTACTCGGCGACCAAGTTCGCGATCATGGGCATGACCGAGTCGATGCGCGTTGAACTGCAGCCCTTCGGCGTGCAGGTATGCACCGTTGACCCCGGCTTCACCCGCACCGGCTTCGAGGAGTCCGGGCGCCTGCCGGCCGAGCCGATCGCGGCTTACGACGAGGGCCGCGAGAGCTTCCTCAAGGCGGTGGAGAAGCTCTTCGCGACCGGACTTGATCCCGATGATGTCGCCCGCGCGGTGGTCCATGTCGCGCGGCAGAAGTCACCCGCCGCGCATCACAGCGTCGGGGCAGACACGATCCAGGCCGAACTTGGCCGCCGCTTCGCACCCCGCAACATGCTTGAGCGAATCGTCGCCGATCGTTTCGGCCAGTGAACGCACAGATCATACAGGAGGACATGATGGCGCCTATCAGACTCGCGCTGCTCGGAACAGGTGGGCGGGGGCAGATCTACGTTGACGTGATGAACCGCATGGAGCCGGGGCGGGCGGAGTGGGCGGCCATGGTCGGCCGCACCCCCGCGACGGTCGCCAACTTCTGCGAGGAGAACAAGCTCGATTGCCCGCAGGTGATCGGCCCGGAAAAGCTGGGCGAGATGGACGACGTGGACGCGGTGCTCGTCTGCACGCCCGACTACGCCCACCGCGAACCGGCCGTTGCCTGCTTCGACGCGGGGAAACACTGCCTCGTGGAGAAGCCGCTGGCGACGAACCCCGAGGATGCCGCCGCGATCTGCCAGGCCGCGCGCAAGGCCGGCAAGATCCTCCACCTCGGCTTCGTGCTGCGCTACGACCCGCTGGCGATGAAGATGCGCGAACTCGTGCGGGGCGGGGCCATCGGCAAGCCGATCGCGGCGATCGTCCACGAGGCGGTGGGCTGGTTCCACGGCTCCACCTACATGCGCCGCTGGAATCGCTTCAAGGAGATGTCCGGCGACATGCTCCTGCACAAGGGCTGCCACACGCTGGACATCATCAACTTCATCCTCGACGCATACCCGACGCGCGTGGCGGCGATGGGCGGGCTCGACTGCTTCACGCCGCGCGAGGACGCCGCGGACTACTGCAAAGACTGCGGCCGCACCGCCGAGTGCATCTACTACAGCGACCAGGGCGAGGCCTACCGCAAGCGCTTCTACGAGACCGCCGGCCCGCAGGTGCTGCCGGACGACTACTGCGTGTATAACGTGGACAAGGACACCACCGACAACACGTCGCTGGTGGCGCAGTTCGACAACGGCATGCGCGTGTCGTACACGATGACGATGGTCGCGCCGCGTGGCGACCGGCGCATGATCCTGATGGGCACCGATGGTGAGCTTCGCACGGACATGCACAGCTACAAGATCGACTACCTGCCGGTGGGCGACCGCGAGCCGGAGGTCATTGACGTGCAGCCACCGGAGGGTTGGGGGCACCAGCATCACGACATGGCGCTGCTGAGCCACTTCCTCGACCGTATTGAGCGCAATGATGACCCGGAGGAGGGCATCCAGGACGCGTGGATGTCCGGCGCAATCGCCTTCGCGGCGCTCGAGTCGATGGAGACGGGCCAGTTCGTGGAGATCGAGAGGATCTGAGGCAGCGGGCGGAAAGCGCCCCTCTTCGTCCCACTGACCTCCTGATAGTCGCTTCCTGTTGAGTCCTCCCCCTCATCCCGAAGGGAGAGGGGGCCGGGGGGTGAGGAGCCGTTGCCGTTCGCTGTTCGTCGTTTGCCATCAGGAGGGGCCATGCCCCACGCTTTGCGACTCCCGGTCTGGGGGCCGGGGTGGAACCTCCCGCTTCGCGGGACCGCCGCTGCGCGACGGCGGCCCCTCCTTACGGCAACGGCACACGCCGCCGTAGTTGTTCCTCCGGGGGGAGAGGAGCCGTTGCCGTTCGCTCTTCGTCGTTTGCCGTTGGAGAGGTCGGCCCCCGCGCCGACCTGTGCCGTTGCCTTTTGTCGTAGTCGTTCCTTCCCCCTCTCCCGCCCCACTTCGCGCAGCGAAGTGCAGGGGGAGGGGGATCGAGGGGGAGGGGCAGTCGTACGACGACGGCAGCAACAACGACAACGGCTTAACGACATGATACTTTGCCGCCCCCGGCAGCTCCGGGGGCGGCGTTTTCGTATCCGTGTGCGCGCGGCTCTACCCCCCCAGCGTCTCCACGATCGCGTTCGCGATGCACACGTGCCCCGTCGGGCCCGGGTGCACCGGCTCGGGGCAGAAGACCTCGCTCTCGCGCAGCGCAAGTTGCTCCTGGAAGATGTCGTGCATCGGGATGTGCCGGCAGCCATGCTGCTGCGCCATCTCGCGCACAACCGCGATGTACTCCGGCAGCGCCTCCAGCACCACCGAGCGCCAGTCGTGGCCGCTGCTGTCCACGGTCATGTAGAACGGGTCGATCAGCACCACCTGCGCGCCGGTCTCCATGATCGTGCGCGAGATGATCTCGCCGTACTTCTCCCGGTAAAGCTCCACCGGCACGATCGGCTCCATCTGCCGCAGCATCGAGTGCAGGTCGTTGATGCCGATCAGGATCGACACCCAGTCCGGCTCGTGGCGGATGACGTCGTCGGTCCAGCGCTCCGCAAGCTGCGTGACACGGTTGCCGCTGATCCCGCGGTTGATCCACTCGATCCGCCGCTCGGGGTACTTCGCCGTGACGAGGTCCACCACGAACTTCGGGTAGCCGGTGCCGAGTGGCGCTGCTGCCGCCCGTCGTCCCGCGTCGGTGATCGAGTCGCCCTGGAAGATGTAGCGCTGCCCGTCCTGCACGAGAAATTCAGCCATCGAAGGCCTCCACTGAAGCGGTTGTCTGCCATCACGTCGGCGCGCTATTCGCCGCGCCTGATCCGAACACCTTGCTTCACTTCACCCGAGCGGCACCGCGTCGAGGCTCCAGCGCACCACTCCCATGTGATAGCGCTGGTGCCACGGGGCCGCATTCGTGTAGTAGGCGGTGACGATGCTGCCGTCCTCAACCTGCACACTCGACGGGTAGCCGCAGTCGCCCTCAAGCAGGCCGCCGACGATCACGAACGGCGCCGACCACGTCTCCCCCACGTCGTCGCTGATGCGGCCCATCACGCCGCGGAAGCGCGGGATGCGCGAGCCGTAGCAGGCGAGGATCCGTCCGTCCGATAGCTCCAGCAGGTGCCCCGGGTGCTGGCTCGGCTGGCTCAGGTCGAGCATGAATTCCCATGTTCGCCCCTCGTCCTCCGAGGCGAAGAGCCGCACATTCGCCCCATGCCCGCGCTCGACGTCGCGGCTGACGATGCCCGCCGTCCGCGCCAGCGCCAGCCAGCGCCCGCTGGAGTGGATCAGCAGGTCGGTCTCATTGTAGTTACCGGCGCCGATGATGGATGGATCGCCCCACGTGCGTCCGCCGTCGCTGCTGCGCAGGAGGATGCTGTGCCGCGCGACATCCTGCTGCCATGAGGCCGAGCCGTAGCAGCTCACCACGCACTCGTCGCCATTCACGCAGACATCGCCGAAGGGGATCAGCACCGGCGCTTCCTCGAACCCCTCGATCTCCTCCTGCTTCGGCGCCACCTCACTCGCGTGCTCCCAGGTGTGCCCGTTGTCGGTGGAGATGCTCACCCATGGCCGCAGCACCACGCCGCGCCCCGAGCGCTCCTCGCCCTGCAGGCTCCAGCCGCTTACCAGCGCCACGAGGTGCCCCTGCGGGTTGAGGCCCGCCGCCACGTTCATCCGCACCGTCGGCGGCTCGTGCTGCGTCACCTCGCTCCGGCAGGCCCACGTGAAGCCGCCATCGGAGCTCACCCACAGCTCCGGGTCGCCCTCATGCCAGCCGTGGCTGGGGTGCGAGTAGATGCCCGCCCCGATCTCTCCGTTCGGCATAAGCGTCAGGTTCGGCCATGCGCAATGCTCCAGCGCGGTGACGACGTGATACGCGCCCTCCGGCAGCTCAATGTGATAGCCCATCGGCGATGCCCTCCCGAGGTGTCGCTTGCCCGTTCTGCCGCGCCTCTTCCCCGCGCGTTGACAAAGTCCTCTGCTCACGAGGAACACGGGCTTGCGCATCGAAGGCTTGACTGATGAGGCGCTTTCCCCACCACAGCCGAGGAGGTCGCTCAACGATGGGTGCTACCGAGAAGCCGGCAGGGCCGCTCAGTCGCGAGGAACTGGCGCGCATTGACGCATGGTGGCGAGCCGCCAACTATCTCTCAGTCGGGCAGATATTCCTGATGGATAACCCGCTGCTGCGCGAGCCGCTGGCGCCCGAGCATGCCAAGCCGCGCCTGCTCGGCCACTGGGGCAGCGTCCCCGGACTGACGATGATCTACGCGCACCTCAACCGCGTCATCAAGGCGCATGACCTCGACATGATCTACATCTGCGGCCCTGGACATGGCGCGCCCGGCATCCTCGCAGCCACATGGCTGGAGGGCAGCTACAGTGAGCTGTTCCCCAACATCGAGCAGAACGAGGAGGGCATGCGGGACTTCTTCAAGCAGTTCTCCTTCCCCTACGGCATCCCCAGCCACACCGCTCCCGAGACCCCCGGTTCGATCCACGAGGGCGGAGAGCTTGGTTATTCACTCGCGCATGCCTACGGCGCGGCGTTCGACAATCCGGACCTGATCGTCGCCTGCATCGTCGGCGATGGCGAGGCCGAGACCGGGGCGCTCGCCACGGCGTGGCACTCGAACAAGTTCCTCAATCCTGCGCGAGACGGCGCCGTGCTGCCGATCCTGCACCTCAACGGCTACAAGATCGCCAACCCGACCGTTCTGGCGCGGATTCCGCACGATGAACTGCATGACCTGATGGTCGGCTACGGCTACGAGCCGTGGATCGTCGAGGGAGATGACCCCGAGGACGTTCACCAGCAGATGGCCGCCGCGATGGATGGCATCATCGACCGCATCCACACCATTCAGCGCGAGGCGCGGGAGAGCGGCGCCAAAGAGCGCCCTCTCTGGCCGATGATCGTGCTGCGGACTCCCAAGGGCTGGACCGGTCCGGAGGAGATTGACGGCAAGAAGGTCGAGGGCCACT
This sequence comes from candidate division WS1 bacterium, assembly GCA_012522765.1. Taxonomy (GTDB): domain Bacteria; phylum Armatimonadota; class Zipacnadia; order Zipacnadales; family UBA5352; genus UBA5352. The sequence continues at coordinate 25,153 of JAAYJW010000159.1, read as the reverse complement.
GGCGCTCGCACCAGGTCCCGATGAAAGAGGTGCGCGACGAGCCGAAGAACCTTAAGATCCTCGAGGAGTGGATGAAGAGCTACCGGCCCGAGGAACTCTTCGACCAGCAGGGGCGGCCGCAGCCGGAGCTTCTCGAACTGGCGCCTGAGGGCAACCGGAAGATGGGCCTCAATCCGCACGCCAACGGAGGCCTGCTCCTGCACGACCTCAAGATGCCCGACTTCACGCAGTACTGCGTCGAAGTCCCCGGCCCCGGAGAGGTGGACGCGGAGGCGACGCGCGTGCTCGGCACCTTCCTGCGCGATGTGATGGCCGAGAATCGCGATCAGGCGAACTTCCGTATCGTTGGACCCGATGAGACCTCGTCGAATCGCCTCGACGCCGTCTTCGAGGTGACCGACCGCGCGTGGATGGCCGAGACAGACGAGTACGATGTGAACCTCGCGCCCGATGGCCGAGTGATGGAGATCCTCAGCGAGACCACCTGCCAGGGCTGGCTGGAGGGCTACCTGCTCACCGGCCGCCACGGCTTCTTCTCCTGCTACGAGGCCTTCATCCACATCGTGGACTCGATGTTCAACCAGCACGCGAAGTGGCTGCAGGTGGCGCGCGATGACATCCCGTGGCGCCGCCCCATCGCGTCGCTCAACTACCTCCTCACCTCGCATGTCTGGCGGCAGGATCACAACGGCTTCAGCCACCAGGACCCGGGCTTCCTCGACCTGGTAGTCAACAAGAAATCAGACATCATCCGCGTCTATCTGCCGCCGGATGCGAACACCCTGCTCTCCGTCGCCGACCACTGCCTGCGCAGCCGCGACTACATCAACGTGATCGTGGCAGGCAAACAGAATAACCCGCAGTGGCTTGACATGGATATGGCGGTCAAGCACTGCAGCGCGGGCCTCGGCATCTGGGACTGGGCGAGCAACGATCAGGACGGGGAGACGGACGTGGTGATGGCCTGCTGCGGGGATGTGCCGACCATCGAGACACTCGCGGCGGTGGACCTGATCCGCCAGTTCATGCCCGACCTCAAAGTGCGCGTCGTCAATGTCGTCAACCTCATGACGATGCAGCCGCCCGAGGAGCACCCGCACGGCCTGTCGGACCGCGAGTTCGACACGATCTTCACCGCCGACAAGCCGATCATCTTCAACTTCCACGGCTACCCGTGGCTGCTGCACCGGCTGACGTATCGCCGCACAAACCACAGCAACCTGCACGTCCGCGGCTTCAAGGAGGAGGGCACCACGACCACGCCCTTCGACATGGCGGTGCGCAACGACATAGACCGCTTCCACCTGGTGATGGACGTGATAGATCGTGTGCCGGGGCTCGGGCAGCGGGCGGCGCATATCCGGCAGGAGATGCGCGACCGGATCATTGACCACCAGGAATACGTCGCCCACTACGGCGAGGACATGCCCGAGATTCGTGACTGGAAGTGGCCGGGCGAGTAGAAGCTACTCGCCCATCGCCTTCACGATTACGCGCTTGCGGCGCATGCCGTCGAACTCGGCGTAGTAGATCTGCTGCCACGTGCCGAGGTCGAGAGCGCCGTCAGTGATCGGGACGATCACCTCGTGGTGGATGAGCAGGCTTTTGAGGTGCGCGTCACCGTTGGTCTCGCCGGTGCGATGGTGGTGGTAGTCAGCGCGGAAAGGCGCGATCCTCTCCGCCCACTCGTCAATGTCCTGGATGATGCCCGACTCGGCGTCGTTGACGTAGACGCCGGCGGTGATGTGCATCGCCGAGACCAGCACCATCCCCTCGCGGATGCCGCTGTCGGCGACGATGCGCGCCACATCATCCGTGATGTTGATGTAGGCCCGCTGGGTCTGCGTCTCGAACCACAGATACTCTGTCGCAAACTTCATGACGCCTCACCTCTGAACAAAAAGCCCCCGGGAAAACCGGGGGCTCTTGATGACTCCATAGCCCGACCTCGCTACTCGTGGGTCCAGATGTGGATCCGCACGCACTCGAGGTTGTGGAATGTGAACTCGATGTTGTTGTTCTCGGTGTAGCGCAGGATTGCGTCGCGCGAGAACTCGCGCACCGTGCCGCCGAAGGTGACCGAGATCGGCCCGCCGCCCACTCCGACCGCACCGGGGCCGGTGGAGTAGTAGGTCAGCGTCTCATCGGGCCAGCCGTAGCGGTAGATGACACGCTTGTAGTTGTCGCCAAGCTTCACATACTGGTGTGGCTGCCACATGCTCGTCCGGGCGAAGTTGCACTCCTCACCGGCGACGGCGATCGACTCAATGTAGCCATCGCGGTCAAGCACAAAGCCCAGCACCACCGGACCGACGCGGTAGAGCCACTGAATCTGGTTGGCTTCGAGATCAACCCAGACGGGAAGCGCCCAGAGCGGGTAGGGGTTCTGCTGTACGCCGCCTGTGGTGGCGGCTGCGCCCACGCCCTCTGCACCTTCGGCGCCGGGCATTGCACCCTCTTCACCCTCAGGGAACGCGCCGGGGCCCTCAGCCGCTGCTGGCGGCATGCCCGGCTCACCCATCGGCATGGCGCCTTCCATTCCCATCTCCATGCCCATGCCTTCCATGCCGATCCCGGCGCCTGCGCCTCCGGAGGCGAACGCCTCACCCTGTCCGGTGGCGATGCCCATCGGCTCGCCGTAGATGTCCAGCAGGTTCACTGCGTGCTGCCCCAGCCGCATCCCGGCAAGCTGCACCTCCCGCGCCTCGGCCACACCCGCGACCAGCAGGCCGCACAGCAGGGAGACAGTAATTGCCACGACAGTGCGGTGACTGCAATTGACCTGCATCTCGCACCTCACCTCTCGACGATCTGTGGCCACACAGAATGAGCCTGTGCGGCAGTATAGCGTACGGCAGCAACGAAAGCAACAAAAGCTCTCAGCAACGACAGCAACGACGGACGGCAACGGCAGCAACGACGGACGGCGCAGACGGCGGAGACAAAGTTCGGCTGTCATGTGGCACGGGCGCCCTCGCCCGTGCGCCGTTTTCGTCATCTCACCGGCGAAGAACGCTACCCTGCAGCGTCCTTCTCTACCTCGCCCTTGATCGCCGCGAGCATGTTATCGCAGTTGTCCTGCACCTTGCGGTGCAGAATCTTCTTGATCAGCGGACCGATCAGCGGTATCGCATATTCGTAGTCCACGACCAGTTTCGCCAGCGTCCCGCCATCTTCCTCTTCAAAGGTCCAGACGCCGCTGTAGGCGGTGAAGTCCCCCTCCAGCATCTGGAAGTCGCAGCGGTGCTCGTCGCGGTTCCAGAAATCCTCCTCCGTCCACTTGAGCGTGCGGTTGAACTCCTCGATCAGCGCAACCCAGCGGCTCACCTGCCGCTGCGGCGTCTGTTCGAGGATTTCCACCTCCACCACATCATCCATGAACTCCGGGAATCGCTCAATATCCCGCGCGACTTCATACACCTCATCCACCGGCGCTGCTATCAGAAGTTTGCTCTCAACTATTGCCATGATATTTGGCTACTTCCTCCTGTCGCATCCATTCGCGAAAACTGCGGCGCTCAAAGCGCCGGTACTGCTCCATGATCCGCGGGCCATCCGGCTCAAGCACATCCATCCGCCCTCGCGGGCACGGAAGCCATTCCACGACGCCGAAGAGCCTGCAGATCAGCGGCCGCACCGGGTAGATCAGGCACTTCGGGCCATCCGGGTCGGCGAACTCGCAGCGCGCCGCCATCTGACGCGCATCGCGAATCGTCGGTGTGAAGATCGGCCCGCCCAGGTATTCGCGGATCGCCTCATACTCGCTGCGCACGATGCGTAACTCAGCAATGCACCGCCCGGCGCAGTCGTAGCAGCCAGTGCAGCCGAGCACCGGCAGTGACGAGTATACCCGCCGCAGGAACTCTCTCTCGCCTTCCATCACTGCTCCCGCGGCTCACTCTCGCCCAATATACCCCGCACGCGCCGCTCCATCTGCGCGCGCGGGAGGCGGACGATATGCCCGCAGCCGCGACAGCGCAGCTTCACGTCCATCCCGAGGCGCATGATCTCCCACTCGTTCGCACCACAGGGGTGAGGCTTCTTCAGACGCACGATAAGTCCTTCGCGCAGCTTCAGCGAATCGCTCATTGGCCGCTTCCCGCGCGAGGCTCCCGCTCCGGCGGACCACTGCGGATCGGCAGGTGCAGCCGGAAGGTTGAACCCTCGCCCCAGGTGCTCTCTACTGTGACATTACCCCCATGCGCCTGCATGATATGCATGCAGATGTAGAGGCCCACGCCGGTGCCGCTCACCTGACCGTGACTCCGGTCGTGTACCCGCTGGAAACTGCGGAAGAGGCGCGGCAGGTCCTCCTCACGGATCCCGATGCCCTCGTCCGCCACCGCGATGATAATCTCGTCCCCCTCGCGGTAGAGGTTCACGTCAACTCTGCCGCCATCGGGCGAATACTTCACCGCGTTCTCCACGAGGTTGATGATGACCGCCTCAAGCTTGTTCCGGTCGGCCCACAGCGGCGGGGCGCTCTCATCCACAGCCACGCCGACCACATGATCTTCGTCCATTCTTCTGCAGAGGCTGATGGCCCCGGCTATCAAGTTCTCCGGTTCGGCTATCTCCGTCCACTGCAGCGCAAGCTCCTGCCCCGCCTCGATCCGCGAGAGGTCGAGGAAGTCCTGCACGAGGTACTGCATGCGCCGACTCTGCTTCGTCGCGACCTCCAGCAGCTTGCCGCTTCGTTCATCGTCCGGGGCAAGGCGGTCGTGCAGCACTCGGCAGGCCGCCTGCAGCGAGGCAATCGGGTTGTTAAGCTCGTGCGAAACGAAGGATATCAGGTCGGTCTTCATCCTGTCGAGTTGCTTGAGGTGCGAGATGTCGGTGAAGACCGCGCACTTGCCGATGGTCCTGGCGTTTGGCTGATCCACCAGCGCGATGTGCGCGCGGAGCACCCGCCCCCCGCTGTCATCAAGCGTGATCTCGGTCTCGTAGGAGCCGCCGTGCGGCGACAGCGGCATGGAGAAGAGGTCAATAATCTCGGGCTGGTCGAACAGCGTCACCACCGGTTGCCCGGTAGCTTTGCGGTCCCGGATGCCGAACATGCGCTCAGCGGCATTATTGAAGATCACCACGAGGTCCGCGGCGTCGGTGGCCACCACCGCGTCCGCCATCTCGTCCACCAGCGTGGCAATGCGCGCCATCTCGAACTGCAGCCGCTCATTCGCGCGCCGAAGCTCATCATTCGCAAGATCCACCCGCTCTGAGAGCACACCGTAAAGCCGCGCATTCTCAAGGAAGAGAGCAGACTGGTTTGCTATCACCTGCATCAGTTGCACGTCGTACTCAGTAAAGGGCCCGCCGATCTTGTTGATTACCTCGATCGCCCCCACTACTTTGTTGCGCAGCATCATCGGCACACAGAGGATGGAGCGCGTTTCGTAGTCAATGGCGTAGGCCACATCCGGGCTCCAGCGGCGATCCTGCCGGACGTCCTGGGCGATGATCGGCTCACCCGTAGCGGCGGCGGTCCCGGCGATCCCCTCGCCCACCCGCACGCTGATGTCCTTGAGCATCTCCGCCTTGTCTCCGAGGGCCACCTCAAACCGCAGGTGCCGCCCATCCGGGTCCATCGTCAGGATGGACGACGCCTCCGCGTTGATCTCGCTCTCGGCCCAGCGCAGGATCTCCACGAGCAACTGCTCGCGGTCAAGAGTGGAGTTGACGAGCCTCCCGATGCCGGCGATGGTCTGCAGGCGCGACTGCAGCCTCGCCTCCGCCTCCGCCCGCTGGCGATCGGAGGCCGCCGCGGAGTTCGCTGCAAGCAGCGCCCCCGTGAGACCCACCGACAGCAGCGGTGGCGCCAGTGGCAGGTAGACGCCGACCATGAAGAGCGCCAGCCCCACTACGGCAATCAGCAGCAGCAGCGTCAGCGTCGCCAGCAGTCCATGCAGGGGACTGCTGCCGGCCACTACCCGGCCGACGAGGACGGTGAATGCGAGCGTCAGGAGCATGGTGATGGACCACGGTGGCCGCCGGAAGAGATTGTTCCCTGCAAGGTTCTCAGTTACCGTGGCCGCAACTTCGACGCCGGGCATCTGCGGTGCCGTGGGAGCGCCAAGCAGCGGAGTTACTCCCGCCAGATCGGTCCCGATGACGATGATCCTGCCGCTCACCGCCTGCTGAAGGGCCTCCGGCGGCATCTCCAGTGCGGCGGCACATGACAGGCGTGGGAACTCCCTGTAGCCGCCGACATAGTTGATGTAGATCTCGAAGTTCTCGTTGGTGAGGAACTCACGATCCCCCACCTGCACCCGACCGGGAGATGCGGTGGCACTGCCGGGGGGCTCACCATCGAACACGCGCACCAGCTCCAGCCAGAAGCTGGGATAGCGTGTGCCCGCCCACGACACCGCCAGCGGCGCCTCGCGCACCACTCCGTCAAGATCAGGATAGATGTTCGTTGCGCCGATGCCCGCGGCCGCCTTCGCGATCTCCGCACCGGGAAGCGCAATTGCCCCGGGGAGGAGACTGCTCGGGCGCCGGATCTCCCCCTTTCCGAGAGCGTAGGGCGCGAGTTGCTCAATGCCGCCGCCACCGGTGGAGGGCCGCTCGCGTATGATCATCGGCAGCACTACTCGCCCGTGTGCGCGGATCGCGGCTGCAAGTTCCCGGTGTTCCTCCGCGGAGCCGGTTGGCAGGAGGTCTCCCGCGAGTATCGGCAGATCGAGGCCGATGACGGCCGCTCCCGCGCGATCGAGCGCGCGGATCAGTTCGGCCATGCTCACCCGCGACCATGGTAGCGCCGGTTCATCAGCAGCAGCAGATGCCTCCTCCACCGTCAGCAGCAGCACCTGAGGCGCGGGAGGCCGTGAGCCACGGAGGCTGTAGCGCGCACCGACCAGCACATGTTCGACGCCCTGGAGGCGCCCCAGGGCGTCGAGCAGTCCGATGGCCGCAAAGATCACCAGTGCGGCTATGATCCCGGACCGCCATCGCCGGTTGTGTCGCATGGACGCGAGCATGGTGTTCCCGCCGATCCGCCATCGCAGGCAGACGCCACAAGGGTATTCGCCATCTGCGCGGGATGCCCTTCGGCGGAGGCATGCAGGTTCATCGGCCTGAAGGGTGGAATGAGCGCGGAGGCGATACTGGTGCTTCCCGGGAGGTCGCGAGTGTCCGACGCTGCAGATACCGGTGCGCTTGAGCAGAGAGCTGGACATAATCAGAGCACAGCAGAGGCCTCCGGCGGGATAACGGGGCGGGCGATCACCGTCGGCCTGATCATGGTCGTGGCTTTCACCGTGATCGGCTGCTTCGGCGTCTTCCTGCGCTATGAGCTGATCGGCACCGGCTATCTGCCGCGCGGCGCGATCTTCATCCTGCTGGCGCTCATTGGCGCAAATGCCGCCATGAGGCTTGCCGGCCGCCTGACCGGGCGATGGCGGCTCACCTCGCGCGAGTTGCTCGTGGTCTTCCTGATGCTGATGGTGGTCGGCGCCATCGCAGGGCAGGAGTTCACGCAGCACTTCTACCTCTACCTGCTCGGGGTCGTCTACTACGCCACCCCTGACATCGCGCCGCCGGAGCTATACCTCGACAGCCTCAACCCGCTGCTGCTGCCGGGGACGTCGCCTCAGGATGGGCCGATACGCTGGGCCTGGGAAGGACTGCCTGCGGGGATGGGCGTCCCGTGGCGGGCGTGGCTCATGCCGCTGGCGGTCTGGACGCCCTTCTTCTTCGCCGTCTACTGGCTCGTCATCTGCTTCATGGCGGTGCTTGCCTACCGGTGGGAGCGCGAGGAGCGACTACTCTACCCACTCGTAGAAGTGCCGATGGAGACCGCCAGCGACGAGCCCTCCAGCGCCTCACAGCTTATGCGCAACCCGCTGATGTGGTGGGCCTTCGCCTTCGCCTGCGTCCTCTACAGCATCAAAGGCATCCACGCCTACTGGCCGGTGCTGCCGGACATTGACCTTCAGCGCGAGACCCAGACGGTGCTGGGCGGCCCCTGGTCGGCCTTCAACCGCATTCCAACGCACTTCTACCCGGAGATGGTCGGCGTCACCTACCTGCTCACCTCCGAGGTCGGCTTCTCGCTGTGGTTCTTCTACTGGTTCCAGAAGGTCGAGCAGTTCGCGCGTATCGCGGTCGGCATAGACGTCGGTCACTACCAGTTCTTCGAGTTCCAGACCATGGGCGGCTATCTGGTGCTGGCGGCGGCACTGCTATGGTCGGCGCGGGGGCATCTGAAGCGAGCAGTGGCGGTCGCTGTGGGGGCTTTCAAGCGAGACCCGGATGCGCCGGACGCTGGTGAGCCGTACCGGCTGGCCGTGATCGGCGCCATCGGCTCGATCGCGTTCATCGTCTGGTGGGGCTCATGGGCGGGACTCAATGCGGCCTGGGGACTTGTTCAGTACCTGCTCTTCCCGCTGGTGAGCCTCGTTGTCGCGAGAGTGGTGGCCGAGGCGGGCATGTTCATCTACTCCAGCCCGTTCCGGCTCAACGAGGCGATCTTCCAGGTTGCGGGCACCGAGCGCATCGGCCAGCAGAACGTCACGCTGATGACGATGATGAGTTGGACGCAGATCCGCTCCACCGCGACGATGAACATGGCTGCCGTGGCGCAGGCGCTCAAGATCGGCTCGGAGACACGTGCCGACCGCGCGAAAGTGATGGGTGTCGCGATGGCGGCGATAGCCGTTGCGATCCTCGCCAGCCACGCCGCCTCGCTCTACATCATCTACAACTGGGGGGTGCCCAAGCTCGGCTGGTGGCCCAGCGGCGCATCACTGGGCACGACAACGCGCCTCGTGCGCTACCTCGAAGTCCCGACGGCGATGCAGCCCGGTGACTGGGGGGCGATGACGCTCGGCGGCGCAATGACGTGGGCGCTGGTATCTCTGCGTCGCTACTACGTCTGGTGGCCGCTGCATCCGCTGGGCTTCATCACCTGGATGGGCTGGCCGATCCACCGCTACTGGATGTCCATCTTCATCGGCTGGCTGTGGAAGGCGACGGTGGTGCGACTCGGCGGCTACCGGGCGTACAACCACCTTCGACCCATCGCCTTCGGACTGATCCTCGGCGTCAGCGTCATCCTGACGATCTGGATCGTGATCCACTACTTCGCGCCCGCGCCCTCCATCGTGCGCGAGTAGCGCGGCGGCTCAGGTCTCTTCCTCGCGCGCCTCCTCGTCTTCATCGAAGAAGTACGGAGCGCCCGGCTCGAGGCGAAACTGCAGCGTGGTGTGCAGCGGCCCGAAGCCGATCTGCCGCAGCACCTGCATCGCAGGCTTGTTCTCCGCGTGCACCTTCGCGACGATCTTCTTGACATCCTGCGAGGCGAAGTAGCGCAGGGCGTACTCGGCGAGGCTCAGCGCGAGGCCGTGGCGGCGATAGCGCTGCCGGACGTAGAGGCTCCGCAGCACGCCGTATGCCTCCGAGGTAGCGAGAGTGCGGCGGGTGCTCAGCCACATCCATGCGGCAACCTCGTCCCCGGCGGGCGCATCATCGGCCGCAACGCACTGCACGATCATCCCCTGCGGCTCGCGCTCCATCGCGCGCCGGAGCTTCTCCTCGTGATATTCGAGATCGAGGATCGGATCCTCCGGGAACGACAGGCGCGCAAGCTCGCGCTCAAAGATCGCCAGCACCGGGATGTCCTCCGGCGCCGCGAGACGCGAGACGCACCCAAGCGTCTTGTGTTCCATTGCCTCTTCGGTCACAGATCATTCCTCCCCTCGCTCTACCGCGGCACTCCGCAGTCAGGCATATTGCTTTCGCACGGACAAGAAGTGCCCGTGCCACGGAACGGCAAGAGACTCTCACAGTGCGGGCTTCCGCGAACCTACCGCGGCGCCACGTCGCGAAGAGCCGCTACTGCCCCGTCTACCGCCGCCGCCTCCGTGCCCTTGCCGAAGGGCGACCAGCCCGGCTCATAGCCACCCTCATCAATCGCCGCGTCCGTCGGCAGGTAGTCAAGCACCGACTGCGCAAGCTCGATCACCGCGGTAGTCTCAAACGGCGACTGCTGACGAATCTGCAGTTCGAACTCGCACAGCACTTCGCCCGGCAGCCCCACAAGCCCCCACTGATCGCCGAAAGCCATCGACCAGACCTCGATCGGTTGCGCCGTCTGGCCGTCATACTTCTCCGCCAGCGACAGGTCATGCCGCGCCTTCACGCCGCCGGTGCCGTCCGGGTCGCCGGTGGCCGCAAGGGCCTCCCTCGCCTCCTCGACTGTCGGCATCTCCCGCAGCGGCAGTTCCGTCCGCACGCCCCCGACGCGCAGCGGGCCGATGCCGTCCTCGAGCCCCGGCAGATCCGTGCTCAGTAGCTCCCACACCCGCAGCGCCTCGGCGCCGATGGAGTGGCCGATGCGCTGGCGCGAGTCGTTTCCTCTGCGAAGCGGAACCTGGTCGCCCGCGCAGCCGAGTAGGAAGACCGCAGGGCAGCCCAGCGTCGTCTCGATCACCCGCCGCGCCCATGCCGGGTAGTCGGCCGAGTAACGGTAGAACGTCGTCTCGCGATCGCCGCCGCAGACCGGATGGCAGCCAAAGGCGAGCACCGCCGCGATCGGCGAGCCGTCGGGCCTGATGAGCTTGAGCACCGGTACCTGAGTGTTCGCCGGGCCGATTCGCAGCCCCTGCACCTCCGGAACCGGATCGCTCAGCCTCTGCCCCCTGCCGCCGCCCTTCTCCCAGGTGAGTGAAAGCTCGCGGCCGATGCGCGATGCCACCAGCGCCTGCTCCGGCGGAAGCAACAGGTTCATCGCCACCTGCCCCTCGGTGGTGACGGGGCGGCGGTTGAAGCTGACGAGATCGGCATCGCCCACTCCGCTGAGGGCGATCGCCGGTTCGCGCGTGCGCCATGCCTCGGCCACCGCACCCGCCATCTGCCTCATGCAGGTGATCGAGTAGTCCTCCGAGACGGCCTCCTTCAGGTCGGGCGGTAGATAGCCGGACTTGCGCAGGATCGGCCCCCAGTGGGTATGCGTGGCGCAGACCATCACCCGCTCCGCCGGCAGATCGCCAAGCTCTGCCACCCGCTCGCGCAGGATGTCGCTGTACTTGCGCGGAATGCCGATCAGGTCCGCGACCACGATCGCGCAGGCCTGATCGCCCTGCTCGAAGGCGACCGCGTAGGCGTAGAGCGGATCGTCAATGCCATCGGAGACCTTCGTGCGCGCGCCGTAGCCCGCCATCGTCTGGCCGATCGGCGGCGTGATGTCAACTCGCGCGACTCCTGCGAATAGCTGCTCAGCCATCTTCAGTGCCTCCCCGCGTCAGTGGCCATCGTGATAGAGCCTGATCGCATAGATGCGCGCGGAGCGGTCCCCGTTGGTCGCCGTGACCGTCACCCGCACACCCGTCGCCTCGATTGCGTCGAAGCCATGCTCCCGGCGCCGGTGATAGTTATCCGCCACCCGCGCCAACTCCTGCCAGCACCCGCCAACCTGTGCCTCAACAGTGTAATCACGCACACACTCCGGCGCGCGGAACAGCCCCGGCGTCATCATGTTTGTCCGGCACAGGTTCGTGTCGAAGACCAGCGCGATGGTGTCCAGCAGCGTCGCCTCGGGCAGCCGCACCTCCAGCCACTGTGGCAGCGCCTCCGCCGGGTCGGAGATCCACAGATTGGCGCTGCTGCCCGGCCGCGCGTGCCCCGTCAGCACCTGCCCGGCGCCGAAGGGGCGACTGTTCGGCACGACCCGCAGCGCCAGCGAATGCCAGCCTTTCCAGCCATCTCCTGCGAACCAGCGCGTGCCGTCAGGGCGGCGTTCGCTGCAGCAGGTGCCGGGCTGCATCTCCGCCGCGAAGCACCACGTCACCGCCTCCGGTCCCTCAACCCGCAGCCAGTGCATCCCCGGCTCAATCGCGGCCTCAAGCGACACGTCTGTCCAGCCGGAGCCGCCCGGGATCGTCACCCGCGCCTCGGCCAGCGGCTCCCCCTCCAGCGCGTCGAGGTCCCACAGATCCCGCGCCGCGTAAAGCCGCACCGTCGCCTCCGCTTCGCTCGCCTCATTGTCCAGGCAGAGCGATACGCTCTCCAGCCGATCGGCCGAGAGCGGGAGCATAGCCGCCGGTGCGCAGGAAAGCGCCGGCCCACCCTCGCCGGGCTCGACATGCAGCGTTGCCTCGCTTGACGCCACCGCGGTTGCGCCCGCAGTCTGCGCAAGATCGCGCTCCTCGACATTCGGCAGCCACGCATCACGCCGCAGGAGGCGTTGTTGCAGCGCCGCCGCGTCAGTGATCTCCTGCGGCGCTCTGTCATTTGCCACGCACCACGCGGCGGCGGTGCCTGCGGCCTGCCCGGTGGTCGCAAGCGTCTGCTGCACGCGCAGCGAGAGGAACGCGACGCGACTGGCGCTCATGCAGCGGCCTGCGCAGAACAGGTTCGGCACTTCGGCGGCGTGGAGGCTGCGCAGCGGCACCGGGAAGGGCGTGACGAGGTAGTCCACCAGCCGCACACTGTCGAAGGACGGGCGCTTGTCAACAGCCGCGATGCCACCGCGCGTGTGATCGTCGATAGACCACCCCCCGACCGCCACGGTGTCCGCGAACTGCTCCGCGCGCTGGATCTCATCCTGCGTGAGGACATGTGCGCCGACCAGCCGCCGGCTCTCTCGCCGCGCGGGGAGAAAGCCGACCCAGTCGAGCGCCCACGTGCGCGCCTGCTCCCGCTGCCGCGAGTGGTTCTTGATGTGATCCCAGACGCCGAAGACGTGGCGCAGCAGTTCATCGCGGATGGCGGCGTCGTCATGCAGCGTGTCCAGCGGCCAGCCGAGTTCGATCCACCAGTAGCCGCCGCTGATGTCGCTCGTGGAGCGGTAGGGGATGGTCTCGCTGTCATACCTGACCGCCCACTCCGGCGCCTCGAAGGGCACTTCATGACCGGTGTCAAGCGCGCGGAAGACGAGGGTGGAGCCGAGGACGAAGTCGTCGGGAGCCTCGGGGGCCATCGACTCACCGTACTCCACGCGGGCCTCCGGCCCAACGCGCCACGGCACCCCTGCGCCAACGCCGACCACGCCATCTCCGCTGCAATCAATGAACATCCGGGCGGGGATGGTGAGGCGCAGACCGCTGTGCGACTGCGTGCCGCTGACGCTTGCGATGCGCGTGCCGTCCATCTCCACGCGGTCTATGCAGGTGTTGAGGTGCAGGGTGAGGTTCGTTTCGGCGCGGCAGGCGTCGTAGAGCACCATGTCCCAGATGGCGTTAGCCTGCCCGTAGCTGACGGGGGCGTGATTGCGCGCGCGGTCCTCGACGACCAGTTCGTGGATTATGCCGCTCTCGGTCGCCCACGGGTTGTGATAGCCTGCGCCGCAGATGGGGATGCGGATCTCGCTGCTGGAGCAGCCGCCGAGGACGGGGCGGTCGTCCACGAGAGCGGTGGTGGCGCCTTCGCGCGCGGCGGCCACTGCTGCGCAGATGCCCGCCATCCCGGCGCCGACGACGCAGACGTCGTAGCGGTCTGTCGTGACATCACGAACGCATTGGGCCATGAAAATGCGCTCCCTTCGGATGCGATCCGTGTGCGGGCGAGGGCGCCCGCACTACAGTGGAAACCGGGGCGCAGCGCAGACGCCCTCGCGACGTGTGGCACCATGGCAGTTCTGCGCTCAGCGAGCGGGCGGAGGCGCCCGCTCTACAGAGAGAACCGAAACCTGGTTGCCATACCCGTCACCAGGGCCGTACCCTTACAAGCCGTCGCCTTTGCCCTTACCCTTGCACAGCCGTTGCCGTTACCTGTGCCGTTCTCCTGTTGGCGCGAAGCGCCATCCTGTCGGCGCGAAGCGCCGAATCCTGTTAAGACTGCCGTTGCCTCGCTGTCGCCAACTACCCCCGCGGCTCGATTCTCCGCCCCTCCGCGAACGGCTCGCCCCTCGGCCGCAGTCGGAACTCGATGCCCTCCGGCACACTCCCCTCAACGCGCACCACCGGAACGGACGCGTCACCCTCGATCACCAGCCACGGCACCTCGCCGCTCTGCCAGTCGGCGAACATCGTCAGCGGCAGGCGAAGCGGCGTGCGCAGAGGCGCCAGCGATACGATGCCGCGGACGCGGTCGAACTGCACCCCCGCGAGGGCATCTATCAGCCCGTATGCCGCCACACCGCGCGGGTAGTAGTCGAGCGAGGTGCCGTCGCTGCCGTAGACGTAGACGTCGGTGAACGCCCCGTACTTGGTGGTGTTGATGTAACGCTGCAGGTCCCAGTAGCGCGTGGCGTTGTCTATCCAGTCGATCCCGAGGTAGGCGGCGGCGATGTCGCGCCAGATGTTCTGCGACACCCACATGTTGTTCTCATGGCTGGTGTGCGGCGAGCCGTACTCCTGCAGCGTGGCCGCGGTGGCGTTGCGCAGGTCCTCGCGCAGGCGCGGGAGGTCGAGGCCCTCCAGCAGCATCCCCGAGCGCATCGGGTAGACGAGACCGTTGGTCGTGTAGATCGAGTAGCTGTCCCAGCCGCGCATGGTGGTGGCGGCTGAGGAGCCCTGATAGTGCGCATCGTTGCCATCGCCGAGGTAGTCATCCTGGAACATCTGTCCGCCGCCGGGGTCGAAGTCATCTCCATCGGCAGGGCCGAAAGCGCCCTCATTGACAGGCTGGAAAGCCTCACCATTGACAGGCTGGAAAGCCTGTCCTACTTGTTCCAGCGCCACTACGTAGCGGTCGTCCAGCCAGCCGCGGGCGGCGAGGGTCTGCGAGGTAAGCTCTGAGCGTGCTACCCAGCGCTGTGCGTCATCAGGCTGCGCCGCAAGCCGCGCCATCTCGGCGCCTGCCTGATAGGCCGCGATCTGCCGCACGCCGAGATAGACCTGATCGGGCGCGTACTGAATCGCGGGAGAGCCCTGATCGATGGTGTTGTACAGGCCCTCCTCGGGGAAGCCGTCGCCGTCGGTGTCGGCGCGCGTCACCCACTCCAGCAACTCGCGCACCGAGCCGTAGTGCCGTCGCACGACCTGCGCGTCGCCTGTGTGCCGCCAGTAGCGGTGCAGCAGCAGGATGAAGTTCGTGTTCTCCTCGATCTCCATCGGGTGCCAGTAGGCCATGCCGTTGACCTCCAGCCCCACGCCCATGTCGTGGCTGAGCACCCCGTCCTCGATGTGCGTCACCCACTGGTCAAGCTGCATCCGCAGGAGGTCGGGCCAGAGATAGAAGTAGAAGGGCGCGATGTTGTACTCCACGTCCACGGTGGACTGAAGCTGGCAGCAGCCCTCCCAGACCGTGAACCAGTCGCGGCCCTGCGGGGAGGTCGTCCACCAGGTGTTGACGAGGTAGCTGTGCGTGGTGAAGGCGAGCAGTTGCTTGAGCGCCGGAGGCAGCGTCGCCTCGTCAACGATGCGCTCGAGCATCTCGCAGCGCGCCTGCACCTGCTGCCAGTTGCGGAACGCGTAGCGCGACACGTCGTGGGCGCTGTCGAAGTAGTCGTGATACTTGAAGCGCTGCGGTGTCCCGGCCACGTCCTGCACCGCCTCATCCACCCAGCCGACGTAGACGATCCGGCAGCTCTTCGTCTCCCCGGGCGCGACGGTGAAGTCCCACGTCAGCCCACCGTAGGGCTGCTCCCAGACGAGCGGCAGGATCTGCCGGCCATCAGGGTCGGTGCGAGTAGCGGCGGGAGCGCTTTCATCCTCGTCGCCGATCTGCAGCCCGCTGGTGTGAAAGCGGAAGCCGGTGTGATCGTCCACGACCCAGCGTTCCTCAGTCTCAACCTCGAAGACCTCGTGCCGCCGGCGCAGGCCGGTCAGTCCGTCCTCGGAGAACGCCACCATCGGCTCGCCGACCGGCAGCGAACGCGCGATCAGCACCCGGCCCGACTGCGCCTCATGCGAGTTGCCCGTCACATCCACCTGCAGCGTCAGGTAGGGCGCGGTGGATAGCTCGATGTCCCGCGGGTAGAAGGGCGCGCTCCAGGTGAAACGCGCATCCACCGGCAGCCCCGGCGAGCTGCAGTCGTAGGAGAGCGAAGTGAGCGTCTCGGTCTGATTGACCGTGGCGAAGTGCGGCAGGCGATCGTCGAAGGGCAGTGAGACCGCCTGCTCGCCCACCTGCACGCCAAAGACATAGCGCGCGGGCTGCTGCTTGAACTCCACTGTGCCCGGGTCGAAGTAGGCGGTGCGATATTGCGCGTGCCCGAGCGGGCTCTGCCACCAGACACCCTGCTGCGGACGCGGGTTGATCGCCACGCGGCTGCCGAGGCGACCCAGTTGCGTCTCCCACACGTTCTCCGAAGCGCTGAGCTTCCGCTGCCGCGGCTCCAGCGCCGTGGTCTTCTCCAGCCGCGGCGTGGTCTCCACCACCCACTCGGCGGTGTAGATGCGAATCAGGTTGACCTTCGCATTGTCCTTTTCCCCCACGAACTGCACTGTCAACGGGCCATCCGGCGGGATGACGATATCCGCCGTCTGCGTCAGCGCCTCATGCGGCGCAGCCAGCGCGAGGATGTCGAAGTCATCGAGGATAGTCGCGCCGTTGACCACCACATCGAAGACCCGCTCGCCCGGCTGTGTCCAGTTGTTCTCACAGAAGCCCAGCTTCAGTCGCGCGGGGCCCGGCGGCAGGCCGTGGAAGGCGTAGGTGAAGTCTTTCCCGTAGCGTTCCGTCTGATAGGTCGCGTCATCGGTGGTCTCAAGGACCGGCGTGCGCGCCGAATAGACGGTCGTGCCGCCGATCAACTCCGTGCGGATTGCGCCTGTCGGTGCGGCGGTCAGCACTGACGCGGCTGTGAGGATGAGTGCGGCGCAGGTCAGGTAACGAAACAAAGTGGCTCCTCCTGAAGAGGCGCCCCGCAGGCCTTCGGTGTTGGGGATAGTCACGATTCTGCGTCCTACTGAAGTGCTCCAACTACCCTGTAGCATACCCAGGGCCCCGCCCGCCATTCCTGAACGAGATTGAGCGGCTGCGGCAGTCCGAGACCGGCCTCGACCTCAGCCTCCGAGACTCCACCCTCGCGCCGGCCCACCAGCAGCACCACGCGACTTCCCTCCCAGATGGTATCCACAAACTGCGGCAGGTCGCCGGTGCGGATCACGCTCATCTCTCCTGTGCGCCCGGCAAAGAGCGTGACGGCGAAGCCCGGCCAGCCCACCACGAGGTGCTGGCGGTCAGGCGGAAGGTCGGTCTGCACCAGCAACTCCGCGGCCGCTATCTCGGATGCAGCGGTGTCTGCGAGCGGCCCGCGGCCGTAGTAGGCGCGGGTCAGCGGCCCCGGTATCCCGAGGCCCTGCATGAGCAGCCAGATGGCCACCGCAAGGCTGCCGACCACCATGAAGACCGTACCCTGCGGCGGGACATGTGAGCGCTTGCCCTGCAGGAAGTTGCCGAGCATCGCCGCGACCATCGCGAAGCCGCCGGTGATGATCATCGCGATCGGCGTGAGCAGCCCGGACCATAGCCCGTCGTCCGCGAGGCCCGAGAAGACGTACGGGAAGACGATAGGGGCCAGCAGGGCGGTCAGCACCAGCCATGCCACCGGACGCGCCGGTGCCGGGTGGCGCCCCGCGCCGCGCATCTGATTGTACACCAGCGCGAGCACCGGGAAGAAGGCCACCAGCGATACCGCCACCACGGTGTTGAGCATCTCATCTATGCCCGCGGCGCGAGCGCCCTCGTAGGTCCCGCGCAGGAAGTACCACGCGTCTCCCATGATGGCGCGGTTGGCGATGATCCAGATGCCGGCTACGTAGACGATCGGCAGCGCGAAGGTGATCATCGTGCCCTCGAGCTTGCTCCACGATCCACCGCCGCGCCTGATGCGCCAGGCGAGGTAGATCAGCGCGCCCACAACGATGAACGCGGCCTCGTAGCGGGTGATCAGCGCCCCCGCCAGCACAAGACTCGCGGCGATGAGATCGCGCAGCGTCTCCTCGCGCGACCAGCGCAAAAGCGCCCACGCCGCCCCCATCAGCAGCACCGTCAGCAGAGCCATCGGCGCCCCGCAGGCGGCTGGCCCGAGCACCAGCGGATGCAGCGCAAAGAGCGTCACCAGCGGCCAGCGCAATACGCGCCCCAGGCCGCAGTCGGCCGCGAGCCCCAGCAAAAGCGCCACCGCGATGCCCGCGCAGACCGCTCCCAGCAGGTTCGCCGCGAGTCCGCTCTCAGCCAGCGCCGGGAAGATCAGCACCACCGGCAGTTGCAGCAGCGCCGGCAGCGGTGGCTGCACGAAACCGATCATCGCGAGGTTCGCGTTCGGCTCGGCGTGGAAGACATCATAGGCGTGGGCCACCGCCGCGAGGCCATCCCAGTTCACCTGCGCCTCCAGCAGCCATCCCCGCAGGCCGATCGCCAGCGTGAGCACGAAGACGAGCGCGAAGACCAGCCAGATCTCCAGCCGGGTCAGCCGGTTCATCGGGCCTCACCACTGTCGCCATCGTTGCCGTGCTGGAGGGGAGGCGCTTCAGCGGCTCCCGGTTGTTGCTGTTTGTTGTCGCTCTCAAGGGGGAGCGGCTCAAGCCCCTCCCCTCCAGACGACTGGACAACGGCATCTTCCAGGTCGAAGATCCCGTGATCGGTCTTCTCCCAGTAGTGCGGCCGCACGATGATCTGCCCGTAGGCTTTGTACGCCCCGATGCTCATCATCAGCCAGTAGATCGGCGTGAGCAGCGCGTATTTCACCAGGTCGTAGTACCCCCGGGCCATGCAGCCAGTGACGGCCATGTACACGAAGACGAAGTTCGCGCCCAGCAGGCAGAAGCTGCCCAGCAGGTAGATCGAGGGCGGGAAGAGCGCGGAGATCATCTCAGAGCGCGTGAAGAGCCAGAGTAGCGTCATCGCCCAGTAGATCGGGTTGATGAGGAAGGCCAGCAGCGACCCGCCGATGGTCATCTGAAACGAGAACCAGCCGGCGGGGCCGAGGTCGCGCAGAATCTGCAGCGGCTTGCGGGTATGCACCAGCCACGTCTGCAGATAGCCCTTCACCCAGCGCGAGCGCTGCCGGAACCACGACCAGAACGCGCCGTTGGCCTCCTCCCACGTGGTGGAGGACAGCATGGAGGTACGCCAGCCATGCTTGTGCAGCCGCACGCCGAGGTCGCAGTCCTCAGTGACATTGAACGGGTCCCAGCCGCCAAGCTCCTGCAGCGGCTTCACGCGGAAGTGATTGCTCGTGCCACCGAGCGGGATCGGCGCCCCGGTGGCCGTCAGGCCGGGCAGAAAGAGGTCGAACCAGACGGAATATTCAGCCGTGAACCACCGCGTTAGCAGGTTCTGTCGCTGGTTGTAGTAGTTGAGCTTCGCCTGCAGGCAGACGACGTTCTCGGGCACTCTGCTGAAGGCGATGGCGGCCTTCTTCAGTTGATCCGGCTCAGGCCGGTCCTCGGCGTCGTAGATCACCAGCAGCTCCGAGTCGCAGGTGAAGAGGCCGTAGTTGCAGGCCTTCGGCTTGGTCTTCGGCTGGCTGTCGGGGACGATGACGGGGCGGATGTGCGGTGGCAGTTCCATCCGCTCGGCGGCCTCGATCGTCTCTCGGTCGTCCTCCTCGAGCAGCAGCATGACGTCCAGCTTCTCCGCTGGATAGTCCATCCGCTGCAGGCCCTCCACCAGCCGCCCCAGCACCGCCGCCTCGCGGTAGAGCGGGATCAGCAGCGTGTAGGTCGGCAGCGTCGCCTCATCTACCGCCGCAAGCTCCTCCTCGGTTGCCGAAAGCAGCACCGGGCGCTCCAGCGACGCCCAGACGAGGTAGAACTTGTACGCCGACTGCACCACGTAGAAGGCGATGAAGAGGCCGTTGACGACGACCAGCGTCGCCAGCGGGTGCCAGATCAGCAGCGCAACCAGCAGCACCACCAGCGCCACGGCACCGGCGGCCTGCCCTCCGGTGATCGTGCGACAGGCACATTCGTCGGGCCGCTCGTGCAGGATCCTCAGCACGGGGACGTCAGATGGCAGGGGCGTGCTCTCGGGCAACTGCGTCCCTCATTCGTAGTCAGCTGGTGGTCACGCAGCAGTAGGCGCGGCAGCCATGGTGGCCGCGGTCGCCATCAGTATCCGGAGGGGAAGCCCCTCTACTGCTCGTCGACCTCGTCGGCCTCCGGCCGTGAAGTTACATACAATGTGTTCTCCGCTCGGTTCCACAGAAGCTCGCCGCCGAGCGCCTCGATGGGTTCGCGCGGCGGCATCAGCAGCGTGTCGCCCTCGATGCGCGGGGCCTCACGCATCTCCACCTCTTCGCCCCCTGCGCCGAGGATCGGCACACCGCGGATCAGGCGAAGTTCGACGCCATCGCGCGACGCCTCAATCACACCGCCCTCGGGCTGCCACATTACCTCCGCGCCCATCGCCTCCAGCACCGGCTGAGCCGGGATGAGCAGGTTGCCGCTCGCAAGCAGCACCGGCGGCACCGCAAGCTCAAGGCGCTCGCCATCGACTACTACCTTGATCGCTCGCTCGTCTTTGTAGACGTCGGCGAGATACTCCGCCGCATCCCACCGGACGTCAATCTGCGCGCGCCGCTTGAGCAGGGCGATGTAAAGCTCCTCCGAGATGCCGCGCACCTCGTGGATGCGTTCAACGACGGTCGGCTCGGCCACTTCGAAGGGGATCTGCCGCTTTGGCTCCACCTCGCGCGCGAGGAAGACGTGGAAGTGATCGCCGCAATCCACGGGATCGGAGATCTGCCCCTCGCTCATTGCGAAGACGACCTCCGCGACGTTCTCGCAGAGCACATCATCCGGCTCGACCCAACCCCGGTCGCCGCCCTCTTGAGCCGTGGGGTCATGTGACATCTCGCGCGCCACTGCGGCGAAGTCCTCGCCGGCGGCGAGCCGCTCGCTTGCCATGAAAGCGTCGTGTACCGTAAGAGTGACGATATCAAGTAGATGGACCCGCGCGGGTTCTGTGAACTCCGCAAGGTGTGTGTCGTAGTACTCCCGGACGCCCTCATCGGTCAGGCCCATGCGCTTATTCAGCAGCGCCTCCACCAGCAGGTCCTGCTGAAGCTGCATCCGCAGCCCCTTCTCCGTCTGGCCGGTCTGATGCAGCCAGCGCCTGAAGGCGACGGCAGATGGGTACTGCCCCCTGACGCGCTCGAGGGCCTCGTCCACCTGAGGACTGCCGACCTTCACGCCCTCCCGCTCGGCCTCGCGCATAATGAGGTGGCGGACGATGAAGTCGTCGAGGAGCCGCCCGGCCGCAGTCTGCTCCATGTACCACCACAGCTCGTCGGAGTTGACCGCTGTTCCGTCCACGATCGCCAGTATGTCCGGCGTCTCGCCCTCATCCGGCTCCGCGGGCTGCTGGGGCTGCTGCGCCCACGACAGCGCACAGACCAGCAGGATCGCGATCACGATGAATGGCCGATTCGTGCTCAATGTTGTCTCCTCTCATGGCTGCTGCGCGCACCACTGCCATCGCTGCGGCACAGATGCTGCGGGCCTATTCGTCGAAAGCTCGTCGAAACCTGCCATTATGAAAGTGTGCCTTCTGCCGGCGGGTGAAGGAATCGGTAGAAAAGTCGGGAAGTATGCCGCAAGAACAGTTGCCGGGAGCGGGAACCGGTCACGGTGGAGGCATCGTGACGCTTCCAACTCCCCGGAAATAATACGAGCGCCAACCCGCTGCGGGCTGGCTGCACGGGAGGATGGACATGTACACCGACAGACACTGGCGAGACATGATGGACCTCGGGATTGTGCATTTCATGGCATACCCGATCATCAAGGACGACGACCCCAAAGCGATTCTCGATTCCGCATGGAAGATCGCCAACGACGACTTCTTCCAGGTGCTGGAGGTACGCCCGAGCCAGCATCAGGAGGTCATTGACGGCCTCAAGCAGATGGCGATCACCAGTCACATCAAGCTGGGCGTCGGCGCACAGCCGCCGCTCTTGATCAACAAGTTCGACATCAACTCCCTCGACAACGCCGAGCGGCAGAAGGCCGTGGATGCCGTGAAGAACGGCATCGACCAGGCCTACGGCTTCGGCGCGCGCATCGTCGCCTTCCTCAGCGGCCCCGACAACCCGGAGAAGCGCGAGGACGCCATGGCCGCCCTCGTGGACTCGTGCGTTGAGCTATGCGAATACTCAAAGAGCAAGGCCAACGGTGGCGAGCCGGTCTGGCTGTCGCTGGAGCAGTTCGACGACACCATCGACAAGTGCTCCCTGATCGGCCCCACGCCGCGAGCGGTTGAATTGGCCGACCGCGTCAAGGACAAGGTGGATAACTTCGGCCTCACGCAGGACCTCTCGCACATGCCGCTGCTCGGTGAGACGCCGCAGGAGATGCTTGCCCCATCCGTGGACCATCTGATCCACGTCCACGTCGGCAACGCGCTCATGCACGACAAGGAGCACCCGGGCTACGGCGACAAGCACCCCGGCTTCGGCTATCCGGGCAGCGAGAACAACGTCGAGGACCTCGCTCGCTTCCTCGAGACGCTGATCTACGTCGGCTACTTCGACAAGGACCTGCCGGCCGATCGCCCGATAGTGACCTTCGAAGTCGCCCCGATGCCGGGCGAGGACTCCGACCTGCTCGTCGCAGGCACCAAGCGCGTCTTCCACAGCGCCTGGTCCATGATCGGCGGCTGATCCACGTCGCACCTGCAAACCCTACCGCGGCAGCCGCCACAGTGCGGCTGCCGCGGGTGAAAGTGATGTGCTGCATTAGTGAAGATCGTCATCGCTCCCGACTCGTTCAAAGGCTCACTCACCGCACTCGAAGTCTGCGAAGCCGCTGCGACGGGAATCAAGGCCATCAATCCCGGTTTCGAAATCGTCGAGGTCCCGATGGCGGACGGCGGCGAAGGCACCGTCCAGTCGCTCGTAGATGCCACTGATGGAACCTTCGTCACCGAGCGCGTCACCGGGCCCCTCGGTGAGCCGGTGGATGCCATCTACGGATTGCTCGGCGATGGCGAGACGGCCGTCATCGAGATGGCCGCCGCCTCCGGCCTGCCACTCGTCCCGGATGAGAAGCGCAATCCGCTCCTCACCACCACATTCGGCACCGGTGAGCTCATCAGGGCTGCGCTCGACGCCGGCCGCCGGAAGCTGATCGTCGGCATCGGCGGCAGCGCAACGACCGATGCGGGCGCCGGCATGGCGCAGGCCCTGGGAGTGCGCCTGCTCGACGGCAGCGGCGAACCGATCGGCTTCGGCGGCGCTGAACTGGCACGTATTGCCACCGTCGAGATGTCCGGAGCCGACCCGCGGCTGCGTGACACCGAGATCCGCGTCGCCTGCGACGTGGACAACCCACTTTATGGCGAACGTGGCGCTGCACACGTATACGGCCCACAGAAGGGCGCGTCACCCGATGACGTGCAGGTCCTCGATCAGAATCTGCGTCACTTCGCCGACATCGTGCAGCGAGACCTCGGCCTCGATGTGCGTGATATTCCCGGTGCAGGAGCGGCGGGCGGCCTTGGAGCCGGCCTCGTCGCCTTCTGCGGAGCTACACTTGAGCCGGGCGTAGAGATCGTGATAGACGCCGTCAAGCTACCCGAGGCCATGCGTGGCGCCGACCTGTGCCTGACCGGAGAGGGCGCGATTGACGCATCAACCGCTTTTGGTAAGACACCCGCGGGAGTAACCGGCGTGGCGAGGCGCGAGGGCGTTCCAGTGATCGCCTTCGGCGGCGGGGTCTCCCTGTCGGCCACCAGCCTGCACGAACGCGGTTTCGCCGCGCTCGCTTCGATCCTCATCCGGCCGATGAGCCTCGCGGAGGCGATGGCGCCGGCGACCGCCCGCGACATGATTGCTTTCACCGCCCAGCAGATGGTGCGCTGCTTCCTCGCTGGAAGAGGCTCCCGCTGAGGCGCAACTGAGATCAGGAGATGACCGCTATGCAGGTCGGACTGCTCACCGCGCGACACCGGTCGGACACGATGGACGTGATCGTGGACTTCGCCGCTGAGGCGGGCTTTGACGCCCTGGAGGTAGATGTTCGCCCCGGCTGTGCTCACCTGAGCGTGGAGATGGACGCGGCAGAGGCCGCCGATATCGTCGCTCAAGTCCGTGACGCGGGGCTGGAGATCTCGCAGATGTCCTGCTTCCTCGACATCAGTGACGCCGATGAGCAGGCCCGGCAGGCCAACCAGGAGGCACTGCGCAAGGCGGTTGATCTCGCCTCCGCCTCGGGCGTGGCGAACGTCGGCTGTCTCGCGGGCAAGCCCTGCGGCGGCATGTCACGCGAAAAGACCATCACAGAGCTTGCCGCCCCGTTTTACAACGAGATCTGCCCGATGGCAGCGGACAAGGGCGTTCGCTTCACCATGGAGAACTGGTTCGCGACGAACATCATGCACCTCGGCCACTGGGAGCAGATCTTCGAAGCGGTGCCGCATGACAACTTCGGTCTGAACTTCGACCCGTCGCACCTGTATCATCAACAGATCGACTATCTGCGAGCGGTCGAGGTCTTCAAGGACAAGATCTTCCACTCACACGCGAAGGACACCGAGATACTGGCCCACAAACTAGCGTGGCTCGGCAACCGCGACGAGCGAAGCTGGTGGCGCTACGTTATCCCCGGCTTCGGCGAGATCAACTGGGGCGTCTACATCGCGCGCCTGCGCGACAATGGCTTCGACGGCACGCTCAGCATCGAGCACGAGGATCGTGCCTTCGGCCGCGAAGAGGGCTTTGAGAAGGGCCTGCGTTACTTGCGGCAGTTCGTGTGAGCATCGATCGGGGGGCAGGATTACGAGGAGGACACAAAATGTCGGTCAATGTCGTGATTACCGCCGGCGACGTGAAGGTTGAAGCAGAACTCAATGACACTGAATCTGCGAAGGCGATCGCAGAGACGCTGCCGATCCAGGCGGAGGCGAACACCTGGGGCGAGGAGATCTACTTCAGCATAGACGTGGATTGCACACCGGAGGAGATGCAGGGATCGGTTGATCTCGGCGATCTCGGCTACTGGCCGCCCGGGTCCGCATTCTGCATGTTCTTCGGCCTCACGCCGATGAGCACAGCCGACGAGATTCGCCCCGCCAGCCCGGTCATCGTCATCGGCAGGATGCAGGGCGATCTCGAAGCGCTGAAGGCAGTCAAGTCCGGCGCGCCCGTCAGCATCGAGCGCGCCTGAGAGTAGTGCAGGCAGGGGGCGGGAGGTCCGATCGTGAGCTACCTGCTCGGAATTGACGTCGGCACCACCAGCACGAGGGCGCTGCTGATCGACGAGCAGGGCGGCGTCATCGCCAGTCACGCCGTGGAATACCCGCTGCTGACACCGCGCCCCAACTGGGC
>JAAYJW010000158.1 GCA_012522765.1 candidate division WS1 bacterium | reverse complement strand
GCAGAGGCTCAGCAGCACCAGCGGCGTCAGCATCACGATGTAGCGGCCACGCATATCTCTACCTCCACGCCTCGTGCACGGAAAGCCCCTCGATCTCGATCTCCTCGTCGGGGATGTTCAGGTTCACCAGCGGCGGCCTGCCATCGGCCGAACGCACCTCCAGCGCGATGTTCCTCAGCACCACGTCCTCGGCATGCCGCAGGAAGAGGCCCCAGGCGGGGAGCGCGCCGAACATCCGCGCGGACGGGTATGCGTCAAGGCGCTCGGGCACCTCGATCAGCGCCTCATCCTCCGTCCCGCCGCCGGGATGTGAGAGACTGAAGTCCTCCACCAGCACGCCCCGGATCGGCTTGTCGGGCAGCCCGGAGATGAAGCTCGGCTCGACCGGGCGCACCGTCAACTGATGCGCCCACTCGGCATTCTCCACCCCATGCGCAAGCAGCACCTCCCGCCATGGCACCGCATTGAGCGTCACCTCCACATCGCGCACCGTCACGTCCTCCAGCACCCCGGGCACCAGCGCCTCGCCCTCGGCGAAGTAGTTGGGCCGCAGGCGAGCGCCGAGCCTCAGACCGAGCGCACAGCGCGCCGCCTCTCCCCGGACGTTTGAGACGTGCACTCCGCGCGTCTCCGAGCCATCAACCGTGTACAGCCCCAGCGTCGTCCCGCCGAAGGCCTGCAGGCCGTCGCAGACCATGTTGTCAAAGACGCTGCGGGTCTCGGTGCCGAGTTTGTAGCCGCTGGCGTAGGCGTAGACGATGTTGTTCAGCGCGCGGATGTTGCGGTTCACCTCGGCGGCGCGGGTGCTCTTGATGACGATGCAGTCATCGTCGGAGGCGACGATGCAGCCCTCAATCAGCACCTCCTCGCAGCCCGTGAAGTCGAGGCCATCGTTGTTCCGGCCCGGGCGGACGGAGTTGAGGCGGATGTTGCGCAGCGTCAGGCCGATGCAGCGGATGTAGTGCTGCGTCCACGAACCGGAGTTGGTGGTGGCTATGCCCTCGATCGTCACGTTGTTGCAGTTCTGCATGCGGATGATGTTGTGACGCCAGCCGCGGCTGCCGCAGAACTCGCCATGCGCGTCGAGCGTTCCCGCGCCGGTGATGGCGATGTTCTCCGCATCCTGCGCGGAGATGAGCGCGCCGGGTGAGTAGTGAGCGCGGTTGGTGCTGCCGAGGATCGTCGCTCCGGCGGTGAGGTGCAGGCGCACGCCGCTCTTGAGGTCCAGTGTGCCGGTGCGGTAGACGCCCTCAGGCACAAGCACCACGCCCCCGCCGACCTCATGCGCGGCGTCAATGGCCGCCTGCAGCGCCGCCTGGTCGAGGTGCGCGCCATCGCCCACCGCCCCATGGTCGCGGACATCGATCACTCCCGCACCTGAAGGCTCAGGGAACTGTGCCTCCACTGCCGGGGAGGGCGGCCGTGGACCGACCACCGGCTCGCGGGCAGCCAGTTCCTCGCGATCGGCGGCGGGAGACCCGGCGGCGATCGGCGCCTCGCGATCCTGGCG
>JAAYJW010000157.1 GCA_012522765.1 candidate division WS1 bacterium | reverse complement strand
TTCACCCATACCGCCTGGTACCCGGTGGCCTACACGCACAACTCCGCGGACGATTTCGACTTCGTCTCCGAAGATGGGGTCGGGCACTTCAGCGTCGCCAATCCGAGGCGCTCCATGCGCTGGATGACCACCGTCGGAGGCGTCAATCTCGACACCTATGACACCATCGAGATGCGCTACCGTGCAACGGGGATGGCCACAGAGGGCACCGGCTACTTCCTCTGGATGGAAATCAACCCGGGCAGTGCAAAGCCTGCCGAGCCGCCTGTTACTGTGAATGAGTTACAGGCAGATGGTGAGTGGCATCTGCTGCGCAAGCAAATGCCGCGGAAGAATCCGGGGAACTACTGGCTGACGAAGTTCGTGCTGAACCTCACGGCCACCGGTGGGCCGGCCGACCTGTGGGTTGATTACATTCGCCTCATCGGCGAGAGGCCGCCGCTGCAGGAGGCCCGAGCGACTGAGCCGACGGTGCTCGCGCGGCACGATCTGAACGATCTGAGCGGATGGCATCAGCTTGAGGATGTCCCCTACCCCGGCGTGGGGAGCATGACGGCAAGAGAGGGCACCGCGGAGTTCGCAGTGGAGGGGATGCAGCGCAACGCGAGCTTCGTCTGGCGCTTCGATCAGCCGCTGGCGGTAGATGGGCGGAGCAACAACGTCGCGTTTCGCTACCGGATTCGCGGGCAGAACCAGATCTACACGCGCAATCCGAGGACGCTCGGATACTTCATGACGGTCGGAGCGGGCAACGAGGAGAGGCCGATCTACCTGTGGAACTCGCTGGTGAATGATGGCGCGTGGCATGTGGCGTCGAACAGCTTCCCTGCGGACGCATTCCCCGGCGGACTTGAGTATGTGCGGATCAACCTCGTCTCCGAGGAGAGCCC
Organism: candidate division WS1 bacterium; assembly: GCA_012522765.1. Lineage (GTDB taxonomy): Bacteria > Armatimonadota > Zipacnadia > Zipacnadales > UBA5352 > UBA5352. The sequence goes on along the minus strand of JAAYJW010000157.1, from coordinate 3,405 downwards.
GCGGGCGTGGGCTGAGCTTGACTGGGTGCAGGTCGGTTCAGGCGCGCCCTCGGCGAAGCTGGCCAATCTCTTCGAGATCGGCCAAAGCGCGCTCCGGGTGGTGCTTTCGGCTACGTGGACTTCGAACCAACCGCCGGCGTGACCGCGACGGAGTTGCTCAACCGCTACCATGGCATATGCGGCGAGTTCCCCACCGGGGAGGTCACGCTCGACAATATTCCCTTCCGGCTCGATGGCAGTGCCCACGTCCTTGGCGTAATGGAGCGCGATGAACTTGTGGTGCCCCACCGCGGATCGCTCTCAGCGATCTACGCGCTCATCGCCACGAGGGTTGAGGGCAATGACAACTTCACCTACTGGGGTGGGCCGATCAGGGCGGTGGAGGAGCCCGAGCGCTTCATCATCCGAATCAACTACGCGAACGGCGCGGTCTTCGAGGCACTGCCGGCCAATATTGCAGGAAGCAGCTACATTATGCCGCCGGGTCCGGGGCTCTTCGGGGTTGTCAATCCGCACCCTGACCGCGCGGTGGAGAGCGTCTCGCTCGTGGATCGGACGCGCAGCGTGGGCTTTCACGTGCTGGGCCTGACGGTGCAGTCAACCGGTGCGCCGCTCTTTGCGATGCCCGAGGCCGGGCGACCTCTGCCACCAGAGCCGCGAGTGACCGACAGAGTACCGGACGATGCCGCCAGCATCGAGGCCGATGATGGCCGGATCGTGATGCGCTCAGACTACCTGACGCTGGAGGTGGATCTGCGCGAGGGCATCGGTATCGCGTCAATGGCAAGTGGTGTGCTGGGTCGCGATCTGGCGGCGGCGGGAGAGCTTTTCGCGCTGGAGACGGACGCGGGGACGCTGTCGAGCACCGGCGTTCGCGTCTCAGGAGTGGAGCGTCTTTCGTCCACATCCGTGGCGGTCCAGTGGAATGCAGATGAGCCGGTGCAGGCCTCCGGAACGCTGACGCTTGCCTGGAATGGCGCGTCGGAGATCGGGCTGAAGGTTGCGGTGACGAATGGCGGGCAGCGCAACCTGAAGGGATCGCTCGTCGTCACGCCACTACCGGGCGTGGTGCTTGATGATCGACCGGAGAATGTCTGGGTGTTCTACCCCGGCTTCGGGACGATGATCAGCAATGAACCGTTCTTCGAGGAGCGCGTGAAGTCCGATCAGCTTCCGGTGCAGCTTGTTGCGGCATGGTCGCCCGCCGCGGGGGCAGGGGTCTACGTGATGGGGCATGACACAGGCCCCGAGCGCGATGCCGAGTATATGCTGGAGAAGTTTGAGGGGCGGGTAACGGCGGCCGCGCGATACCTCTACCTCGATCTCGCGCCCGGCGAGGGCACCGAACTGCCGGAGGTGGCGATCGGGGCTTATCTCGGTGACTATCGCGAAGCGGTGAGCACGTTCCGTCAGTGGATGCAGAGCTGGTATCGGCCAACCGCGCCACACCCGGAGTGGTTCCGCCGCGTCTGCACCTTCGTCGGCGTTACGCCGACGCTGTCCATGTTCATTAATGACGAAACCGGGCGGATGGGCCTCTCGCCGCACCTTGATGCGATGGCGGAGATTCATGGCCCGATCGACTACTTCCACGTCTACGGGTGGTTCGCATCAACGGAGCATGGTGGGCAGGGCGACTATGCGCATTACGAGCTGCTCGGCGGCGAGGAGACGTGGCGCGATGCCATCGCGGATGTGAAGGCCTCCGGGATATCGGTGGGACTCTATCTTGATCCGCTACTGATGGATGAGAAGGCAGTGGCTGCGGACAGGGCCTGGCCGTGGCGGATCATCGGCGCCGATGGCGAACTGACGCGCTGGTCGCAGGGCAACTTCTATGTCTGCCCCGCGGTGCCCGAGTGCCGCGATTACTGGGAGCAGACCTACGAGCGCGTGGGGCGGGCCTTCAACCCCAGCGGGCTCTACATGGACCAGGTGGGCTACTGGAACCCGGATGCGTGGGTCTGCCACAACACCGAGCACGCTCACAAGCAACCGATTGGCATGCGGGTCTCACAGGCGCCGCTGGTGCGGCAGATTCGCGAGGCGGCTAATCGCGTTGACCCGCAGATCGTCACCTACTCGGAGTACGTGCCCACGGAGATCATCTCCCAGTGGCAGGACGGGGCTTTCACGCACAATCACCGCTTCGAGCGGGAGCGGCCCGCCACATTCCTGATCAACCCGATCTACTGGGTCGTGCCTGAGGTGAAGTGCTTCGAGATCTTCGCCGGCAACGGAAACGTCATCTGGGAGAACACGCGCCTGCCGCTGCGGCTCTTCTGGGGGCGTGAGACTCTCAACCTCAAGGGGGAGACCACCGAGTATGCGCCTGAGACTGCCGAGGCCATCCGGCGGATTACCGAGGTCTGGCACCGCTACCCGGAGGCATTCGCGACAACGGAGCCGGAGTGGCTGGTCGCAACGCTGCGACGGGGTGTCTACGCCAACCGCTTCCCCGGCGATGGCTACGATCTATACGTGCTCTTTAACGAGTTGCCCCACACCGCCGACGGAGCGCTGATCGAAGTCCCGCACCGAGCCGACTGCACCTATCGCGAGGCATGGGAGGGCGTAGAGCTTCAGCCGCGTATAGCCGGTGGGAGTGCCACGATATCGCTGACGATCCCGCCCATGGGCGTGAGGGTGCTGGTGGTGGAAGGCGCGGCTGCCGCGCTGTAGCCTCCGAGGTGGCGGCGCGCAGAATCACAAGGGCCCCTGCCTGACGGCGGGGGCCCACTATTGCTCTATCTGCCGGCTCGCGGGCAATTCAGTTGATCTTCATCAGGGGCAAGGGCTTGTCGCGGCCACTGGAGGCTGATGCGCTGCTGCCGGGGACAAGCGGGTTGATGCTGCGTGCTGCCTGACGACCCGCCGACTGGGTAGCACTTGCTCGGGGAGGCAGTGGCATCGTGCCTCTCGCCTGCTCGCTTGAGCGCAGCATGGGCAGCGGAGTTGCGGTGATACCATACTGCGACTCCACGAAGTCGCGGACTTTGGCTTCTCTCACGCAGTCATAGCGCTCGCAGTAGGCCGGGTATATCCATGTGAGGGCGACCACCGCAGCGATCAGTCCTGCGATTCCGACCGCAATGATGCCCCTCGCGTGGGGGACGTCGTGCAGCATCCATACGACCGCCTCTCCGATGGTCCCCCGCAAAGATGATTGCGCTCCTGTAACTTGTATCTTACTGACGTGGACGCATGAATGCAAGTTCTATGCCACCGAGAGCCTCTTGCGATAGCGGGCTTTTGGTTCACCTGGATCGCAGGCATCGCTCCCGTACCAGGCGCGAGCGTGGCCCTTCGCCGTCTTCGCACATCTCAGGTCGGCCGCAAGCGCTGGAGAAGTCCGCGATTGGCTGCTTGAGCACCGAGCCGTAGGCCGAGGTCGAGCAGCTTCCC
>JAAYJW010000156.1 GCA_012522765.1 candidate division WS1 bacterium | reverse complement strand
GTGCTGATGCCTGCGGCTGTGTTGTACCGGATGAGGGGTTTTGCGCTCAGTACCACTGTGAGGCGTCGCGCCGCTGCACTTCGAAACCGGTTTGAGCGGTTGCTCGGGCGCGCCGAGAAAGAGGTCGTCGAGAACGAGGACGACGTTGACGCGCTGAAGCGGTTGGGGATTGCGGCGCTGATGGTGGGTGAGCGACAGCGGGCGGTGGCCGCCTTCGAGCGTGCCTGCAGCATCAACGGTGACCCCGCATGCCCGATCAACCTCTCGGCTGCACTGGCCGAGTCGACTGAACTGAGCGCCGCTGCCGACCTGCTGCTTGAGGCGACCGATCGAGATGGTGCGTCCTCAGCGGCGCATCACAATCTGGGAGTGCTGCTCGCGCGCCGCCCACCGCAGCCGGTCGTGGAGAGAGTCATCGAGCGCCTCGACCGGCTGCGCTCGCCGGTGGTGTTGAGCAACCTTGGTGCGTGGGAGCTCACCCACGGCGCTCTCGACCTTGCCGAGCGCTACTTCGAGGCCGCCATCGAGCAGGATGGCACTTCGGTAGCGGCCCGCGCGAATCTCGGCCTCGTTGAGTTTCGGCGCAACCGACTCAAGGCTGCTATCTCGCGTTTACACGATGCCGCGCATCTCGACCCGCTCAACGGGGCGCTGGTGAATGACCTCGGCGCAGTGCTTTGTGCGAATGGCCGGCCCATGCAGGCGGCGCGCGCGCTCAGCAGGGCCGCCGCGCTTCTGCCCGGCAATCCGGCAGTTGAGCTCAACCGCGGTGTCGTGCGCCTCGTTCTGGGGCAGTACGGCGACTCGCTGGAGAGTCTTACCGACCCGAACGTTCGCAACGTCTACCCGGTATTGGCGGCGCACAACGCCGCGCTTGCACTGATTGGTTTGAACCGGGCGCAGGCGGCCAGGGAGCAGATTGAGTGGGGCCTTGAGCATGACGAGGAGGACGCCGGGCTGCGCAACAACCTCGGCTGCCTCGCATGGCTGGAGGGCGACGAGGCCGGGATGCTGCGGGAAATGTCGCGGCTGAAGGAGGCTGCCGATCTGGGCGCCACGGTCAACATTGCGGCCGCATGGATCGCGACCGGGCGTACTGAGGACGCCCTCGAACTGCTCAGCGGTCTTGATCGCACCGCCGACCCGGCGGTCTCGTTCTACCGTGGTGTGGCCCTGCTGGCCGATGCGGTGAAGCTCTACTCTCCCAACATGAACAAGACGCAGCGCCAGCGCTTCTTCGAGTCCCTGCACCGCTGCCTCGCGCCGCTGAACGCTGCTGCCTCGTCGGAAACGGCGGGGATCGAAGCTCGTGTGAATCTCGCACTGTATCACTACTTCCGCCTCGACTACACGGCCGCCGCCGATGGCTTCCAGGCCGCCGCTGCGGAGTTCCCTCAGGACGGCTTCCTGCAGTTCGCCACCGGCACCGCGCTGGCTGAGGAGGCGCGCAAGGTGCAGTCCGAGCACGAAGCCACCAACGGTGGCGATCAGCTTGTGGGGCGGGCGAGGGAGTTGCTGCGGCGGGCTCGCAAGCACCTCGAAATGGCGGCCGAACTGGGCGAGGTAACCGCGGATGTGTTCTGCAACCTCGGGATGTGCGCCTACGATCTCGGCGATATCGAGGGCGCGCTTGCCGCCTTCAAGCGCATGATTCAGCTTGAGGACAGCGCGGACTCGGCAAACAACCTCGCCATCGTCTACGCGCGCGAGGGTCAGCGCCTCCATCACGCGGCACGCGCGGCGGGCCTCGCCAGCCAGGATCGCGAGAAGGACATGCTCCTCAAAGCGCAGACGCATCTTTCCTCCGCTCTGCATTACTTCATGAAGGCACTCGAACATGCGCGCGACGATGCCACCCTCCACGGCAACATCGGCCTCGCGCACATGATGCGTAACCGCGGCGATGACGTGGACGCGGCTCTGCGGCACTGGCAGCGGATGCTGGTGTTGGGCGGCAAGACCGCCAGCAAGCGCTATCAGGAGCTCACCGCTTTCGCGCAGGAGGAGAAGGGCGGGCGCGCGGAGTTCGATGAGACGCTGATGGAGTTCCGCCCGCTCGATCCGCGCCGGAGCCTGGTGATGATGCCACCGCGGTTGTCAGGCGCGCGCTACGCGCTGCTGCCCATCACCGAGGAGATGGAGTGGCAGCTCGTCAGCGACGACCCGCAGGTCCGCGAACTGCTGCGGCAGCGTGAGCGCCTCTCCGGTCTGCGTAAGCGTCTCGCCCGTCTTTCGCTGTAACCTCGGGAGGTAAGTTACACGCCGTTCGCGAAAGCCTCCGTGATGAGGAACGACCATTACGGAGGCTTTCCCATGCGAACTATGGCGATAGCGCTTGCTGCCGCAAGCCTGCTGTTGATGACCGCGCCGCTGATGGCGCAGGATCTGCCGCTGGAGGACTTCTCGTTGCAGATCGGCTTCGAGGACGGCGAGGACCCGGTCCGTTTCTGGGTCGCCAACGGCGAGTATGAGGTCAACTTCAAGGGTGTGACGGATGAGGCCGCTGCCGAGGGCACCCGCAGCTTCAAGCTCGACATGACTATCAACTCCGGCAGCTACTTCTACTGGGACATCCCGGTGCAGATCCCTTCCGAGGGGGAGCTGAGCTTCTCGGGCCGCATTCGCGCGGGAGAGGGCAACACAGCGACGGCCGGCCTCGGCCTGAACTGGGTATTCCCCCCGACCAGTCACTCCGGCTGCGGACCCTTCGAGAGCATTGAGGGCGGGGCGGGGGACTGGAAGCTCATCACCGGCGACGTTGTGCGTGACGGCCAGCAGAAGGCCGCGGGTGTTGTGCCGCGTTACGTCTCGGGAGCGGAAGCAGAGCATGTCGGGGTCGCGGTGGATCGCGTCGGCATCTTCGTCCGCGGCCGGCCCGGAGATCGCGCAGTCTTCTACATTGACGACATTCGGCTTGAGGGGCGCATTCCCGAAGCGGACGCTCATACAGCTGCCATCGAGCAGCGTTGGGAGCAGTTCACCGAGGACTGGGACGCACGCCTGGCAGAATGGCGCCGGCGTCTGGCGCAGGCCAACGAGCAGATGCAGGATGTGCCCGAGCTGCCACCAACCGTGCAGCCTGCCGCCGAGTCGGCTCGCGTGGCGCTCCAGCGGTCGGGCGAGGCCATCGAGGAGTTCGCCCGGCAGGGATACGCTCACCCCTCGCGTGTGGACCAGCTTGAGTCCGACCTGCGGATGGCGCAGCTTGCGCCCCTGACGGTGACGCATCTCGCGCAGGCGCAGCAGCGTGGCGAGATGGTGGCGGCTTTCGCTGTGCCGGCCATCACCAACGCGCGCATCATCCCCACCGAGGCGGTAGTGCCTGGGGAGCCCGGTGCGCCGCTTCAGATCGCCGCCGCCAGGGGCGAGTACGAGTCGGCGAGCTTCGTGGTGATGCCGATGGCAGACGTGGAGGACCTGCTGGTGCGCGCGGCTGATCTGACCGGCGATGACGGCACTATCCCGGCGGCGAACATCGACGTGAAGGCTGTCAAGGTCTGGTATCAGGCCGGGCGGACTATCACCGACTTGCGCAACAAGCAGCTTACGCCGGAGCTTCTGGTCAACGATCCCGACCTCGTGCGTGTCAACTACGAGGAAGAGCAGAACTACCTGCGCAGCACCGCACCGGATGGCACCGAGAGCTACGTCCTCGCCAGCGGACCCACCAGCGAGGCGCTGGAGGGCGTGCGGCCGATTGACGCCGACACACTCCAGCCGATGGACCTCCCGGCCCTGCGGCTGCAGCAGTACTGGGTGACCGTGCTAGTGCCAGAGGATGCCGTCGCCGGTGACTACGCCGGCGATCTGACCATCAGCAGCAGCGGCAATCCCGACGTGACGGTACCGCTGCAACTGAGCGTGCATGACTTCGACCTCGAGGATACGCCACTGATCTACTCGGTCTACTACCGTGCGCGGCTGAATGAGGCCAATGAGCCGACCATCACCTCCGAAGGGCGCTCTGAGGAGCAGTATTTGGCGGAGATGCTCGACATGAAGGCCCACGGCGTCCTCTACCCGACGATCTATCAAAACTACCACGAGCAACTGCTGCCGCGGGCGCTGGAGATCCGCGAACAGGCGGGCCTCCCCACGGAGCACATGTTCTCCCTCGGCACCAGCACCGGCTCGCCGCAGGACGAGGCTGCGGTGCAGGCGCTCCGCGAGCGTGTTCGGCAGTGGGTCGCGATGGGGGAGCGCTTCGGCTATGACGCGGTCTACATCTACGGTATAGACGAGGCGAAGGGCGAGCGGCTGGCGGCACAGCAGGCGGCATGGCGTGCTGTGCAGGAGGAGGGGGCGAAGACCTTTGTCGCCTGCTACTACGGCACCTTCGAGGCTATGGGGGACCTGCTGGACCTTGCGGTGTTGGCAGGACGTCCGGATCCTGAGGAGGCCGCCAAGTTCCACGAGGTGGGCAGCAGGGTCTTCACCTACGCCTACCCGCAGGTCGGGCCTGAGGAGCCGGAGACTTTCCGCCGCAACTACGGCCTGGTGCTGTGGCAGGCGAACTTCGATGGCGCGATGGACTACGCCTACCAGCACGGCTTCGGTCACGTCTGGAACGACTTCGACAGCGACCGCTACCGCGATCACAACTTCGCCTACCCGACTGTGAACGGTGTGGTTTCGACCATCCAGTTCGCCGGCTTCCGTGAGGCTGTGGATGACACACGCTACATGGCGACGCTGCTTGCGGCGATCGACGCGTGTGAGAATGCGCAGGCGAAGGCTGCCGCGCAGCAGTGGGTTGATACGCTCGATCCGCAGCGCGACCTACATGAGGTACGCGCTGAGATGGTGGAGCATATCAACGCCTGCAGTGTCAGATGAGCATCTGCAGGCGGCAATTGACTTCCGATTGACACGCCTCGGAACAGGACGTATTCTCTGCGATGGGCCGCTCCGGTGGCCCATCGCGCATTTTCCGCAGTTCGCAGAGGTCCGGATGCCGGAACTTCCCGAAGTCGAGACAGTCAGGCGTGATCTGCACGAGCACCTCGTGGGGCGAACCATCGAGAGCGTCTGCCTGAATCGCGATGACATTCTTCTGCAGACGTCAGCCGATGCGCTTGCGGAGGCGCTCAGAGGCGCTACGGTCAGCTCCGTCGATCGGCGAGGCAAGAACCTGATCATCCAACTCGATCGCGGCCCGGCGGTGCTGATCAATCTCGGCATGACCGGCCAGCTTTTTATTGCCGATGCGGAGGCAAAGCTTGCCGATCACACGCACCTCGTCGCTCAGCTTTCTGACGGCAACAGGCTCGTGTTCAGGGACATCCGGCGCTTCGGGCATGTTGAGCTTTGCGCCGACGGACAGGCGGGGGAAAGCTGCACCCTCCGCAAGGTCGGCATCGACGCGATGAGTGAAGATTTCACGGCCGAGGCGCTGGCGGAGATCCTGCGCGGGCGCAACGCGATCATCAAGTCCGCGCTGCTGGATCAGTCGCGCGTAGCCGGGCTGGGCAACATCTACGTCTGCGAGGCGCTGTATCGGGCGGGTGTATCGCCGCTGGCGCGCTGCGGTCAGCTTACGCCTGAGGCCATCCGGCGACTGCACCGGGCGATTCGCCAGGTGCTGAGGGAATCAATCGCTGCCGAAGGCACCACCATCTCGGACTACGTCACCGGGACCGGTGTGCCGGGCGGCTTTCAGAAGCGCCTGCGGGTATACGGCCGCGAGGGTGAGCGCTGCCGCAAGCGCGGCTGTGGACGGAGAATCGAGCGCATCGTACAGAGCAACCGATCCACGTTCTACTGCCCCGGCTGCCAGCCGGATCCCGCGCCGGGCAACAATGGAGTGAACGCGCATTGAAGTGCGCAAGCATTCTCGAAGCAATCGGCAACACCCCCGTGGTGTCCATCAGTTGCAGCGGCCCCTGCGAGATCTGGGGCAAGGCTGAGTACCTCAACCCCGGCGGCTCGATCAAGGACCGCGTGGCACTGCGCATGATCGAGCAGGCCGAGAAACGCGGCGACCTGCGTCCCGGGGCGACCATCGTCGAGCCATCCTCCGGCAACACCGGTATCGCAATGGCCCTCGTTGGCGTGCAGCGGGGCTATCGCGTGATTATCGTCATGCCCGAGGACATGAGCGAGGAGCGCAAGAAGATCATCTCCGCCTTCGGCGGCGAACTTGAGCTCACGCCGCAAAGGGCCAACATCGAGGGCGCCTGCAACCGCGCGCGCGAGCTGGTTCAGCAGATTGACGGCGCGCTGAGCCTGCAGCAGTTTGAGAACCCGGACAACCCTGAGGTGCATTACGACACCACCGGCCCGGAACTATGGCGCGACCTCGACGGCCACGTGGATGCGTTCGTGGCCGGAATCGGCTCCGGAGGCACTTTCGCCGGCGTCGGGCGCTTCCTGCGCGAGCAGAACCCGGACGTCTATCTCGCCGCCGTGGAGCCAGCTAATTCGGCCGCGCTGCTCGGGCATGAGCCGGGCCTGCACTGCATCCCAGGTATCGGTGACGGCTTTATCCCGCCCGTCCTCGACACCTCGATCATCAGCGAGATCATCACCGTCGAGGATGAGGCGGCCATCGAGACGACGAGGCGCCTCGCACGGGAGAATGGCCTGCTGGTGGGCACCTCCTCCGGTGCGAATGTGTGGGCCGCCCGGAAGATGGCGCGCGAACTGCCGGAGGGCAGCGTGATCGCGACTGTGCTGCCGGATCGCGCCGAGCGCTACTTCTCCACCGCGCTGATTTGACCGCGGAAGAGGAAATCGCAACGGCGGAAGGCTAACGCCTGTAGCATGGAGAAATGGCTCGCGCTACAGTGGATGATGCCCCGGGCAGCGATGGCCGGGTGAAGACACTCCGGAGGTGACGGAGATGGCGGATGTGAAGGTCGGTATCGTCGGACTGGGCTGGGCCGCGAGCGGACATGCTCCGGCTTTCAAGGCCAACCCGAACTGCACGATTGACGCGCTCTGCACGAGCAAGGAGCTCTCCGACGAGGATATCCTCATGTGGGCGGGTCATCCGGGCGCAACGGTCTACCACGACTACGATCTGTTCCTCAAGCACCCCGGACTCGACGTGGTGGACATCTGCACCCCACACTCGGTCCACGCCGAGCAGACGGTCAAGGCCGCCGAAGCGGGCAAGCACCTGATGATCGAGAAGCCGCTGGCGGTCAACTATGAAGACCTGATGAAGATGAAGCGGGCAATCGACGCCGCGGATATCAAGTCTACGATGTACTTCGAACTGCGCTTCATCCCACACTACCAGTTCATCCACTCCGCGCTGAAGCAGGGCCTGCTGGGCGACATCACCTACTACGAGGTGGACTACTACCACGGCATCGGTCCGTGGTATGGCCAGTTCGAGTGGAACGTCAAGAAGGACATGGGCGGCAGCGCGCTGATCACCGCCGGCTGCCATGCGCTCGACGCGATCATGGCCTTTGCCGCCAGCGAAGTGGACGAAGTCTTCGGCTTCTCCAGCCTCTCCACCGCCGAGTGGGCGCAGCCTTACGAGTACGACACGACCTCCACCGCCGTCATCAAGTTCGCCGACGGCTCGCATGGCAAGTGCACCTCGTGCATTGATTGCCGCCAGCCCTACGTCTTCAACGTCCGCCTGGTGGGCAGCGAGGGGACACTCTGGAACGATCAGATGTGGACCACGCAGCTTGATGGCCTGCGCGGGCAGGAGTGGATGAAGATCCCGACTGCGCAGGCGGAGTCTGGCGACGTGCTCGACCACCCCTACCCGCCGCAGATCGACGACTTCATTGAGGCTGTCGTCGAGGATCGCGACCCGCTGGTGAGCTTCCAGGAGGCCTTCGACACTCACCGCGTAATGTTCGCGATCGAGAAGTCGCTGGAGGAAGGGCGCCCGGTCAAGCTCGAGGAGATGGAAGTCTGAGCTGGCGCCGCACCCGCATACCAACGGCCGGCGCGGCGGGCAATCTCCGCGCCGGTCTTCGCGTACCCGCTGACGGCCGGTGCGCCGGGAGATGGTGGACAGCATGAGGTTTGCGTTCGTGCTGCTTACGCTCATCAGCATGGCGATGAGCGCATCCGCGGATGATGGCGCGGACCTTGCGCCACTCGCTCGCAATACACTGGCGGCTGCCGTAGATGCACTCGCTGCCCGCGATATGCCTGGGGGCGTCGCGCATGTTGATCGCATGGAGCGCGCCAGCCTCTACGAGACCGAGCGCCCGCCGGTCTACGCCGACATCTTCCTCGCGGCCTGGACTGCTACCGGCGAGGAGCGCTTTCGCGCGCTTTTCCTTGAGGTTGCCGATCTCTGCGTGGCGATGAAGCAGCCTGAGGGCGGCTATGCGCGCAAGGCGTGGGTGAAGCAGGTCGGCGCCGAAGAGACCAGGCAGGACCGCATGACCTTCCGCAACTCGCGCAGCCTCACGGCGGTCGAGGTGATCCTGAAGGCTTACGATCTTACCGGCGAGAAGCGCTATCTCGACAGTGCCCTCAACACCGCCGAGTTCACGCTGGCAGCGCAGCACCCGGAGGGCGTCTGGCACTCGGACTACCCCGCTCCTGAGCGATCGTATCTCGAGCTGCCCATGCTCAATGACCTCGTCACGATCTCCTCGGTCCGTGAGTTGATGCTGATCTATCGCTACACCAATGACCCGCGATATCTCGACGCCATCCGACGGACGGGTCAGTGGTTCGTCGACTGGCAGCTTGAGGAGCCCACGCCAGGATGGGCGCAGCACTACGGCTGGGATCGCAGGCCGGCGTGGGGGAGACGCTTTGAGCCGCCGTCCGCCTGCAGCGCTCCCTCAATCGAGGCAATTGACGTGCTGATAGACATCCACCTCCTCACCGGCGATGAGCGCTACCTGGCGCCGATATCGGCGGCGGTGGCATGGCTCGACCGCGCCCGAACCGGAGAGAACGAGTGGGCTCGCTTCTATGAACTGAAGACCGGGCGCCCGGTGTATGCAGCCGTGGACGCCGCTCCGTGGCTGCGCTATACGCGCGATGAGGGCTTGTATAAGGGCTACGCGCAGTGGGGAAGCTGGCCGTTTGAGCGCCGCCGGGCGCGATGGGAGCGCCTGCAGGAGATCGGGCGGGAGGCGCTCATCGCCGAGGAGAGTGCTCCGCAGACGGAGGATCAACCGCGCGCGCTTGTCGAGAGGGATGCGGAGTGGATGCGCGCGACCTGCTCCCCCGGCGGCACGCTCATTGGCTTCACAGAGGACCCCGGCAAGCCGCTCACCATGCGCATGAACGTGCTTCGGGCCGCGCGGTGGCTGGCGGCGGCGGCTGCTATTGCCGCAGAGTGAACACCTGCCGCCTACATGCTGTTGAAGTCGCCCTGCGGACCAGCCGCGGCGATCTTGAACGGGTGCTGAGTCAGGCAGGCGCGTCCGGGAGTTGAGTTCGGCCCGCAGCCGCAGACGTAGTTGGTGGCGGTGCAGCCAAGTTCTGCCTCCAGGCGCTTCCACATCGTGAAGCTCTCAGTGGACAGCGACACCGGCAGATCCGGCGCATGTCGCCTGATCTCGCGCAGATAGTGCAGGTAGACCTCCGCGCGCACGTCATCGGGGAACGGTGCGGTGCGGGTGTCGGAGGGTGTTATGCCCGCCTCCTCGGCCGCCTCAAGCGCCCACGGGTCGAGCAACTCCACGGGCAGCCTGCGCTTCATCGTCGCAACATCCTGCCACATATACATGCAGAGGCTGATCAGGTCAGGCGAGGTATTCTCAAAGACCAGGTCAATCGCCGCTGTCGCCTCCTCGCGCCAGTTGCACACCGGCACGATCGGCTTGAACTTGTAGCGCACCTGGTAGCCCGCATCCTGAGCCACTCGCGCGGCCTCAATGCGCTCCCCGGTGGTGCCGCAGACAGGCTCGATCTCGCGTGACTGCGTGTCCCCGGAGATACTCCAGACGATGATCGTGTTGCCGCTATGCCGCAGGTCAGAGATCCACGCGGAGTTCCACGACTTCGTGTGGATGATCAAGTAGCGGTCCTGCAGCGTGCCGAACCACTCAATGATCTCGCCGAGGCAGCCAAGCTCCGGCTCAAGGCCAGGGACATCGGCGTCATCCTCCAGCAGATAAGTCTCCTGCCACGGGTGGGCCTGTATCAGCCGCCCGAGGTTGTCGCACCACTCGTCGGAGTTGACCGCCGAGATCAGCACGCCGCCGAGGCCGCAGTAGGAGCACTTGTGCGCGCAGCCCCGCTGGAAGTGCATTCTCCAGCAGGGCCGGCAGACCTTGTCATGCCGCGCCGGGTCGCCCTCGAGGTTGTAGTTGGCCCACGTCCAGGGACGGTAGCCCAGCAGCGTCGTCGCCAGCTCGGGCGAGATCTGCGCCTGCCCCGTCAGCCACTCCACGCGCTCCTTGCGGCGTCCATCGAAGCGGAAGGTGTTGAAGACCAGCTTCGGGTCCGGCACCTCGTCCATCTCGCCCATGATACCGCAGTTCTCGAAGAGATTCTCCTGCGCAATGATCCGCGGCAGGTCGTCATCGGCGTAGATCACGGGCTCCACCGGCTCCTCAAGCGCCGCTACGACTCGTTCAAGTCGCGCCCGGTACTGCGGGTTACCTGCGACCGACTCATGCGCGTACACGGCGGGTGGCTTGAGTGGATACATCTTCTGAGTTCACCTCATGGTTGAAAGACGGCCGGTCAGGAGAGGAACGGAGGGGTGCCTGCTTACATGCCGCCCCCGATGAAGTCGATGGCCTCGTCGCCGTATTCCGTCGAGAGGTCGGCGTAGAGCGACAGCAGCGAGTCCACGCCGATCATCCCCGCTCGAAGCTTCGCCATCGCGTCGGCCGCCATCGGCACCATCCCCTCGGAGATCGCCGTATGGCGCATCGCCTGCTCGTCAACGTCGCCGAGCACCATCTGCTTGAGCGACGGCGTCATCCGCATCAACTCAAAGAGGCCGATGCGGCCGTAGAAGCCTGTGTTGCGGCAGCGCGGGCAGCCCTTACCCTCGGCCACCACCGAGATCCGGTGCTCGGCGAGGCGCTTCTGCAGCGCCGGGGCATCCGCCAGGACCTCCTCCACCTTGCGCGAGACCTTGCAGTCGGGGCAGACCCGGCGGGCGAGGCGCTGTGCCACCACCGCCCGCAGACCGGAGGAGACAAGGTAGGGCTCGACGCCCATCTGCAGCATGCGTGAGGCCGCTGCCGGCGCATCATTGGCGTGCATGCTCGTCAGCACCAGGTGGCCCGTCAGCGCAGCGCGGAAGGATACCTCCATCGTCTCCTCATCCCGCGCCTCACCGACCATGATCACATCCGGGTCCTGCCGCAGCATGGCTCTGACATGTTCGGCAAAGCCGACGCCGATCCCGGGCCTGGCCATGGACTGATTGATGCCGTCAAGCTGATACTCGATCGGGTCTTCGACCGTCTCGATGTTGATCGGTCGCTGGCGGAGGTAGTGCAGGGCGGAGTAGACCGTGGTGCTCTTGCCCGAGCCGGTGCCGCCGACGATGGCGATCAGCCCGCGCGAGGCCTTCAGCAGCGCTTCGATCTGCTCCTGCAGCGGCCCGGACATGCCCAGTTGCTCGAACGTGATGTATAGGCGGTTCTTGTCCAGTAGGCGCATGACGATGTTCTCGCCATGAGCGGTTGGCCGGAGGGCTGAGCGCACGTCAATCTTCCGGCCGGCGGCCTGCGTGGTGAAGCGGCCGTCCTGCGGTCGGCGCGAGTCGCCAATGTCCATGCCCGCCATGATCTTCAAGCGCGAGATGAGCGCGTCCTTGATCGTGCCGGGCAGCGGATTGGGGCTTTCGAGGATACCGTCAACGCGGTAACGCACCGTCAGCCCCTCGCGCTGCGACTCGATGTGAATGTCGCTCGCGCCCATCTTCACGCCCTGGGTGACGAGAGTGCTCGCGAGGCGGACCACCGCCGGGGCATCGGAGAGGTCGGCGATGCGGTCAACCCCCTCCGCGAGTCCCTCCGCACGCCCCGCGACGTTATCCTCCAGGCCGATGATGTCATCGTTGGTCCAGTACGTGTCCATCGCCCAGGCGATCTCCGGGTCGGCGACTCGCAGGGGCTGGATCTTGTAGCTGGTCTGACGGCGGAGTTCGTCAATGGCCGTCACGTTGTCCGGGTCGCTCATTGCGACCTCAAGCATATCACCGCGCACGGCAACCGGAAACGCTCGCAGGCGGCGCCCCAGCGACGGCTCGATCATGTTCGTCACCTGCGGATCAATGTCCATGTCGCGTAGCGACGTGATCTGACCCGCCTCACCGCCGGTGGCCTCCCGGATCTGCGCATGCTCGAGGTACCCCTTCTGGACGGCCAACTCAAGCGCCGAGACGTCCTCGCGCATCCCCTCCTGATAGACCTCTCGGGCCTGCTCAGTGGTGATGCCCTTCTGGCGCAGCAGTATCTTCAGGATGCTCTGTTCGCGTTCCCAGTCGATCATCAATACTCCCCCGGGCCAACCGGCGTATGGTGCATCCGGCAATTCGACGTCGGGAAGATCATTACCTTCAGCTTAAGATACTGGTAAATGCGACAGAATGCCAGTGTTTCCGCAAAAGAGAGGTTATGAAGTGCTCGCTCGCGAAGCCTTTGTGGCTGATCCAGCACGGCCGGCCGAGCGGAGGGTCCCGATGACCGACACAGTCAGCCTCGACTTCGAAGCACACAACGCCGAGGTCCGGGAGGTGCTCGATGCCTTCAATGCAGGAAGGCCGATACGCGTCCCCATGGTGCTAGGCATTTCATCGCGCTTCACGCTGCTGAGCGAGCGCTGGAACCCGACCGGCATCACCTACCGCGAGTATTTCCTCGACCCGGACGCGATGTTCCACCACCAGCTTCACCACCAGTGGTTCATGCGCCACCACCTCCTGCGCGATGTCGAGATGGGGCTGCCGGATGTCTGGACGATCCCCGTGGACCTGCAGAACAGCTACTCCCAACTCTGGCACGGCTCCGATCTCATCTTCATTGACGGCGATGTGCCGGATACCCCGCCCTTCATCACCGAGGAGAACAAGTGGGACTTCATCGAGGCGGGGCCGCCGGAGCCCTTCAGCGGCTGGATGGGCCGGGCGTGGGAGTATCGCGAGCGTTTCGAGGAGATCGCGCAGAGCGGCTTCGAGTTTTGCGGGCGACCGGTTCAGGCCGGTGGTGTGCCGGGCATGGGGACCGATGGCCCCTTCACGACCGCGGTGGCACTTCGCGGCCCGACGGAGCTTTGCCTCGATATGTATGAGGACCCGGACTTCTTCCACGCGCTGATGGACCTGATCGTGACTGCCACCATCCGGCGTGTAAGGGCCTTCCGCGAGCGCATGGGGCTGCCGGTGGAGAGCACCGCGTGGAGCGTCCCTGATGACAGCATCCAGCTTCTGAGCGTCCCCGGCTATCGCGAATTCGTGCTGCCCTACCACCGGCGGCTGATAGATGAGTTCGGGCCGATAGGTCCGAACTCCACGCACCTGTGCGGAGATGCCACTCACCTCTTCAGGACGATGCAGGAGGAGCTGAACGTGCAGAGTTTCGACACGGGCTTCCCGGTGGATCATGGCTGGCTGCGGCGGGAGCTTGGGCCGGAGGTGCGCATCAACGGCGGCCCGCACGTTGAGCTTCTGCGCAGCGGTACGCCGGAGGCGATCCGCGAGGAGACGCGGCGGATCCTGCAGTCGGGGGTGATGGAGGGCGGAAAGTTCGTGCTGCGCGAGGGCAACAACCTCGCCCCTGGCACGCCTGAGGAGAACGTGGCGGCGATGTACGCGGCATGCAAGGAATTCGGGGGGTACGGATAAGCTGCAGCTTATTGCCGTTGGAGAGTCCGCCCCCCGTGGCGGCCTGTGTCGTCGCCGGGCCGTTGCCGGTTGGAGCGACGCATCCCGTCGTCTGGATGCGTCGGCTGTTTGAGTCGTACGGGGGGGGAGATGAGACTGCCGCACTTGGAGGCGAGTGGCTATGTCCAGCCTGCGGGAAAGGGTACTGCGGTTGCTGAAGGGGGAAGACGGACTGACTGACAGACAGATCACGGATCGGCTGCTCGGGACTGGTGCCCCCCAGCAGAACACGAACCAGGTGTGTCGTCGACTCGCCGAACAGGGTCACCTCATTCGCAGAAGGGCAGGCGATGGCTTGATCCGCAACTGGATCGGTGAGGCTCCTGTTGAGGCAGCACGTCCAGCGCCTGCTGCTGACGGTGCGAGTGAAGACATCCTCAAGCTGCTCCTGCAGCGTTGGCTGGTGGACACTGGCTGGGGAGTCAGCCGGGTAGCGTGGGGAAAGGAGCAGGGAGTCGACATCGAAGCCGTAAGAGGCGATCAACGCTGGCTGATCGAGGTCAAGGGAGCGGGATCACTGTCAGCCATGCGCGTCAACTACTTCCTGGCAGCGTTGGGCGAGTGTCTGCAACGAATGAGCGATCCGGCCGCCCGCTACAGCATCGCGCTGCCTGACCTTCCGCAGTTCAGAGGTCTATGGCAACGCCTCCCTGAGGTGGCAAAACGACGCACCGGCATCACGTGTCTCTTCGTTGATACGCGAGGGGGTGTGGACGAAGCCCAGTAGCCTGCTCCGGATACCCGGCGAAGTGGAGGGGCAGCAGAATCTTCTGGGGATGCCCGCACGATGTGCGAACGTAGTGGGTAAAAGGTTGTCGAACGGCCGACGCATCTAAACGGCAGATGCGTCGCTCCGAACGACAGCGGCCCTCCTACATCCCCCACACGCGCCGCAGGAAAGCGACACTCTCTTCGGTGAAGCTGGGCGAGGCGTCCGGCGGATAGTCCGTGTCCATCCGGCGGATGCACTCCACGCCCACCCGGTCCATCTCCGCCTTCAGATGCCGCCCAAAGTTCGGATGGTGGATGTCGCCGGGCACCTCGTTCGCGGAGTTGTGCAGCAGCATCACCGGCGCGCTGTCGCGGTTCACATGCGTGATCGCCGCACAGTCGGTGAGCCGCGCATCAAGCTCTTTATCTACCTCGAAGGTGTCCCAATCGGTGTCCTCGGGCACTCCCGCGAGCAGCTTGAGGTGTACGTTGTCGTAAGCGTTCCCCGGCACCAGTTCGCGCACGAAGCGCGGGTC
>JAAYJW010000155.1 GCA_012522765.1 candidate division WS1 bacterium | reverse complement strand
GCCGAGGCCCCGCGCGAGGATGTCCTGCTGCAGGGAGATGTAGCGCGCCGGGCCGCTGCCGAACTGCACCGTGTGCACCGAGAGCGGTCGCGACCCGTCGGCACGCGTCACTGAGGCGGGCGGCATGACACCCGCCGAGCGCACCGCAGCGGCGAGCATCTCCTGTATCGCGTTCGGCCCATCGGCGTTGCGGTCGGCATTGTAAGGCTCGATCGGGACGTTGAGCAGGATCGTGCGCCCCTCGCCGACTTCGTTGACCACCAGCACCGGCGCTCCGTCGAACTCCGCCAGCGCAGTGCCTGATGCGGTGGTGATGCCCGGCTCCAGCACGGTCATCTCCGACGCCTCAAGCGCAAGCGCGGCATCGCCGATGGCGCCGTCAATCGCGGCCGAACCGCTGCCGGTCTGGGCGGTCAGCGCCTCCATGCCCGCCGGTGAGGTGACGCCGAAGAGGTCATCAAGCGGCCGGTCAGTGCGGACGCGGCCCTGCCCCGTCAGCAGCCCCACGCGTCCATCCGCGACCAACGTGCCGCCTGCCTCCACGTAGCTCCGCAGGGACGCGGCCATCTCGTCTGAGACGCAACTGGCAAAGGGCAGCACCAGCACTGGATGCTCCGCCACTGAGACGCCCGCGGCGACATCCTCGAAGGTCAGATGGGTGCACTGGTAGCCTGAGTCCATCAGCGCGCGCAGCAGCGCCGTGTGGGTGTTGAGGAAGCGCCCGTCGCTCGCCCACGGACGGCCCTCGGTGATCTGCCCCAGCACCGTCGCGGCGAACATGTCGCGGTGCGAGTAGAGGATCGCGATGCCGGAGTCCTGGCGGCCCGCGTCGAGCAGGAGCCTGCCGGGACCGGTGCGCGTCTCCTCCATCGCCTCGAAGAACCAGCGGCCGTAGTTGCTGATCGACAGGTCGGGGTTGAAGGGCGTGTACTCAAGGCCCCACGAGGTCCACCACCAGGCCGAGTTGTCCCCGTCGAGCAGGCATGACCACGGGAACGAATGCCAGCCATCCTCGACGTCCGCGACGGAGTTGCCCCACTTGCCGGCGAGAGCATCGTCGCGCTTGAAGGAGCGGTAGAGTTCGCCCTGCAGGAAGTGGCTGATGTAGGACTGATTCAGCTCAAGGTTCTCAGTCAGCTTCGCGAAGTCGTAGCCCATCTTCCAGTTGTAGCCGAGGAAGCCGTCCCAGCCGACCTTCGCACCAGGGTCCTGCGCCCGGACGAAGCCCGCGTCAAGTTCGTGCATCTCGGCGAACGCGGTGTCCATGAAGAGCTTGTGATCGAGCCACGGGGCGAAGCTGTCGGTGCGAGCGGCGGCGTCCTCCAGCTTGATCGGCTCCACGGCGTCGAAGCTCGCGTAGTTGCTGTTCCACTCTGCGTTGAGCGCCGCGATGGTCCCGTACTGCTCGCGCAGCCACTCGCGGAAGGCCGCGATGGTCTCCGGGCTGTAGCAGCCCTCGTAGTCGCCGCGGATGAGGTAGTTCTCATCGCCGAGGGTGTACGCCGGCGGTGAGTAGGGAGCGGCCTGCCGGCAGGTGCGCGTGATCTTCTCCTGCTCGGCGGCGATGTACTCCGGGTCGTGCATGCATGGCACGCGCTCATTGTCGGCATTGGCGCCGCCGGCGAGGCGCGTCACGTAGGGGATGAAGCGCAGGCCGGACATGGCGCTGACGGCGTACTCGCGCGCCGCGCCCTCGTCCGAAAAGCCGCCCATGTGGCAGAGGTCGCTCATCCCGGTCCCCTGCTCGTAGCAGATGCGATCCGTCTGGCGCAGCACCGGATCGCCACCCGCGTAGGTCCAGACGAGACCGGTGAAGTCCTCGAACGGGTAGGGCGTGGTCATCGTGAAGCGTAGGCGCTCGAAAGCGACTTCGGTCGCGCCATCAAGCACGGCCACGTCGAGCATGTGCGCGGGCGTCAGCGGGCGCGGGAGGTCCAGCGTCGCCGAGGCGTTCGCCTGCGCGGGACCAGTCGCCTGAGCCACGATGCGGCCGTTGATGTCGCTGACGGTCCACTGAACCTGCGCGCCCGCGGGCACATTCGCCAGCGTGGCCGAACACTGCACCTGCCCGCCGTCGGGCATCTCCACCATCGGCGGTGCAGGCTCGTGCGTCACCATCGAGGGAGTGATCGCAACGTCGGCGATCTGTGCGGTCACGTTCGGCTCATTGCGCAAACTCATGAAGCCGATGGCCTCGCCGTCGGCGTTGCGGAGCAGCATGTCAACGAAGAACGGTCGCGCCGCGTTGAAGTCGGTCGAAGCGTCGACATTCTCCTCCAGCAACAGCGTCCGTCCGAGGTCGTCCTGCACTCGCGCGAAGACGGAAGCCGCCTCGTTCGTGTTCACCGTCATCTCGCGCCCGGCAGCGGCCAGTGCCGCGCGGGCGGCGATGGCGATGCAGCGGTCGGTGGCGGCGTCGAGGCCCTCGATCGCGTCATTACGCGGGACGAAGGTGGAGTAACTCCCGAGGTTCACGTTCAGGTGTACGACGCGGCCGTTGCCGTAGCGCCAGGCGCGGATGGGCGGCTGCCCGGCGACACGGCCACGCTCACCCTCGCGGTAGCCGGGGATCTGATCCCAGTCCGGGAATGAGCGCAGGATGATCTCCGCCAGCCCCGGGTCCTCGCTGGCGAACAACTCCTGCGGCCAGTCGGCCAGCCTGTCGGCGGGGCCGGTGACCAGCAGGCCCTTGCCCTCGGCGACCTGCTCGGCGATGCCGTTTCGCGCGACGCTCGGGATCGCCGAGGCATGGATGGCGCCAACGAGGTAGAGGTCTATGCTGTCATCGGTGGCAAGTTCGGCGGCTTTGCGCGCGGCCACTCCCTGCGGCAGCGGGCCGATGCCGGTGGTGCCCTGGTAGGGCCAGGAGGTAGCGCTTGTAAGGCGGTCGTTGGCGTCGAAGTAAAGATGCTCGGCGTCCATCTCAAGCCGCCGCGCAAGCTCCATCGTCTCCCATGCCGCATAGCGGCGGCAGAAGATGCTGGTGCGGATCGGCCCACCGGCGAGATTCGCCGCCCACGGGAACTCCAGCGGCTCGGGGTTCGGCGTCCAGAGTTCGGCGGGGCGGCTGAGCATGCCCTCGCCCGCCTCGCGGAGCTTCGCGAGGCGCTGCTCATCCATCTGCATCGCCGGGAGCGGCTGCGAGAGGTCGCCGGCGGCCATCTGCTCGATCTGCCGCGCCTCTGCGTCGGCGGTGCGTGCGAAGTAGTCGCGCGTCTCCTGATAGTCGGGGAAGAGCGGGTAGTCGTAGAGCGCGAGTGCGAAATCGGTGGCCTCGGCGGGGAGCCTTAGGGTCGTGTTGATGCCGTAGGTGCCGACCGGGATGGTGATGCTCTCGAACGCGTCGGGGGTGCCGACCAGCAGCCCCGACGAGCCCTGTCCCGTGCGGCCCGCGGTGACATCCTCATACAGCACCCACCGCTCCTGCTGCAGATCGAGGTTGACGGTGTCGCCGGGTTCGCGCGTCCCAAGCGCGGTGGTGACGGCGCGATTGCGCGGCTCCGCGTAGCCGGTCGGGTAGGTCGTCAGTACCATCCGCACGTTCTGCAGCGGCTCCTTCGGCTCGTAGCTGCCGAACATCAGCAGCTTATCTGAGCCTGTCACGAGCGCGAAGCGAAGGCTCGCGCGGACCTTCGGCGTGTCCCAGACGTACTCGACCACCCCATCCTGCCCGCCCTCACGGATGATGTTGATCTCCGCGGGCCGCCTGTGCAGGCTCTCATCGTCGAACTTCCAGATGATGAAGCCCTGCCAGTACCAGTTCGGCTGCGAGGGCTCGGTCATGCCGAGCGTGATGGTGTCCGACTGCCACGCCCACCAGTTGGAAGTGACCTCACCGGGCTTCTCAGGGTTGTGTATCACGTCATAGTTGAGCGTGTAATGCGCGACCTCGTTGCCGAGCACCACCGCCTGCTCAACACGTTGCCCCTCAGGCGTCTGCGTGACCTTCGGGTCGAGCTTCGTGATGGCCACCGCGGCATACAGCGGCGCGGCGGCGATGATAGCTACCAGACTGACTACTGCGATCCTTCGCATGACAGGCCTCCCGGATATTGCTTGCACGGTCCCCCGCAGGTTCACGCTGGACAGGCGAGAATCCTTCCTCATCCTCCCGAATGGCGGCAGGTCGCGGGACTGGCCCCGGAGAAGCCGTCATGCGGAAAGGAGCGGCTGCCTGATGGCCACTGTATCTTTGCCACCTCTGCGCGTCGGGCTGATCGGATGCGGCGGGATCGCCGGTAATCATCTCGCGGGCTACCGCCTCGTGGAGGAAGCCGACCTCGTCGCCTGCTGCGACATCGCGCCGGAGAAGGCCCGCGAGTTCGCCGCCCGCGCCGGGATCAGCGACGCCTGCTCCGACTACCGCGAGTTCCTCGCGCGCGGCGACATCGACATGGTGGACATCTGCGCGATCGACGAGGTCCACGCGGAGATTGCCGTCGCGGCGCTGAAGGCCGGAAAGCACGCGCTCATTGAGAAGCCCTTCGCGATGAGCGTGGCGGAGGGCGAGGAGATCATCTCCGCCGCACGAGAGAGCGGCTGCAGGGCGATGTGCGCGCAGAGCCTGCGCTGGCACCCTCGCTGGCGGGCGATCAAGCAGGCGATCGACAGCGGCAGGATTGGCACGCCGGTCTACGCGCGCTACAGCGGCCCCTCGTCGCCGTTCTGGCGGCCGGAGCAGATAGACGCCTACCGCGACCGGCCGCCGGAGTGGCTGCTGATACACAACGGCATGCACTCATTCGACCTGATGACGTGGTTGCTCGGGAGCCTGCCGGTGCGCGTGCATGCGCGCTCGCATCCGGGGCAGGAGTGGCTGCCTGTGCATGAGTACGTCAGTTGCGTCACGCGCTTCGCCTCAGGCGCAATTGCGCACACTGAAGAGAACCGGATCATGCCCCCGCCGCGCTACCCGCTCGGCAATGAGATCTACCTCGTCGGCACCGCCGGGACGATTGACGCGACGGATCGGCTGACGCACTTCGGCGACATCACAGCGGCCGACGGCTACAGCCTCCTCGCGCCGGGCAGCAGCTACGCTCTGACCGATCCTGACATGCCCTTCGCCTGCGAGATCCGCGAGTTTGCTCGCGCGGTCCTCGCCGACGAAGAGGTGCCGATCCCGCTGGAGACATCGCTCGGGGTGCTGAAGGCGGTGCTGGCTGGAGCGGAATCGCTCCGGACGGGGGAGGCGGTGAGCATCGATGCGTGATCCGATCAGGTGCGCGCTCATCGGCTTCGACTACGGCCATCAGGGCGCCTTCGCCACCGCGCTCCTCGACCACCCGAACGCGCAGATCGTCGGCGTGGCCGAGCCGGGAGCCTCCGAAGCGGCGCGTGCGCGAGCAAGGGAATTCGCCGAACGATGCGGTGTGCGCTGCTACGATGACCCGTGGGCGCTGATGGACGCAGAGACGCCGAAGGCGGTGTCGCTTTGCCTGCCGCCGGAGCGCAACCCGGCGGTGGTCGCGGAGATGGCCGCGCGTGGAGTGCATGTGCTCAGCGAGAAGCCGCCGGCGGCTGATCTCGCGGGCGCGGAACTGATCGCCGACACCGTGCGCGAAACCGGAATACGCTTCACCTTCGGCTTTCATGCCGCGCGTTTCGCCCCATCGGTGGCTCGGGCCATCGGCGCGGTGAGAGGCGGTCGCGTGGGCGAGGTGCGGGTGCTAAGCGGCATGTACCTGCAGGTGAAGGGGCCGCGCTACACGATCTCCGTCGAGGAAGCGAGGCGGCGAGTCGAGGCGGAAGAGCCGTCGGTCGGTGAGCTTGCGAACTTCGGCGGCTACGTCTTCCTCGCCTTCAGCGCCTTCGCCGGAGCACCTGTAAAGTCCGTCTACTGCGAGCAGGACGCCTTCTTCTACGACAGCTACCGCATCGCGGGCATCGAGGACCTCGCGGTGGTGAGCCTTGAGTATGTCAATGGCGTGGTGGCGACCTGCGTCATCGGGCGCACGCCGACGAAGTCGCTGCCGAACGCGGATGTGCGCTTCGAGGTGATCGGCAGTGAGGGCGTGCTGCACGTGAACTCGCTGGCCGAGCGAATCTTCGTCTACGGCGACTTCAGCGACGGTGATCAGTTCGACCGCGGCGGCTTCGAGGCGCCAACCTACGGCCCCCAGTCGTGGCGGCTCTACGTGGACGACTTCCTGTGCGCGATCCTCGAGGGCCGCGATCCGGAGTTGACCGCCGAGGACGCGCTGGAGTATCAGCGGACGCTGGAGGCGGCGTATGAGAGCGCGGCGACCGGCCGAGTGGTGGCAGTTCAGTATGTTCAGTAGCATGGGGCGTGAAGGATGGCATGTCTCTGACGAGAAAGAAGCCGCACTCATCGAGCCGGATCGTAAGGGGAGAAGATCATGCGCTGGTGGACGATGCTCTGTGTCATGGCCGCGCTTGGTGCTGCCGTTGTTGCGCCATGTCAGACGAACCTGCTGACGAACCCCGGCTTCGAGGAGATGGACGGGGAGACCGGCTTCCCCACCGGCTGGAAGCAGGTGTACTGGAGCAACCCGAAGGGCACCATCGTCGCCTCCGATCAGGCGCGGACCGGCGGGCGTTCCGTGATGCTCCAGGGGATGCCACGGGAGCAGATCACCGACGCGGGCAAGCAGAACAACCATCTCGTCGGACAGACGGTTGAGGGAATCAGGGGCGTCCGGCGGCTGGTGCTGACCGCGCAGTTCCGCACCGAGGGCGATGGTGCCGCGCAGCTTTCGATGATGACGAGCGACGCTGAGGGCAACCGCCTGCAGTACTCCTCCACCACGCACTACCGCCAGCAGCCCGAGTGGGGCGAGATCAGGTGGGCCTTCGCCACCGCGCCGGAGACCGACGGCCTCGTCATCTACCTGCGCAACGGTGGCGAGGGTACCGTCTTCTACGATGACATCAGCCTGACAAGCTCAGAGGACGCGCTGGATTCGGGAGCCGCCACGGCCACGGTTGATGCACTAATCGGCGGCCGCGTGATGAGCTTCAGCACACCCGAGGCCGGTGGGGAGCGCACCGTCTGGCGCGGCGTTCATCCGGGAGGCCTGACCAACGTCATCGTCCCGGGCGATGCTTACCCGGGGCAACTGCGCGACGTGCCGTGGGAGCTTGAGGTGCTGGAGCCGAACCGGCGGCTGCTGCTGACGCACCGGGCGACGCATCCCGACCTCGCGGGGCTGGTCTTCGCGAAGACACTCGCGATGCCGGAGGGCTCGGCCACGCTTGCCGTGACGCTCGCGGTGCGCAATGAGGGCGAGCAGGCGCGAGAGCTTCGCCTGCGCACTCAGGAGGTGCTCGCGCCCGGGCACTCTCTGCTCACATGGCCGACCGCGACGGGCCTGCGCGTCTACCGCCACCCGCACCAGTCGATCAAGCGTGACATGCTGCTCGATGGCCTCGCGGGCGACTGGGTGGCAGCAACCACCGCCGACGGCAGCGGCATGGTGGTGCAGTTTGATGAGGGCCTCGCGGAGAAAGGCGGGGCCTACCTCTCGCATGAGCTTGACACGCTGGAGGTGTACTACCGGTCGGTGGAGATCGCTCCCGGCGGCGAGTGGGAGATGAGCTACTCGGTCACCGCCATCGCGGGCGCGGGCGGCGTAGTGCACGTGGATGATGAGATCGCGGTTTCGCTCGACCCGCTGGAGCTTGGCGCGGAGCGAGACTACGCGGCGATTCTGCACTCGATGGGCGCTGGCGTGCAGCGCGAGATGACGATGCTCGGAACGATGGCGGCCGGTGGCGTGGAGGGCTTCGAGGACACCTTCACCGCCACCCCGCTCAGCCCGTCGCGCGTGGGCCTGCCGTGGGCGAACCTGGGCATTACGCAGGTTGAGCTTCGCGTCGAGGGGCTGGATGAGCCGATCGTGATCGCGCAGGAGACGCTTGATGACAGCCCTCTGATGGAGCTACCCCAGCCCCCGGATCAGGTCACGCGCTACCCGGCGCTGGAGGGCTTCTACCCCTACGGTGAGTACTACCGCGGCTATCTGCCGGAACTTGCGCCCGCGGATCAGTACCGCCGCGATCAGCTTGATCTTTACCGCCGCAGCTACTTCAACACCTGGCTGGTCGGGGAGAACATCCCGCTCAATCAGTTCGCCGAGACGGGTAAGTCGGCCATCGCGGATGAAATGCGGGAGCGCGACATGCGCCTCTTCCTGCGCGGCGAGTTCCTGCGCGTGTTTGAGACGACCGAGGATGGCAACAGGCGAGAGGTGTACCCCGGCGACTACACGCGTGAGACTGCGATCGAGCGGATATTGCAGAAGGGCATCAGTATTGAGACGCGCCGTGAGTTCGCGGAGGAGTTCGGCGACGTGATCCTCGCCTACGATGTGAGCGATGAGCCGGGGCCGCAACTGATCCCCAACTACATGATGATTCAGAGCCTCTTCAATGAGATCGACCCGCACCATCCGGCGGTCACGATCCTCAACTTCAGCCGCACCGAGTTCCTCCCCTACATGCCGGTCTACTACGGCGATGAGTATCCGATCCGCCGCACCGGGCGCAACCCGTGGATGGTGATGGACGTCGTGCAGTTCGCCTCCCAGCGCACGCCCGGGCCGGTCTGGATCATGCTGCAAGCCTTCGGCGGCCGCCCTGAGTATACGTGGCAGCTTCCCACCGGGCCGGAGATGCGGCTTATGCTGTGGGGCTCCATCGCGGGCGGCTGCAAGGGCATCACATTCCACGGCTCGTACTCCCCGCCGAACTGGCGGTACAACAAATACTACTTCACCACCGCGATCGACTCATTCCAGGCCACCACGCCCTGCTGGGACGCGATGGTGGACGTTGCGCGCGAAATCACCGCGATCGGGCCCTCGATGCTTGACTGCCGCGTGGACACCTCGGGAGCTTTCACCGCCGAGTGCGAGCAGCTTGAGAACTACCGCGAGCGCTACAACGGCCCGGCGGTGCGGCTGGGGGTGCTCAGGCAGCCCGGCCCCGACGGCGGGCGCTTCCTCGTGGCGGTGAATCAGGACCTCGACGAGGCGCGCACGGTGCGGCTGGTGGCCGATGCCGAGCAGATAGACGCGGCGGCGATGCTCGTGGGCCTGCAGGCGCTGGCGGCGCCGGCGCCCGCGCGTGCCGGCGCTGAGCTGACGCTGGAGCCTGGCGACGGGCGTATCCTCTTCGCGGGCACTTCAGAGCAGGTGGCGGAGGTGGTAGCCGCCACGCAGGCCGGACATCAGGCAAACCTGCGGCAGATCTTCCGCATGGATGCCGAGGTAGCTCGGGCGAACGGAGTGGACGTTGCCGCCGCCGAGGCGCTGGCCGAGCAGGGGCGCGTGCAGGATGCCATCCTCGCGCTGGAGCAGGCGGAGGGAGTGGAGGCGTTGGCCGCCTGCGCACGGGGTCTCGACGAAGTGCAGGCGCTGCTGACGCCGATGGCCCAGGTCTTTCGCGACGAATGGGATGTCGTGGTGCCCGAGGCGGACCGGCAGGGCGTCGCGGAGATGGCGGTCTGGCGCAACACGCAGGACCCGCGGATGCAGCAGTACTCGGACGAGGTCGCGCAGGCGTTCATTGACCGCATTCTGCTGGCCCGTCGGATGAAGGCGGGCGAGGCCGCGCAGATCACGGGTGAGGT
>JAAYJW010000154.1 GCA_012522765.1 candidate division WS1 bacterium | reverse complement strand
GCAGGCTCAGCATCGGGGCCTTCGCCGGGTCCGGGTCAACGGCGCAGAGCAGGTGCGCGCGGGAGTAGTCGCCTGTCGGGATCGCCAGCAGGATGTCCTCGGGGCGCGAGTCGAAGGCGTTGCGGGTAAAGTAGTTCTCCGTGAAGCCCTCCGGCCCCACTGCCTCCCGCAGCCAGCGCGCGAGACCGACATCTACGCGGTCATTCTGCGAGCCGACCTCGAACGGTACGCCGCCCGACTCGATGCTGCCGCGTCCGATGCTCGGCTCGGCCGCCGCCCACGAACCGGGGCGGCTGTAGCCGCGCAGGCCGACCGGCACGAAGCGTTGCGTCTCTCCAGCCGCGGATGTAGCGACCTCGCCGATCGCGTTCCCCGGCGAAAGCGTCAGGCGCAGGTTTGCAGCGCCTGCGATCGGCAGTCCCGCCACATAGCGGTCGTCCACCCACAGGCCCGCGCCCCCCTCACGCGCGTCAATGCGCAACTGCAACGGGTGCGCCGAAGCCGCGGGCAGGTCGCTCCAGCCATCCAGCAGCGCCTGACGCTCCTCGCGCTCATACCAGTGCGGGTGCGGGCGGATGAAGTAACGGTCGTTGAACAGCCAGCCCCCGGCCGGGTCGGGCACGCGAAGCTCAACGCAGGCATCCGGCAGCGGAATGCGCTCCTGGCCGATGAGGTTGACGCGGTACTCGGCATCGAGCGCCTGCAGGCGAAGCTCCAGCGCCGTGCCCTCAGCGCCCTCGATGCGGCAGACCGCGGGCTGCTCGAGCGCGCCCAGGCGCATGTTCACGCGCGTGACGGTGTTCGCCCCCAGCGGCGCGGTCACCACCGACTGCTCCTGCGCGATCATCCATCCCTCCGCCTCCTCAAGGCTTCCCTGCGCCTCCCAGCCATCAGGGAGCGTGGCGAAGGCAGGGATGGCGATCAGCAACATGCCACAGATTAGCGCTCCGGTCGTATAAGCCACGCGAGCACCTCCGGGTGTCAGTCTGCAATCACCTCGCCAACCAGCCGTAGCGTTCGCCGCGACGGGGGCCGCATCCTGCCCCAGTGCGCGCCTCATCTCAGCGTCCATGGCTCCTGCCGCATCCGGGTCGTCGATCGTACCTTAGCGTCTGTCCGCCCGCTCATGTCCTACTCCTGCCGTTCCGGAGTCCAGGCGCCCTCGCCTGGACGTCGTTTCCCCTGCCTGCCGTCCTCAGGTCCCGCGGCGAGGGCGCCGGGGCCACTAACAACTGCCGTGCCCGTCGTTCCGGAGTCCAGACGCCCTCGCCTGGACGTTTCCCCCGCCTGCCGCCCTCAGGTCCCGCGGCGAGGGCGCCGGTCCACTAACAACTGCCGTTCCTGCCATCATATGCCAGGGCGCCGCGGCGCGGGACCCGTGGTCAGTGCCCGCACAGGCGTTGATTCAGGAACCCGCAAATGCCCCGCAACCGTTAACCCCTCCGATGACGTATACTACCGCTACAAAGGACATATCCCGCATATACGCGAAGTCACCCGTCACTCTCAGAGGCTGTCGAAAGGGATTCTCATGCTCCGATCCATCACCGTTACGATGCTCGCGATCCTCATCATCAGTGGGACTATCCTCGCAGGTTGCGGCGGTCCGCGCAATCGCGATGCGGCCACCTTCACCGAGCAGGATGTCACCAGTGCGACGTGGGCCTCAGACGTCCACGACGCTTGGCGGCAGGAGGTGGACCTGTCCGGGGAGCTGCCAACCTTCTCCGATGTCGGCGCCTACCCGATCGGCAACGGGCGCATCTTCGGCATTGTCGGCCTCGGGCTGCCCTTCGGCACCGTGCAGGACATCCTCGGCCCGACCTATCAGAAGATGACCGGCCTGCTCGGGGCATGGGTGCCCGCGGTGCTGGTGGATGGCGAACCTCTGGCGATAGCCCGCCAGTCAACCGAGTGGATCGCGCCCGCGGGCATCGTTCACTCCCGCTGGGAGGGCGAGAGCATCCACGTTGACCTCTACCAGACCGTCCCGCCCGACCTTGACGCGATCGTCACCCTGATGCTTGTGACGAATGCAGGCGGCAGCGCGGTGGATGTCTCGCTGGGCCTGCAGAGCAGCCTGCCGGTAGATGGCGAAGAGGATGGCAATCTCGTCTGCACTCGCGGCGACATCATCATCCGCGCCGGATTCGCGGGAGCCGACACGCAGGTGAAGCAGCAGAGCGTGCTCCCTGCCTACCCCGAGGGCCTGACGACGCGCCTGCAGGCAATCAGCCCGCAAGCCCTGGAGATGGGCGATGTGCAGTCGCTTACCTGCCCGCTCGGCAGCGTGGGGCCCGATGAGTCCGTCGGCAAGATCGCGTGGGTCGCCATCGCCAACGACCGCGCGGAGACCGCGACGATCGGCGGCGAGGTCGAGCAGCAGGGCTGGTCGCTCTTTGAGGCCGCTCACGAGTGGTGGGCCGAGTGGGATGCGCGGACGCTGCAGGTGGAGGGCGCGGGCGATGAGATCGATCAGTTCATGACGATACAGAAGTACATCTGTCGCGTGCAGCAGGCTGAGGCGGGCGGCTACTCGCCGATGCACAAGTACTCCTACCGCTGGATTCGCGACTCGAACGGGCCGGTCAAGTTCCTGCTCGACTGCGGCGACTTTGACTCGGTCGGGCGCGATCTCACCTACCACCACGCGGGCTCCGCGCACAAGCGGGAGATCTTCAACAACATCGAACTCAGCCTCGACCTCGACCTGCAGAACCCGCCGCAGATCGACTGGAGCGAGATCCCGACGCAAAAGGCCGAGATCGCCAGCTTCCTGATCCTGCAGAACCACTGGTACTGGCTGCACACCGGCGACACCGACGCCATCGAGCAGCGCTGGGATTACCTTGTGCGCGCCTTCGACGGCCATGAGGTGGATGAGCAGGGCCGCCTGCCCTTCCATGGCGATGAGACCTACCGCTTCCCCGGCTATCAGCTATTCAGTGCCGAGCCCGAGGCGGTTTCCGACTACGTGCACCTGACGCTGCGCTCGGCCGATTCGGGCTTCGAATATGTGGCTGCCGCGGAGGCGATGGCCGAGATGGCCGAGCAGATCGGCCGCCCGGAGAGCGAGATCGCGCGCTACCGCGGGGCAGCCGAGTTTGTCCGCGAGGCCACCGAGCGCTGGTACTGGCAGGAGGATCGCGGCTACTACGCGCCCGCGATGTCCGCGGTGTCGGGCGAACTCTACCGCTACCCCTTCGCGAACATCAACATGCGCCCGACATGGATCGGCTATGCCGGCGCCACCGAGCGGCAGGAGCGCAACATCACCAGCGCCCTGCAGTGGCTCTACCGCCCCGGCGCAGGCACGAGCAACCTTACCCCCGGCTGTGCCTACACCGTCGGCATGACGCCCGGGATGGTGCTCTCGGCGCTCACCGCGATCGACCACCCCGAGGCCCCACACGCCCTCCAGGGCCTGCTGACTGCTGCGGAGGCCTCCGGCGGCTATTCCGAAATGAACCGCCCCGATGACACGCCCGCGCGTGATGTCTGGGGTATGCACCGCGTCCGGCCTTGGGAGGGCGGGATCAACGGCAGCGCGGTCCTGCAGTACCTGACCGGCTTCCAGCCTGATGCGGTCAACGACCGCGTTACATTTGCGCCGAACCTGCCGCCGGGCGCAGATGCGATGACCGTGCGCAATCTGCGGGTTGGCGCGACGAACCTGACGCTGGAGGTCCATCGGACTGCGGAGGGCCTTGCCGCGACGGTGACTTGCGTCGAGACAGAGGGGCCGATCGAGGTGCGCCTCGGCGATCGCGGCACGCTCGCAGCGGGTGAGACGCTTGAGGCTACGCTGCCGCCGACACTGGAGGGGCGGCTTGAGGTCGCCACCGAGCCCTTCGACTACGGGGAGGCGGATGTGCGGCAGGGCGCGACGGTGCTGCTGACGTGGAGCGGCGAGGTCGCCGATCAGGTGCGCGAGATCGAGGGCGACGTGACCGTGCTGGACACGCGCATCGCCTGGCCCGCGAGCTATCTGCGCAGCGCTCTGCTCAACGACGACGGCTCAACGCGCGCTGCGAAGCTCATCACGGACATCGAGGGCTGGGCGGGCGCCTTTAAGGTCGCCGAATGGTGGACAGAGGGTGCGGGAGCGGAGGTGCTCGCGGCGTACGAGGCCGCGGGCGGCCTCATCGAGAAGGCGACGGTGCCCGCCGCGGGCGGCGCGGCATCAGACGAGTTGATCAACTGACGCGCGTTCATCGCCTTGTAAGGCTTTGGAGCGCCACTGCCGTAGCCGTTCCCCTCTCCCGCCCTTGCGCCGCAGGCGCAACAGGGGGAGGGGAAGGAGCTTGCGTCAGCAAGCTACGGGGAGGGGCAGCCGTCAGCCGTTATCGCCTGTCCCGCCCGGAGGGCAGGCTTGTCAGCCCGTCAAAGCCCCCGTCCGGCCTTGATGCCGTTACGAACCATCACGCACCCTTGTAGTGCGGGCGCCCGCGCCCGCACAGGAGAACGAAAACGGCTTCTTTAACAGGGCGGCGCTATCGCGCCGCACAGGTGGCGTCTTCGCCGCCGACAGGCAACGGCTGAGCGGTTGGCTGCTACATATATCGTTAACGGAGGTGGATTCGCGGCTAGATGGAACTCCGCGTGCATCAGGCAGATGCCGCTGAAGTGCCGGCTGACATGGCTCCGCAGCGGCTGCAGAAAGTCGAGGGATGACAGATGCGACGCGGATTCACGCTCATCGAGCTGTTGGTCGTGATTGCGATCATCGCCATTCTGGCGGCGATCCTTTTCCCCGTCTTTGCCAGAGCGCGTGAGAAGGCGCGCCAGAGTTCCTGTCTCAGCAACGTCAAGCAGATCGTCCTCGGCCTGCGCATGTACAACGATGACTACGACGGCTTCTGGCCCTGCTACCATCAGGACTACGCAACATGGTCATTCCTGATCCTGCCTTACGTGAAGAACGACCAGGTGTTCAAGTGCCCCTCGCATGACAGCACCGCTGCCGCGCCCTGTTCCTACGCTGCCAATAACAGCACCTCCGAAGCCTACGGCCAGTGCCCCTGGGGTTACGGCGCCTACGGGCAGCACATCGCGAAGATAGCGGATGCGGCGGACGCGGCGATGATCCTTGAGTATCACACCTCGTGGAACATCTACACGAACGGCACGCGCCACGATCTCCGCTGGCCCGTGCCTGGCATGTCCAAGGAGCATAATGACGGCTCGAACGTCGGTTTCGCGGACGGCCATGCCAAGTGGATGAAGCCCGAACAGACGGTCTCTCCGTACCACTACCCGACTGCCTATCAGAGCATGCCCGCGGGCTGGGGCCCCAACTCGTACACGATCAACATCTGGGACATGTACTAGGCTCCAGACGCCTTTGCCGCCCACGACCCGCCGTTGAGACTCTCCAAGGGCGGGTCAACTCGTTCTATCGCCCCCACTCCCGCACTTAACGCATGATTGGAACCTGCGCACGGGTAGCTGTTCAGGTTTTTATGCTCTGTTGAAGGACAGTCCACTACAGGTGAAGAAATGGATTCTTAAGCTGCAGCGCACCTATACTGCTGACGTTCGTCCAGTTCGAGGAGGGTAAGAGATGCGACGAGGGTTCACGCTCATCGAGTTGCTGGTCGTCATTGCGATCATCGCCATTTTGGCGGCGATCCTCTTCCCGGTCTTCGCCCGTGCGCGCGAGAAGGCGCGCCAGTCCTCCTGTCTGAGCAACGTGAAGCAGATCGGACTTGGTCTGCGGATGTACAACGACGACTACGACGGATACTGGCCCTGCTACCATACTGATTACATCGGCTGGGCGCGACTGGTCATGCCGTACGTCAGCAACGAGCAGATCTTCAAGTGCCCCTCCCATGACAGCACCGCCTCAGCGCCACTTTCTTACGTGGCGAACGATAGCACCTCGAAGTCCTACGGACAGGGCCCGTGGTGCTACGGAACCTACGTCACCAACATCGCCTATGTGGAAGTCCCTGCGGAGACCGGTTTGGTCCTTGAGTATCATAGCGGTTGGTCCGTCGATACGACGTTCCCGAGACTCCGCTGGCCTGGCCACGACATGAGCACCGAGCACAACGGCGGATCCAATGTAGGATTCGTTGATGGTCATGCCAAGTGGATGAAGCCGGAGCAGACTATCAGCCCGGACCACTACGGCACCGAGTTCAGTGCGGCGCCGGTATCGGGCAACCCCCTCTACTACACCGCGAACATCTGGGACCGCGTCGCGAACAACTGACCGCATGTGCTGTGCTGACGCGAATCGGCCCACCCTCACCGGGTGGGCCGGTTGTTTTTTGAGCCCATCCCATGACACGCCTCCGTCCAGTTGGTCAGCCTCATGTTAATCCAGTGCAGGAAGGTCCCGCGGCATCGGCGGCGAACTACCTGCTGCGTACCACCCCTGTGGAGCATCTTCCTCCGCAGGTACACGTTCCACTTTTCTTTGGAGGTATTCGCATGCGTCGTGGATTCACGCTCATCGAGCTGCTGGTCGTCATCGCGATCATCGCCATCCTGGCGGCGATCCTCTTCCCGGTCTTCGCCCGTGCGCGCGAGAAGGCGCGACAGACTTCCTGTCTGAGTAACATGAAGTAAATCGCTCTTGGCCTGCAGATGTACAACGATGACAATGATGGCTACTGGCCCGCCTATGGCGCCACTCATGAGGGCTGGGCCGAGCTCATCGTACCCTACGTCATGAACGATCAGATCTTCCAGTGCCCCTCCCACGACAGCAACCAATCCGCGCCGTTGTCGTATGTTGCCAATGACAGCACCTCGAAGTCGTACGGGCAGGGGCCGTGGTGCTATGGAACATCCGTCCAAAACATTGCACGTGTGGAGGCCCCCGCCGAGAGTGCTCTGATCTTTGAGATGCACTCGAGCGAGTATGACGTATACGGCACCGACGATCCCCGCCAGCGCTGGCCAAGCCGCGTCATGTCGAAGGAACACAGCGGCGGCTCGAACATCGCGTTTGTGGACGGCCATGCCAAGTGGATGACCCCGCAGTCCACGCTCAGCCCGGACCACTACCCGTCGATGTTCAGTGAGGCGCCGGTCTCCGGAAATCCAAGCTACTACACCGCCAACCTCTGGGACCGCGTCGCGAATTGAGGGCTTCACCCTCGCATCTGTAGAACCGAATCGGCCCACCCTCACCGGGTGGGCCGGTTGCTTATCTGCGAGTTGACCGCCTACAGCGCCTCAAGCACCGCATCGAGGTCGATCGCCTGCTTGACGAGGCGCTGCCCCGTTTCAACCTTCTCCCGGTCCGATGGCAGCATCTTCCCAACCACGTCGCTGATCTCGGAGGCCACGTCATAGGTGCCCTCGCGGATTGCGATCACCGGCGCCTGGCTGCGCTCGATCAGCCGCAGGACGCTGTGGTGGGGCATGATGCCGCCGGTGATGCAGATACCCATCGTGCCGGCGGTCTCCGAAGATAGCTCCTCGGAGCTTATCGCCGCGAGTATCAGGTCGTCGCGGTCGCCGGGGATGATCGCGAGCACCCCCGGCTTGAGTGCCTGCAGCAGCCGGTGGGCGTACTGCGCGCCGATGAGGCACTCGCTGATGCGGCGGTCGAGATACTGCTCGCCATGGATGATCTCCGCGCCGGTCTCGGAGGCGATCTGCCGCATCGTCAGTTCGCTGAGGATCGGCTCGTACGGCACCACGCCGAGCAGCCGGTCATCCGACTGCGCCAGCCACTGCGCGAGCAGCGGCTTTAGTTCATCAATCTTCTTCGGCAGGAACTTGTTCGCCACCATGCCGATGATCCGGCAGCCCTCCTGGTCGAACATGGCGCGGTTGAGGGCGAACTCGTCGATAGGCCTGCCGAGGCCGCCGCCGGTGACGATCATCGCGCCCGCGCCGAGAAGCGCCGCGACCTGGGCGTTGCCCATGCCGACCACCGACCCAACGCCCGCGTGGCCGGTGCCCTCGACGATCACGAGGTCGGCTCCGCGCGAGAGGCGCTCGTAGCTGTCGAGGATGCGGTCAATGAGCGGCTGGCGCGAGCCGCCGTTGCGCACGAAGTCGGTTGTATAGCCGCTCGGGATGGTGACGGGGTTGCAGTCGGCGGCGTCGCTGTCGAGGTCGTAGACGGTGTTGATGAGGATGACATCCTCATCAACGTGAACGCCGTTGACCTCGACGGTGCGCTGGCCGACGGGCTTCATGTAGCGGACGTTGAGCCCTCGGTCGCGCAGTGCGGCGACGAGGCCGAGGGAGACGAGGGTCTTGCCCGAGTGTTGGCTGGTGCCTGCTATGTAGATGCCTGGCGCGGCGATGCGATGGGGCATGTAGATCCTCCGGAGGCTGAAGTCATAGCGCAGAGAGAACTTCGCGCTGCAGGCGGGGGGACCTGCGCAAGCTCCTTCCCCTCCCCCTGCACTTCGCTGCGCGAAGTGGGCGGGAGAGGGGTAACGGCTAACGGCGTGGGCGTGAGGTGGTTGAGCGCGCTTTTTTAGCCTGTCGCCGTTGCCGTAGCCGTTGTGGCCCCTGCGCCCTCGCAGGGGGCGGCGCACAGCGACGCTGCCGTTAAGTCGTTGTCGTTCATGTGGCATCCCGCCCCTGGGCGGGACCCGTGCGCCGTTCGGCGACCCATTGCGCAGCCAGATCGGCTACGGCTGCCCCTCCCCGCAGCTTGCTGGCGCAAGCTACTTCCCCTCCCCCTGCACTTCGCTGCGCGAAGTGGGCGGGAGAGGGGCAACGGCTAACGGCGTGGGCGTGAGGTGGTTGAGAGCGCTTTTTTAGCCTGTCGCCGTTGCTGTAGTGGTTGTGGCCCCTGCGCCCTCGCAGGGGGCGGCGCGAAGCGACGCTGCCGTTAAGTCGTTGTCGTTCATGTGGCATCCCGCCCCTGGGCGGGACCCGTGCGCCGTATCGCTCATCCGCGTTGTTATCGGAAGGCTGCTCAGTGCACCAGGCCGCGGTCGCCCAAACGACCCACGGGCGAGGGCGCCCGTGGCACATGACGGTCGTAAGGCACCTGAAGCTGGTGATCCTTGGTGACTGTCAAACCCCAGACACGACGAGAGGCCGGCAGTGCGCCGGCCTCTCGTGTTTGTGCTGACTGCATAGCGTCGCTAGCGGCCGTTCGCCGATTCGGGGTTGTAGACCCAAAACTCCCACGTCGGGTTGTTCCGATCATTCCAGACCGATTCGGTGTGGCCCGAGTCCATCTGCTGCGCGCTGTACCACTTCGCGTGGCCGTCAACGTGCGCGATGTTCGAGCCGCCGTTGTGGCGGTCGGTTGGAAGATAGCTGCCATACGCCCGCAGCGAGGGGGTCGTGTTGTTCGGCTCGCCGAGCATGATCATGCTCGAAGGCTGCTCCACCTGCGAGAGAGTAATCGGCCGCTGGCTGCCTGCCGACCCGCCGGTGCTGTACTCGTGGCGGTAGCCGAGACCATTGCCATTGTTCGTGCCGTAGCCGTTGTAGCCGTAGCCGCCGTAGAAGTAGCCGGAGCCGGAGGGGCTTTCGGTCTTCTGGTTCGGAACGCTCGGGCATACCATGATCTGATCGTTGTTGACGTAGGGGGCGATGGCCTGGAACCAGCGCCGACTGCCGGAGTTGTAGAACGTGCTGCTTCCCCAACTGGAGACGGTGAAGCGTTCGTCGTAGTCCTGAACGTACATCAACATGCTCAGGGACAACTGCTTGAGGTTGCTCAGACAACTGGTCTGACGGGCCTTCTCACGGGCGCGGGCGAAGACGGGGAACAAAATGGCGGCGAGGATCGCGATGATAGCTATGACCACCAACAGTTCGATCAGTGTAAAGCCTCTTGACGTACCGCGCATAACAACCTCCGGTCGGACCGAAATTGATGCGTCAATCTGACTCACTACTGTCTGTCACCCTTTGTACCACCATTTAAGATGGGGTGTCAAGGCGAATCGGCTCTCCCAGCACCCTCCACAGGTGGCTCTTCGGCATCCACGCCACTCATCGTCACCTGTTCACAGTCCTCGATCATCAGCGCCTGCCGCCAGCCGCCGGAGATCTCGCGCCAGACCACTTGCAGGCCCGCGATGCGCAGGCCCTTCACCCAGCGCGCGAAGAGCGCCGCGGGCACATCCATCGTGCCGGCTGTTTTCGGCGCGTCTCCGGTGAACGCCGCGTCCACATCCCCACCGGTCAGTTCCAGCCGGACATCGTTGAAGTGCACGTCCTCGATCAGGTGCCCGGGGTTGCCGCTGACGTGTATGCCCTGGCGGCCGAGGATGCGCAGATGCGAGAGGGAGATGTTGCGGATCGCGCCGGGCGGCTTTGCATGCACCCCAAGGACCATGTTTAGCGGCATGATCACGTCCATCACGAGGCCGGTGAAGTGGATGTTGTCGAGCACGGTGCCATGAAGCGCGCGGTCGGAGTAGGCGCTGTTGAAGGTGATGCCATTGCGCGATTCGCGGATGACGATGTTGGAGAGGCTGCAATCGCGCACCTCGCCATCTCCCACGCCGACGCGGATGGCGTTGCAGGGCGAACTGAGGACGCAGTTGGTCACTACGACGTCGTGACAGGGCTGGGCTCGCTCGCCCAGCAGCCTGCTGTTGCCGCGCAGGGTCAGGGAGTCATCGCCGGAGGAGATGATGCAGTCGCTGACCGTGACCTGCCCGCAGCAGTCAATGTCAATGCCGTCGCCGTTGGGCGTCTGCGGCGGGTTGGTGATGCGCAGGCCGCGGATCTGCACGCGGTTGCAGCCGAGCAGAAAGAGCGTCCAGTAGGGCGCGTTGATGAGCGCCACATCGCGCACCGCGACGTCGGAGCAGCGGCAGAAGAAGACCATCTGTCCCGGCCGCCAGTCGCGGATGGGGAAGTTGCGGCGCTTCCTGCGGTAGGTGGTGGTGACTTCCTCCGGCGGCAGCGGCTCAAAGAACGCGGCGCTGTTGCCGTCAATCGTCCCCTCGCCGGTGATCGCCACCTGCTCGGCCTCGTAGGCGATGACAAGGTGCGCGCCGGTGGCGTTCTCGCG
>JAAYJW010000153.1 GCA_012522765.1 candidate division WS1 bacterium | reverse complement strand
GACGCCGGGTCATCAGGCAGCCGCATGAAGTCGTCCTCGAAGAGGATCTCGCCCGTCGGCTGCATGAGCAGTTCCGCGAGCGTCTCCTGCCCGGCTCCGAGCACTCCCCATCGACCGCCATCCGGCAGGTCAGCCTCAACGCGCAGCACGGTGGCGTCGTCACAGGCCACGCCTGCACCGCCCGGGAGTCGCTTGAGGATGACTTCGGTGGCATCCGGCAGGAGTGCCGCACGCCCCAACTCCTCAACCGTCCCGTCGCGCTCAATGTTGATGGCGGCCGATTCGCTTTCAAGCGCGAACAGCAGCCTCGTCCCGGCGCCATCATCATGCGCAACTACCGTCAGCGGCCCCTCACGCAGGAGGTCGCCGGGCACCGCAATGATGAAGGGCGCCTGACAGGGGTCGTCGGAGAAGGTCGGCGTCTGTGCGTACGCTGCAGGAGCGAGCATCAGCCCGCTCGCCAGCAGTGCTGCCAGTATGACTGCGGTTGGCGCATGTCGCTGCATGGGCCCTCATTGCTGCAAACGCGCCCGAGATGGACGCGCGGACGTTTAACCGACGGGGAATCCACTACCGATGTCCACCGGCCGCCGGAGATGCTCTACATCTTTTGACACTTGCGAGCGTGCTTAGTTCGATTCGACCCGCGAGGCAACCTAACCAGCCGCCTGTGCCTGCTTCGCAGCGCGGAAATCCTCATCCACTCGCCCGCGGAAGCCATCATCAGTCATGTACTGATGCCCCACCACCGTCAGCGCCTCAACCGCCTGCAGCATCCGCTCCAGCGCAAGCTCCTGCCCCGCCGCGGTGCAAAACTCCGGCGAATGCACCGGGATCGACTCGTTGGCGATGCCGAAGTACACATGAGCCGCCGGGCGAAGCTGCGACACATCGCCGAAGTCTGAGGACGCTCGTCCCGGCCGTTGCGGGATGGTCGGATTCAGCCCCGCTTCCCGCGTAGCCTCGAACCACGCCTCATTGAGCGGACCGTTCGCTATCCGCGCCTGGTAGCGCTCTCCCCACGCCTCCAACTTCGCGGCAGTGCCGCTCATGAGCGCCGCGCCCTCCGCGATCGCGTGCAGGCGCTCGATCATGCTCTCCAGCGTCGCCTCATCCGCCGCGCGGAGGTAGAAGATACACGAGGCATCCTCCGGGATGATGTTCGCCATCGCCCCGCCATCGTCAATGATCCCGTGTACGCGGCACTCCTCCGGCAGATACTGCCGCCACGCGTTGATGCCCTGGAAGGTCAGCAGCACGCCATCGAGCGCATTGCGCCCCTGCTCGGGAGAGGCTGCCGCATGTGCCGCGCGACCCTTGAAGCTGACACGGAAGCGCACTATCGCGTTGCAGCCCGTATCCGTGGTCGTCTGCCAGCGCGGGTGCGCGAGCATCACAGCGTCAATGCCCGCCAGTGCATCCTGCGCGAGCATCTTCACCTTGCCACCCTGCCCCTCCTCGGCGGGTGTGCCCATCACCACGACGGTCCCGGGCTGCCCCTCCTGCCGCAGAAGATCCGCCAGCGCCTTGCCTGCCCCGACAGCCGCCGTACCGATTAGGTTGTGCCCGCAGCCATGCCCCATCTGCGGCAGCGCGTCGTACTCGGCCATGAAGCAAAAGACCGGGCCGCCCTCGCCGGCCACCGCTTTGTATGCCGTCTCAAGCCCCGCGAAAGGCGTCGTCACCTCAAAGCCCCACTCGCGCAGAAGCTCGGTGTGCCACGCGCAGGCCAGCCTCTCCTCCAGCCCAAGCTCAGGGTTGGCGTGGATCTTCAGTGCGAGGTCTCTCAGTTCGGCCTCGTGTGCGCCGACCAGGTCACGTATGCTCTGCAGTGCAGCATCCATCGTGCTCCTCCTCAGTAGCAGTTACACTTCGTCAAAGCTCAATCGCCGCCAGCGGAAAGTGCTGCTGGCAGCCGTAGACGTCGCGATCCTCCGGCGCGCCCGAGCTTACCCGTCGCGGCAGCGTCACCTTGATCGTCAGCACGCGCTCGAACGGCACCACCCGCACCCGCTCCTCCGGCACATCGTAAAGCGCGGCGATCGCCGTGGGTGCAAGCGCATCGCTGCTCAGAACGCGCTGAAAGCTCTCCGCGTCCGGCATGACGAGGTCGATGGTGAGCGTGAACGGCCCGGCGTTCTTGCTGCGGATTGTCGCTGCGAGATCGTAAAGCCGCATCATCCCACATCCTCGAACTCAACCGGAAAGATGGCGGCAGGATCGGCAATCTGCATGAGATGATACACCGCGAAGTCGTAGACCGCCCCGCCGCTGAAGTCGCTGGGCGAGAACGGGAACGCCAGGTTGCCCGCGGTGGTCTTCCGCCCCTCGTAGTGCTGGTGCAGCGCCGTTGAGCGCGCCAGCTTCAACACCCGGTTCGCAAGCTCCTGCGTCGGCGCCACCGCATCAATCACCAGCCCTACCTCACGCGGCAGAGGCACCGGCGCCGCCTCCAGCGCAACCGTCACGCCATCAAGCCCGTAGCGCAGGAAGCGCAAGCTGAAGTCCTCCGGCGCAAGCGCATCGGCCATCGCATCATTCACCGCCGCCCGCACGGACTGCTCGATAGCGTCGAGGTGCGCGATCAGCCCCGGATCGCGGATGCCCGCGACAGTGATCGCCCGGTAGCCGCGCAGCCTCGCCCCCTCCAGCTTCACCGTCGGCTGCTCCGCCGGCACCAGCCGCGATCCGGTCACTCGCACCGTGCGCTCCCCCACCTGCTCGAAGCGGCAGCCGGACAGATCCACCATGCCCTCAGGTTCGTAGAAGCAGTTCGGGTCCGGCTGCTCGTAGAGCGAATGTGCCGCCACCGACTCCGGGATGCAGCGCCGCTCCGGGTTCGCCGGGACAACCTCGAAGCCGTCCCCGTCAATCGTGCCGACCAGCACGTCATTCGCTCCCGCGGGCCGGGCGCAGAGCGTGCCGCACTCGGCGAGCTTCCCCATGTGCAGCGCGAGGCCCGGATCGAAGCCGCGCCGGATCGGCTCTGCGGCGAAAACACCCGCATCGCAGCAGCGCCCGGCGATCACCACCTGCGCCCCGCCCTCAAGAGCGACGATCAGCGGCTCAGTGCCCATCTGCGCCACGATCCGCGTGCAACCGCGCACGTCCTCCTCACTCAGTTCCGGCGCATGCCCGCACGGGCTGATGCGACCCTCCCCCAGCGCCGCCAGCACCGTCTCCGTCGGCACTTCCGCGTGAATCGCGGCCATCCTGAAGCTCAACCCGTTGCGAGCCGCAATCTCCCGCACCACCGTCAGCAGGCTCTGCAGATGCGGCTCGGCCCCCGAACCGCCCGCCGTGCCGACAATCAGCGGAATCCCTCGCTCCGCCGCCGCGCACAACGCGGGCTCAAGATCCCGGGCTACCTGCGCCTCACTGACGAAGCTCTCGCCCGAGCCGAGGTAGTAAGGCCCCGGATCGGTCGAACCGCCGTCCACTCCGACCAGGTCCGGCTCCATCGCCAGCGCGCGGTCGAGGCTGGCCCGTGGGTAGCCGTAGCCGAGCAGGCCGTTGAGCGCCACCACGCGCAGCTTCTTTCCATCCGCGCTCACGGATTCACCTCCGTGTAGCTGAAGTCCGCCGGGATGCCAAGCTCCTCGTAGACGGCCTCCAGCCGCTCGCGCCCGACTGCGTCGAGGTCCGTGAAGTAGTTGCGCCCCTGCGCGTCCATGTCCACGAAGAACGGACCGAAGCGCTCGACCTCCATCACCCACGTCGCCTCGGTCTTCCCAAGCTCCTCGAGGAAATGCACCTCCACGACCCGCCGCACCTGTCGCCGCAGGAGATTGCCGCAGACGCCGAACTTCGTCAGGTGGACGCCGCCGACTTCGCGCAGCGCCCTCGCCGTCTCCGGGCCCATCGTCGTCTTGCCGATGAGCGTCCGCAGCCCCAGCTTGCGCACCACTGCGCCGCCGTAGCGCTCGAAGCGGATGCTGGAGGTGGGCTCGATGCTGACGACCTCCCAGCCCTCCGAGCCCTCGCTCATCACCGGCCCGACGTGGAAGAAGCAGTTGACCTGCGCGAAGTCGATCGGAGGCACCACGTCCTCCTCGATGGCGCGAATGTGAAAGCGGCTGCGGCCGGTGAAGATGAGGCCGCTGACGGTGACGGCCTCCCCCAGCGTCAGCGAGCGCGCCTCGTCCTCCGAAAGCGGCAGTTGCAGGTGGCGAACCGTGTCGTTCACGGCAACTCTCCCGTGTACCGTATTGCTCCGTCGCCGGAGATGATCGCGCGCCAGCGGCGCCCCACGAGGCATTGCGCATTGACGGCCACCGGGAGCGCCGCTGTATGCGTTACCGCCGTGTCCACGTGCACCGCCATCACCGCGTTGATGCCCGACGAGCCCATCGGGCCGATGCCGAGACTGCGGGCGGCATCATACAGCCGCCGCTCCAGCGCCGCCACGCGCGGCTGGGGGTGCGGCTCGCGCACCCGCCGCAGCAGTGCCGCCTCCTTCGCCAGCTTCATGCACAGATCGGCCGTCCCGCCGATCCCCACGCCGACGATCGCCGGCGGGCAGATCTTGCCTGCGTAGCAGCCGTCACGGATCGCGTCGATGGCGAACTTGAGGATCGCGGCCTCACCATCGGAGGGGTACATCATGCGATAGAAGGTGCCGAAGATCTCGCTCCCGCCGCCCTTGGGCGCGGCGATGATCTGCAGGCCCTCATCTTCGCCATTGAAGCGAAGCTCGACCTTCGGCATGCCCGGTCCGACGTTGTCGCCGGGGTTGGCGCGAGTGAGCGGGTCCACCATCGTCGGGCGCAGAAAGCTGTCGGCGGTGGCACGCGAGGTGGCCCGCTCAGCCGCCTCCTGCAGACGCCCGAAGCCACCTTCGATGGTAGTGCTGCTGCCGGCCGTGACGAAGAATAGCGGGAACCCGGTGTCTGCGCAGACGAGGCCCTCGCCGCGACTGGCCGCCCGCGCGTTCTCCAGGCTAACCTGCAGATGGCGCCGGGCCAGCGGATGAGTCTCCTCGGCAAGCGCCGCCTCCAGTGCTGCCTCGACGTCCGGAGGCAGGTTGGTGGCCGCGATCCGAGTCGCCTCGTACATGGCTGTTGCGATGG
>JAAYJW010000152.1 GCA_012522765.1 candidate division WS1 bacterium | reverse complement strand
TTGACTCGCGCTATGATCGGCGCGGAGCTGTGCCCCATGCTGAAGACGCCCGGGCCGCCTAGGCAGTCGAGGAAGCGCTCACCCTCCGAGGTGTAGACGTAGCAGCCCTCGGAGCGCATTTCGACGCTCTCAAAGCCCATGAACTTCACGAGTTGAGCCATGCCGGGGTTGAGGTAGCGCTCGTAGCGGGCGAAGGTCAGTTGTGCGAGGTCCTTCTCGCCGGTGTAATCGGTCAACTTCGGCACCCCGTTCACGCATAAGAAAAAAGCCGCTCAGTCTCATGGGCGAGTGAGCGGCGCGCGATGGTCATGTGGCCCGGATCGGCGTCCGCATTTGGCCCGCGGGCGTCGAAAATATGATGGTCGGGGCGGCCGGATTTGAACCGGCGACCTTTTGACCCCCAGTCAAACGCGCTGCCAAACTGCGCCACGCCCCGACCTGTTCATGCCGACCAGCGCGAGGCCGACAGGACCTTTACTTTACCACATCTTTCAGAGATTTACCAGCCCGAAATGCCGGGACCGTGGTAGCGGGCACATCAATCTCTTCGCCCGTCTGCGGGTTCCGCGCCTTCCGTGCTGCGCGCTTACGCGGCTCGAAGGTTCCGAAGCCCGTAATCTGCAGGCTCTGCCCTCGGCTCAGGGCTTTTGCCACAGTGTCCACGAACGCAGCCAGCGCTC
The DNA here is from genome assembly GCA_012522765.1 of candidate division WS1 bacterium. Taxonomy (GTDB): domain Bacteria; phylum Armatimonadota; class Zipacnadia; order Zipacnadales; family UBA5352; genus UBA5352. Next base: position 2,329 of record JAAYJW010000152.1, on the reverse strand, counting down.
GCTCCGCGTCAGCCTTCTTCAGGTCCGCCTGCTCCGCAATGGCCTCGACCAGGTCCGCCTTGGTCATGTCCGCCATGACTGCACCTCCCCACAGGATAGAGACGGCCGGCAATGGGTGCCATCTTCGCCTGAGTACCTTCTATGACCTTTGCCCCGGCATTAATATTTTCCGCGTGCCTGGGAGCGGCCCCCGATGGCTCAGAATTCCGCTCGCTGCGCCCGTGTCATAAGCCGCTCGGCAGCATCACGCGGGGACGCCCCCTCAAACAGCACCTCATGCACCGCCTGCGCAATCGGCACCTCCACCCCATGCTCGGCGGCGAGTTCGAGCTCCGCGCGTACGGTCGGAATCCCCTCGGCTACCGCTCGCATGGAGCCCTGTATCTCCTCGCACGATTCCCCCCGCGCCAGCCGCGCGCCGGTTGAGTAGTTCCGGCTTAGTGTGCTGGTGCAGGTGGTGATCAGATCGCCCATCCCGGCGATTCCGGCGAAGGTATCGCGATGAGCGCCAAGGGCGAGCCCCAGGCGCCGCATCTCCGCCAGTCCCCGCGTCATGAGTGCGGCTCGCACGTTCGCGCCGAAGCCCAGCCCGTCGCTCATCCCCGCAGCGATGGCGATCACGTTCTTGAGCGCGCCGCAAAGCTCCACCCCGATGATGTCCGGGTTCCGGTAGACGCGGAAGAGCGGTGAACTCAGCAGCCGCTGCGCCTGATACGCCCGCTCCTCGCTCGCCGAGGCCGCCACGCTCAGCGCCGGTTGCCCCTCGGCAATCTCCCGCGAAAGATTCGGCCCCGAAAGCGCAACGAACTGCGTCTGAAGGCCCGCGCCGCCAATCTCCTCGGCAATAAGCTGGCTCATCCGCATACCCGTCTCGTGCTCGATGCCCTTCGTGGCACAGATCTGCAGCGTGTCGGGATTCGCATGCGGCGCAAGCTTCCGCGCCACCTCACGCAGCCACTGCGACGGGACCACCCAGATGAGCGCGCTCGCGCCGTCGAGCACCTCCGCGGCATCCGCGGACACACTCAGTCGCTCGGGAAGTGCAAAGCCCGGCAGGAATGCCCGGTTCTCCCGGGCGCTCAGGATGTCGGTCGCAAGCTCCTCCGTAACCGCCCAGAGGCGGACGTCAATCCCGCGCTTGCCGAGCATGCGCGCGAGCGTGGTGCCCCATGCTCCCGCGCCAATCACGGCGACCGGGTCTTTCCAATCGGTCATTAATAAATGCCTTCCCTGCGGGTAACGCTATCGTTCGGCGGTTTCGGCCTCAGGTGGAGCCGCCTCAGCGCTCTTCTTACTGCCGAACCGCTTCTCCTCGCCCTTGAGCAGCCGCTCGATGTTCTCACTGTGCCTGCCGATGACTATCAGCGTCAGCGCCGCGAGAGGCACCGTTGCCTCCGCGGCGTTCGCCTGCAGCAGATAGAACGCCACCGGGATGGCGATTGCCCCGACTATCGAGGCCAAGGACACGAGGCGGGTGGGTAGGACGATGACGAACCAGAGCCCGAACGCGATCAGCGCCGCAAGGGGCTGCAGGCCGAACGTAATGCCCAGCGCCGTAGCCACGCCCTTGCCGCCCTTGAAGCCGAGGTAGGGCGAGAAGCAATGCCCGAGCACCGCAAAGAGCGCGCCCATCGACAGCAGCCAGCCCTCCATCCCAAGGTGCCTGCACAGCAGCACGGCCGCCACGCCTTTGAAGACATCAACGAGGAAGACGAAGATGCCGAGCGCGGGGCCCAATCCACGCATGACGTTCGTAGCGCCGATGTTCCCGCTCCCGATCTTGCGCACATCCACCCCACGCAGCAGGCCGATTGTCAGCCCCACCGGGACCGCGCCGATCAGATACGCCAACGCCAGGCCGATGCCTTGAATAGCCGTCATAGCGCCTACCTCTCTCGCCCGCCGCGCCCTTCAAGGCGCAGGCGGATCGGCACTCCGGTGAGGCCGAACTCCTCCCGCAATTTGTTGCGCAGATAGCGCTCGTAGGAGAAGTGGCATAGCTCCGGATCGTTACACTTAAGCACGAAGGTCGGTGGCCGCGTATCCACCTGCGTCGCGTAGTAGACCTTCAGCGCCCGCAGGCCGCGTGCCGGAGGCTGATGCTGCTGCATCGCCCGCTGAACGACGCGGTTGAGTTCGCCCGTCGAGATGCGCCGCGAGAACTGAGCGGCCACGTCGATTGCGGTCTTGAGCAGTGCCTCAAGCCCCTCGCCCGTGACCGCGGACGTGAAGACCAGCGGCGCGTACTCGAGGTAGGGCATGTGATAGCGCAGGATGCGCTCGTAGTCGCCGCGTTGGGTCTTTTCCGCCCGCCGCTGCTCGGCCTCCG
>JAAYJW010000151.1 GCA_012522765.1 candidate division WS1 bacterium | reverse complement strand
GGGCGGATGTCATACAACCCGGGCGCGGTCGCACCGATGAAGACGATCTTCCCCTCAAAGCGCGAGGGATCAACCCGCCCCTCCAGCACCTCCCACGCGCCAACCCGCTCGATGGTGCCGGTGGGGCCGCTGTAGTCAATCAGCATTCGCCCGGCGCCATCGAGCGGGCAGCCTACGCCTGCGACATTCATGGCGCCGGAGGTCGCACACGCGGCCACCTGTTCCCTCTTCGCACCGGAGGCAAGCTGCGCGATGGCCGTTGCGAAATGCGGGTAGACGCTGCCATCACTGCCGAGGCGCAGAGGCTCCAGACGGCGGTAGACGCCGTCGCTGTCGGGGGCGATGTCCACGTAGCCGATGGCCGCCGCGGCCTCAGCCAGCGGCGAGACCGGGGGTAGCAGGTTCTCCGCCTGGATGATCGGCAGCGCAAGCCTGCCCGGGGGTCGCGGGTAGCCCCACGCGAAATCTGCGCGCTGCCCGGCATACTCCATCTCCACGGCGCGATGCGCTGCGAGCACAACATTCCCCGCGTCTCGTATTGCCCGCGCGAAGGCAACGTCGGGGCTCACCAGCGAATCGGCGGGGCCCGGCGACTCTGGCTCCGAGAAGATCACATCAAATGCGATGACCTTTGCACCGGAGAGCTTCCGCACGAGGTCTGCATGAACGCGTCGCGACCACGGCCAGCGTCCCTGGTGCTGGGGCTGGAGAGAGATGTCGTCGATGGCGACGATGATGATGTCGGCGGGGGGAACAGCGTCGGAATTGTCGTAGGCGAGATCGTAGGCGAAGTTCTCAATGAGTGGGAAGACGAAGAAGTTCGAGGTCAGCGGCACGTAACGCAGCACCACGACGAGGACGGCGATCAGCACCGCCATCGTGATGCCGCGCTGCCGGATCTCCTCACGCCGATGCGACAGAGTCGGGTCGCCGGCCATCGCAACCACCCGCCCTGATGAGGGTTGATGGTAATATACCCGTCCCCGCCCCTGGGATGCGTCCAAGTCTGGGCGCCGATCGTGGGCGCCTGTCTACGCGAGATGAGGTTCGCTTTCGTCCGGCGGTGCTCCTCCGTCGTCAGGGGCCGCCGGAGAGGTAGATGATGGCCCCCGCTGTGAGCGCATACAACGCAACGTTGATCAGCAAGGGCTTGTCCGTGAGGAGTGTGCGGTCGGGCGAGCCGCCATGACCGTGACGATGTATCAGGTAGACGTAGCGAAACAGGCCGTAGATGACGAACGGGAGCGTGTACATCAGGCGGTTGCTGCCGATCTCGGCGACGGTGCGTTCGGAGATCGTGTAGAGGGCGTAGGACATCAGCGTGGACGCGGCCATCACCGGGATGAGCTGGTCGAGCATTTCCAGGCTGTACTTGCGCAGCGTGAGGCGGTGGTTGGCGGCATCCGCATCGAGCAGAACGATTTCGCCTCGCCGCTTCGCCAGCCCGAGGAAGAGCGCCAGCAGTAGCGTGCAGATCAGCAGCCACGGCGAGATCTCGACCTGAATAGCCTCAGCACCGGCCACCGCCCGCAGGACGAAACCACCCGCGATAGCGAAGATGTCGAGGATGACTACGTCTTTGAGGATCACCTGGTAGAGTCCCTGCAGCACCAGATAGCCGACAATGACCGCGCCCAGCTCAAGGTTCACCGCGAATCCGCCCACCGCCGCACCGAGTGCCAGCAGCACGGCCGCGGTGGTCGCGACCGGGACCGGCAAATCGCCGCTGGCAATCGGCCGATGACACTTCTCCGGATGCGCGCGATCCTCCACGCAGTCCCTCACGTCGTTCGTGAGGTAGACCGCGCTTGAGGCCATGCAAAAGAGCACGAATGCGATCACGGAGAGGAGAACAGCTTCGGGGTCTCCGAGCCTCTGCGCGAAGAGCAGCGCCGCAAAGACCAGCAGGTTCTTGGTGTACTGCCACGGGCGCATGCAGCGCAGCAGTGCAGACACTCTACGCATCCTCATCCTCCGCCTGATTCGTGCCCGGTCAATCCGACTCGCGTGTCCTCAGCAGCGGGAAGGCGATGACTTCCCGCAGGTTCGGCGCGTCCAGCAGCAGCATCGCGAGCCGCCCGATACCCATCCCCATGCCGCCTGCGGGAGGCATTCCATGCTCCAGCGCGGTGACGAAGTCCTCGTCGAGCGGGTGCGCCTCCTCGTCACCTGCCGCCCGCGCGGCACTCTGCTCCTCAAAGCGCGCCCGCTGGTCGAGCGGGTCGTTCAATTCACTAAACGCATTCCCGCACTCTTCAGTGCCGATGAAAAGTTCAAAGCGGAACGTCGTTTCCGGGCGATCGGGCATCGCCTTCGCCAGCGGCGAGATCCGCGTGGGGTACTCCGTCACGAACGTCGGCTGCACCAGCTCCGGCTGCACATAGCGGTCGAAGCACTTCTCCAGCAGCGCGCCCCACGAGTCGGCGTCTGTCCCGCTGAGGTCGAGACGCTCACATGCCGCGCGCGCCTCCTCGTCAGTGCAAAGCGCCGCGAAGTCAACTCCCGTGGCGTCCTTGACTGCATCGAGCAGCTTGAGCCGCGCGAAGGGCGGCGTGACATCAATCTCGTGACCCCGGTAGGTGAAGGTCGGTCCGCCACAGACTTCCTCGGCAGCCTCGTTGATGAGGCCCTCCATCAAGTCCATCATGTCCTCCCAGTCGCCAAAGGCCAGGTAGGCCTCCAGCATGGAGAACTCGGGGTTGTGCCGGGCGTCAACGCCCTCATTGCGGAAGCACGGGCCGATCTCGTAGACGCGCTCAAAGCCGCCCACGAGCAGGCGCTTGAGGTAAAGCTCCGGCGCGATGCGCATGTAAAGCTTCATGTCCAGCGCGTTGTGATGGGTGGTGAAGGGGCGGGCGTTGGCGCCACCGTAGATCGGCTGCAGGATCGGCGTCTGGAACTCCATGAAGCCGCGATCGTCGAGGCTCCTGCGCAGACAGGTGACCATCCGCGAGCGCATCTGCAGGAAGCGCCGCGCCTCCGGGTTCACCACGAGGTCCACATAGCGCTGGCGGTAGCGAAGCTCGGTGTCCTTCAGCCCGTGCCACTTCTCCGGCAGCGGGCGGAGCGCCTTGGCGAGCACTGTGAACTCCGCGCCCTCGACGCTTACCTCACCGCTGCGGGTGCGCATGAGTGTGCCGCTGACGCCGATGATGTCGCCGAGGTCGAGGTTGACGAAACTCGCCAGTCCCTCCTCGCCAAGGTTGTTCTGCCGCATGAAAAGCTGCACGGCACCGGAAGCGTCGGTGAGATCGGCGAAGGCCGATTTGCCATGCTCGCGCAGCGCCGTGATGCGCCCGGCTAGTGCGACCTGCTGGCCCTCAAGCTCCTCGAAGCGCTGCTGCAGTTCATCAGCGGTGTGCGTGCGATCGTAGCCGGTCTGCTGGAAAGGGTCGCTACCGGCTTCACGCATCTTTGCCAACTTGTCCAGCCGCACCTGGCGCTGGTCGATCTGCTCGCTCATCAGTCTGCACCTTTCGTTGCGTCAACGGCGAAAGTCTCAGCCCGCGCTCACTCAACGCGCGGCGGCATTTCGCTTGATTCTCTTGATGGTCTCGTCGTCCACTGCGCGTTCGAAGCTGCGGAAGCCCGCAAGGCCGAAGCCGTGCTTGACGCCGAGGTCGGCGATCTCACGCACCCGCTCGATGGATAGCCGCTTGCCGAGGGAGAAGTCCTCCGCGCGCCCCTCCAGCGCCAGTATCATCGTCTCTGCCATGCACGCGTAGGCGGTGCCGGGCGGGAATCCGAAGTCGAAGTGGAAGTCCACGTCGCCGGGGATCGCGACCGCGCCGCCCTCGATCACAAGCACGTCATCGCGCTCATGGGCGACGCGCACCGACACATCGCGCGGCCGGGCGACATCGCAGACAACCGCGCCGGGGCGAAGCATCTCCGGCTCAATGACTGTGTCAAGCGCACTCGTCACCGTCACAACCAGGTCCGCCTGCGGGATCGACTCCTCAGGGCTGAGGCTCACCTCCACCTCGGTGTCCCGATCGGCGAGTTCCTCCGCCAGCTCGTCCAGGCCATCCCTGCTTCTGCCGATCAGAATGATCCGAGGCACCCGGTCCGCCAGCAGATGCGCGCAGATGCGCCCGATGGAGCCTGTCGCGCCCACCACTGCCGCGGTGGCCTCGCCGGGGTTGATTTCCATCACTTCCGCGGCCTTCAGCGTGCCCTCGATGGCAGTGGCGACCGTGTAGCTGTTGCCGGTGGTGACTGCGATGTCCACCGCATCGGCGACGCGCCGGCCGCCATCTCCCACGACGGCCGTGAAAGCGCCGAGGCCCACAATGTCGGCGCCAAGGTCCTGCGCCATCTTCGCGGCCTCGATCACCTTCGCCACCGAACGCTCCTCATTGCCCTCGATGAACTGGCGCGTGGTGAGTGTGCAACCGACGAACCAGCCCTCGGTCGTCGCGCCGGTCGGCGATTCGATGCCGGAGATTTCGCTGATGAGCCGCGCGGGCATGCGCGCGCAGGCGGCTTCGATCAGACGGTGCGGCAGGTACCTCGCGATGCCGAACTTGCGGGCGATATCCGCCACTTTGATCGGGTGCAGAATGAACGCAAACCGAGTCACTGAGCATGATTCCCTTCAGCGGGTCGAGTTAGATCGCGGACCGTCGGCTGCCAGCCGATCTCGTCGGCGATCCGCATGTAATCTTCAGGCGCCAGTTCCTCGGGGCGCTTGCCAAGCAGGCAGACGAAAGCGCCCTGCATGACGTTCGTCGCGTATGTCCGTCCGCCGACCTCGGGCGTGGCCGTCACCAGCAGCGCCACCCCGCGCCGCCGAAGCTCGTTCACGTCGTCGGCGGTCGTAGTGTTTGTCAGGACAATCTTCCCGCTCAGGTCGGGAGGCATGTGCCGGCGGATGTAGTGAAAGTCGCCGGCGATCATGTCCGCCCAGTGGTACCACTTCTCATACTTCGGCACGACCTCGTCCTGCTTCCCGCCGGTCGGGTAGACCCACTTGAACGGCAGGCGCACCACGATCGGCAGCAGCGTTCGGCCCATGAGGTGCAGCGCCCGCAGCGACTTCAGCGGCCACGGCAGGTTGAGGATGAACATCGTGTCGCCGAAGATCACGTTCGCGCCCATCTCATCAAGCGTCTCCGCGAGGCCGAAGCGATCTATGCCGCAGGTCACCAGTACCTTCGCGGTGGAGAAGTCAATCAGGCCCTGCTCCTGCATCCAGTGCAGCGTCCGCCGCTCCAGCGTGTCCTTCAGCGCCGAACCATCCACCACCGGCGTCCGCTTCACCTTCCCCGCCATGGCCTCGATCTCACGAAAGCCGTAGTAGCGCCCGGCGCAGTAGAGCCCGAGATTCGCCCCACCCACGCAGAGACAGTCAACGACCCCATCGTTGGCGATCATCAGCTTCTCAAAACGCTCAAGCGATCCATCCGTGCCGCGCCTCTCCAGCAGCAGGCGCTGCCCGAGCAACTCGATCTCCGCGCAACTGTCGCGGGCGGACGAACCAAGACTGATGCTCAGGACATGCTTCATTCGCTCTCCGTGCGCCCTCAGAGACCGGCGCGGGCTTCCTGTTGCTCTACGCTCTTGAGATGTGCGAGGTACTCCTCAACAAGCGAACGCAATTCGTCCAGGGTCGTCAGGCGGTTGGCGCCCGAGCGGAAGCGGCGCGCCTCCGGCAGCCCTCGCACATAGTAGTGCAACTGCGTTCGCATCTGATGCAGCGCGATGTGCTCATCATGATCGAGTCTGAGCATCTGCGCGTGTAACAAAGCGATGCCGAGCCGCTCAGCCGGATCGGGATCGGGCGGGATCGGCTCCCCGCGCAGTGCGGCGGCAGCCTGGCCGAAGAACCACGGCCTCCCCCACGCTCCGCGCGCAATCATCACCGCGTCGCAGCCGGTGTGCCGCATCATCAGCGGCGCCTCCTCCGCCCGCACTACATCGCCGCTGCCGATGACCGGAATGTCCAGCGCCGACGCGGCTTTCGCAATCGAGCCCCAGCCCGGCGTGCCGCCGAAGCCCTGGCATGCGGCGCGCCAGTGGATGGCGATCGCCGCCGCACCGACATCCTGCATGCGCCGTGCAGTCTCAAGGTACGTGTGATCGCGCAGCGTCAGCCCCGCCCGGATCTTCACCGTCACCGGCACAGTGGACGCCTCAACCGCCGCCGCCGTCAGCGCCACCGCGCGATCCGGCTCGGCCATCAGCGCCACGCCGGCATCGTTGCGCCGCACCTTCGGCACCGAGCAGCCCATGTTGATGTCAATGATGTCCGCGCCCGCCTCTACCGCGGCCGGTACGGCTTCCCGCATGATCGCCGGCTCGGAGCCGAAGAGTTGGACGGACACCGGATGCTCGCCCTCGAAGGTGCGCAGCATTCGCAGCGTCCGATCGCTACCCTCGACGATGGCGTTGATCGACACCATCTCGCTGCAGACAAGCCCCGCGCCGCCCCTGCGGCACAGCAGCCGGTAGACCCGCTCGGTGGTCCCGGCCATCGGCCCCAGCACCAGCGGCGGATCAACCGTCACGCTCCCGATTGTCAGCGGCCGCGCCAGGTCCTCACCGAACGTCTCTCTCGTCAACGACTCTCAGTCCCTCCAGCACGAGCAGGGGCTCAATGCGGTCGAAGGTCAGGCCCTGTTGAACTGCAATCTCCACGTCACCGCCGGTCGCCACCACCGGGGCGTTCCCAACTTCCCGGCGCATGGCCGCAATCAGCGCATCTGCCGTCCCCCGCAGCGACAGCGCCAGCCCCAGCGCCAGGTTCTGTGCGCTGGTGCGCCCGATCGGCGGCAGCGTGCCGCCCGACCGCAGCATCGCAAGCCCCTCAGCCAGCGCCTCGCACAGGTGCGGCACCGCCGTGGCGATGCCATCCGCCTGCGCCTCGATGCCCGCCGCGATGACACCACCCTGCAGCACCCCCGCGGCATCGAGCGCCTGCGCGGTGATGCAGGTGCCAAGCGTCATGACGATCGCAGGCCCGCCGCGGACCGCCAGCGCGCCCTCCGCTGCCGCGAGACGGTCCTGCCCGATCTGCGCCGGATCGGCGTATGCAACCTTGATCTCAGCATGCAGATCGCGGCCAAGCAACCTCACCGGCAGCCCCGTGGCCGCCGACAGCGCCGCCTCAGCCGCCTCCGTGACCGCCGGCCTGCTTGAGACGAGCGCGACCCCCGCGCACTCCTCCGGCTCAAGACCGATCAGCGTCAGCGCCGCGGCAACCTCTCGGGGCGCGCAGTCAAGGGCGGCATTGTCAACGCGACCCTGCGCGGCCCAGCACCCACCGCAGCGTACCGCCCACTTCAGCGCGGTGTTGCCCGCGTCGGCGTAGAGCCTCCAGCCCTCACCTGCTGCCGGCATCATCCCATCTCCATCAGACGCCACTCGAACTGATTGCGGGCGCGTTCATCGCGCTCGGCCTCTATCACGGCCACCTGCCGGGCATGGCAGCCCGCATAGGACACCAGCGTCGGCCGCGGCCCAACTTCGCTGCTTCCGCTGATGTGACTGTGCCCGCCGAGGATCAGGTCTATCTGCGGGCAGAGCTCCGTGAGCGCGCGGTCATCCTCAGAGCCGAGATGGCTCAACGCGATCAGCCAGTCCACTCTCTCGCGCAGCGCCTCGACCGCCTCGACAGCCGCCGCCTGCCATTCGATGAATCGCACATCGGAGACTCGCTCAAACGGATGCCCCGGCGCGATCATCGTCGGCATCAGACCGAACAGCCCGACAGTCTCATCTCCGCTTGTTAGCTGCGTCCAGCGCATGACGTGGCCAAGATCGCCGTGAAGCGGCAGCAGGTTGGCAGCCAGCACGGGAAAGTGTGCCGCCGCGGTCTTTCTGATCAGCCCTGAGCGGCGGAAGAAGAACTCGCGGTTGCCCAGCGCCATCGCGGCATAGCCCGCGCGGTTCATCTCCTCGATGACTGGCTCCCTGGCGCGCACGTAGACGTTGCCCGCGCCGACTGCGTCGCCGCTGTCGAGCAGCAAGGCGCCCGTACGGTCGCGCAGAAAGCCCAGCGCCTCCGAACGGGCGCGATCGAGCCGGTCATGCAGGTCCGCGGTGTGGAGGATCCTCAGAGCCATCAGCGACCTCGATCAGACCAGACCGGCCTTCATCAGGTCCTGAATGTCGAGCATTCCGACCGCCCGGCCGTCGGCGTCAACCACCGGCAGGTTGTCAAACTCCCGCTCATCCATGATGTTGAGCGCCGTGAACGCAAGGGTCCCGACCGTGGTCGTGGTGGGGTTGCGCGTCATGACCTCTGCGATGGGCCGCGCCATCAGCGCGTTGCGGTCGCTCTCGCTCTGCATCACCACGCGGAAATCGCCGTCGGTGAATAGCCCGCGCAGCATGCCGTCGGCATCTACGATCGACACCGCGCCGCGCACGGTGGCGTTTGTCATCGCCAACAGCGCGCTCTCCAGCGTGGCATCCACCGGCACGGTCGGGTTCTGCTCGCCGCCATGCATCACGTCCTCGACCTTCAGCAGTACGCGCTTGCCGAGTTGGCCGCCGGGGTGAGTTGCACCGAAGTCCTCCGTGGAGAACCCTCTGGCGGCCATCAGCGACATTGCCAGCGCGTCGCCAAGCGCAAGTTCCGCCACCGCGCTGGAGGTCGGCGCAAGGTTCAGCGGACAGGCCTCACGCTCCACGGAGGCGTCGAGCACGACATCCGCCGCGCGCGCGACCGTCGAGGTGCTATTGCCGCAGATGGCAATGATGCCCGCCCCTCGGCGCGCGATGATCGGCAGGATGCGCACGATCTCATCCGTCTCGCCGCTGTTGGTGATCAGCACCGCGATATCTTCACCGTTGATCATGCCCAGATCGCCGTGGACCGCCTCGGCGGCATGCATGAAGTACGCAGGGGTGCCGGTGCTGGCGAATGTCCCCGCGAGCTTGCGGCCGACCGCTCCGGACTTGCCGATCCCGCAGATGATTGCCCGCCCGCGCATGGCCATCAGCATCTGCACCGCGCGCACGAACTGCTCATCGAGCCGCTCCGCCACACACTCGATGGCGCGACTCTCAATATCAAGCGTCCTGCGGGCCTGCGCCAGCACGGCTTCTGCGTCGAGTTCAGGCGCGCCCGCGGCAACAGCCCTGTTGATTTCCTCCATCTTCATCTCCAGCAACCTCAGTGCAGCGCCCGCCGGATGGCGAGCAACCGCTTGATGAGATCCCGCACTTCTTTCATCGGGATCATGTTCGGTCCGTCACAGGGGGCCTTCGCCGGGTCGGGATGCACTTCCATGAAGACCGCATCCACGCCTGCCGCCACGGCTGCCCGTGCGAGCAGCGGTGCGTACTCCCGCTCGCCACCTGAGGCTCCGCATGCCCCACCCGGTAGCTGCACCGAATGAGTGGCATCGAAGACTACCGGCTTGCCCAGCGCGCGCATGATCGCCAGGCCGCGCATATCTACCACGAGGTTGTGATAGCCGAAGCTTGAGCCGCGCTCGGTGAGGAATATCTCCTCATTGCCTGTCGAGGCGATCTTTCCGACCACATGCTCCATGTCCTCAGGCGCGAGGAACTGCCCCTTCTTTACGTTCACCGGCAAGCCCGTCTCGCCCGCCGCCACCAGCAGATCCGTCTGCCGGCAGAGGAAGGCAGGTATCTGCAGCGCATCCAGCGCCTGCATCGCCAGCGGTACCTGCAGCGTCTCATGCACGTCCGAGATGACCGGCACGTCAACCTCTTCGCGCACCCGCGCCAGTATCTCCAGCCCCTGTTGCCAGCCGGGCCCTCGTTCGGACGTGACGGAGGTCCGATTCGCCTTGTCGAAGGAGGCTTTGAAGACAAACGGGCAGTTCAGGTCGGCGCATATCTCCGCAAGATCGGTCGCCATCGCCGCCGTCGCTTCGAACTTCTCAACGAGACACGGGCCCGCGATGATGGCAAGCCTCTCGCCGCCGATCACGCAGTCCGGCTCGCGTATTGTGATTGCTCTTACCTTATCCACGGCTATCTCCCTCCACCGCAAGCAGCTTGCGGACTCGCTCGAGATCTTCAGGTGTGTCCACGCCCACCGGCGAGTAGTTCACTGTCACAACGCGAATCCTCCGCCCCGCCTGCAGTACGCGAAGCTGCTCCAGCCCCTCCGTCAGCTCAAGCGTCGAAGGCTCGAGACCGGTGTACCACAGCAGCATCTCGCGCGTGTAGACGTAGAGCCCGATGTGCTTGAGAGGCGTGATCCCCGAGACCGGGTGTACCCGCGGGTGCTCCGGATCGGCGCCTGCATCCACCCGGAAGTACGGGATAGGCGCGCGTGAAAAGTAGAGCGCCCAGCCCTCGGCGTCAACAACGACTTTCACCGCCGACGGATCGAGGTGCTCCTCGCGGCTGTCTATCGGTGTCGCGATCGTGGCCATCTGCAGGACCGGGTCCTCCACCACCGGAGCCACCGCGGCATCAATCGCCTGCGGCTCGATCATCGGCTCGTCGCCCTGGATGTTCACGATGATGTCGCAGTCCACCCGCGATGCCACCTCCGCAAGGCGATCGGTGCCGGAGCGATGATGATCGCCAGTCATCTCCACGCGCCCCCCGAAGCCGGCCACCGCATCATACACCCGCCGGTCATCGGTCGCCACGATCACCTCATCGAGGTGCCTCGCCTGCAGGCAGCGTTCGTAGACGTGCTGAATCATCGGCTTGCCCGCCAGGTCCAACAGCACCTTCCCCGGCAGCCGGGTGGAGGCAAGGCGCGCGGGGATCATCCCGACGATCGAGGGGCGCGACATAGCGGTACACCTCCGCCCGTCACGGCTCCGGCGCGAGCAGCGCAGTGACGGCCTTGAAAGCGGCAAATGCGGGCAGGGCAAGCAACGCGCTGTAGGGCGCGGCGATCAGCGTCTGAAGCATCCACGGCCCGGGCTCGGGCGGTGCGGCAAAGAGCAGACGAACCACAGCCACGAGTGGCACAGCGGCCAGGGTGGAGAGCGCTGCCACCAGCACCCTCTCCGCCAGCAGGGCGCCTCGAAGAAAGCCCACGATGCCACCGAGCATCATGAAGGCGACGAAGGTGCCACCAAGCCACGCCCCTTCAACGCTGCCGAGCAGCAGGCCGCCCACCAGTCCCGCGAAGGTCCCCGCGACCGGCCCGGCACACAGCGCCACGCTCACCACCGATACCAGGACCAGCTCGGGGCCGCGGCCGTGGATCAGTAGCCAGCCCGGCCACGTCCGCTCCAGAGCGGTCATCAGCACAAGCAGTATAGCGTAGGCGAGATAGGCCAACCAGCATCCTCGTTTCGGCGCATCAGGTCCCGCTCTCGCCGCGGCGATCCACCAGCACAAAATCCAGGTGGTCGAAGTCCGCGAACGGGCGGATGTAGGCGGTGATCGCTGCGACATTGACCTCGGAACGCTCAACCCGCTCGACCACACCGATGGGTAGATCCTTCGGATATACCCCGCCCAGCCCCGAGGTGACGATCCTGTCCCCCACGCGCACGTCCGCGTTCTGCGGCAGCTTCGTCATCTGCAGCGCCAGCCGTCTCGTGGTGCCGGCGGGCGAGGCATAGACGATGCCGTGGTCGCCGTCGGCGCGCTGCACCCGGGCGGCCACCGCGTGCTCGGCATCAGTCAGCAGCACCACCACGCCGCGCGTCCCCTGCGCCTCCACCAGCCGACCGACCAATCCCCCCCCGGTGCGCACCACGTTCCCCGTCTCAAGCGACCGGTTCGCCTCGATGGTGATCCGGCGTCTCTGCCCGCCGGGAGACCAGTCTATCACGCGGGCCGACACCTGCGGTGGCGGCTCCGAGGCCGGCCATCCCAGCGACTGCCGGATGGCCTTGTTCTCCAGGTAGTAAGTGTACATACGCATCCGCTCGGTCTCCAGGTGTGAGACCTCGCGCTCCAGCCGCTCGTTCTCCTCGACAAGATAGCGGCCGCGCCAGGCGGCGATGCTCATATTGTGAGCCACCCGACCGCCGCTTACCAGCACCGACTGCAGCGGCCACACTACCGCACGGGCGGCGCGCTCTGGCGGACTCATGCGCCCCCCGCCTCGGGCACGATGCTGCGCCAGAGTGAAGACCACCGCAATCGCAATCATCAAGAGAATCGGCTCCCACCGGTACTGGGGCCGATGCATGGCTCGCAATCAAATCACCTGAGCGGGAAGCCGTCCAGTTCGTCCAGGTATCGCGCCGTGCCCATCACGACCGCGGTCAGCGGGTCCTCGGCGACGAACACGGGGACGTCGGTCTCGGCACTAATGAGTTGATCCAGCCCCCGCAGCAGTGCTACTCCCCCGGCCAGCACGATGCCGCGATTCATCACATCCGCGGCAAGCTCCGGAGGCGTCTCGTCCAGCGTCTCCTTCACCAGCTCCACGATGATCCCGAGCGGCTCCCTGATCGCCTCCCGCACCTGCTGCGACGTCAGCCTCACGCTCTTTGGCAGCCCCGAGACGAGGTCCTTGCCTCGGATCGCCATCTCCATCTCCTGCGCCAGGGGGAAGGCCGAACCGATCTTGATCTTGATCTGCTCCGCGGTGCTCTCGCCGATGTAGAGGTTCAGTTCGTGTCGAACGTAGGCGGAGATCGCCTCATCCATCTCCTCGCCCGCCACGCGCACCGAGCGTTCGGCGCAGATGCCGCCCAGCGAGATCACAGCGACTTCGGTGGTCCCGCCGCCGATGTCCACTACCATGCTGCCGACGGCCTCGCCGACCGGCAGCCCGGCGCCTATCGCCGCCGCCATCGGTTCGTCAATCACAAGAGCCGACCATGCGCCCGCACGGCGCGAGGCCTCCTCCACCGCCCTGCGCTCGACCTCCGTGATGCCCGAAGGAACGCCGATGACCACACGCGGATGCTCCCAGAGTCGCCGCGAAAGCACCTTCTCGATGAAATGGTGCAGCATGGCCTCGGTAGTGTCGAAGTCCGCGATGACGCCGTCACGTAGCGGCCGCACAGCCCGGATCTGCGCCGGTGTGCGTCCGACCATGCGCTTGGCATCGTCACCGACGGCGAGCACCTGGTGTGTGACGGTATCCACCGCCACCACCGACGGCTCACGCAGCATGATGCCGCGGCCCTTCACATGGACGAGGGTGTTCGCGGTCCCGAGGTCAATCCCAAGGTCGCGCGACAACCGGCCGAAGATGCGGCCGAAGGTCCGCGCCAGTCCGGCGAAGGTACGGTGAGGAAGCAGCGCGGCGGGTCGCAGAACGGAACCGCCGCGTCGCCTGTCCTCCGGCTCATACAGATTCTCTTCAGGGACATCGTACTGCTCTACGGTTTGCGCCCCCTGTCTTTTGATGCGATCCATGGAAATCAGATCCGGTCGTCCCACGCCGCCCGCAGCATCTCCCACGTCCTGCTCAGCGGCAGCCCGACCACGTTAGAATAGCAGCCCTTTATCTCCCGCACCAGAAGTGCGCCACACCCCTGAATCCCGTACGCTCCTGCCTTGTCCATCGGCTCGCCGGTCAGGACATACTGATGGACTTCTTCATCGGAAAGCTCTCTGAAAACGACCTCAGTGACGGCGTGTGCCTCGTCAACGACCGCCGCGCCCGATCCCGCGTCGAGGGCAAGTGCCACGCCGGTAATGACGTCGTGACTGCGCCCCGACAGCGCCTTCAGCATGCGGGCGGCGTCCTCTTCATCCTGCGGCTTGCCCAGAACGTGACCGTCAAGCACCACGACTGTATCCGCGCCCAGAACCAGACGGCGCGGCATTCGCGCCGAGATGACAAGCGCCTTCCGCCGCGCATGCTCGACCGCTATGGCCGCAGGCGCCGCCTCAGGCTCCCATGCATCTTCCGCCGCGTCCGAGATGATGATCTCGAAGGCAATACCCACCTGCCGGAGCAGTTCCGCCCGCCTCGGAGAGGCCGACGCAAGCACCAGCGGCTCACG
>JAAYJW010000011.1 GCA_012522765.1 candidate division WS1 bacterium | reverse complement strand
TGTCGTTGTCGTATGCCGTTGCCGTTGGAGAGGTCGGCCCCCGCGCCGACCTGTGCCGTTGTCGTAAGGTCGTTGCCGTCGAACGACTGCCCCCTCCCCCTTCACTTCGCTTCGCAAAGTGGGCGGGAGAGCGACCGTATTGCTTGTCAAGCTGCTCGGGCGATCTCTGGCTGCCAGGCTGTCTGGTTGCGGAGCAAGTGTTGCGCAGAACGCGTCCAGGCGAGGGCGCCTGGACTCCGGGACTTAGGTCGCGAAGGGTCGTAAGTAGGACAGGCATTCCTGCCTGTCAGCCGTTGCTGTTTGTGGCGCCTCGCGCCCTCGCGAGGGGCGGCGCGAAGCGACGCTGTCGTTGTTGTATGCCGTTGCCGTTGGAGAGGTCGGCCCCCGTGCCGACCTGTGCCGTTTTCGTTCAGTCGTTGTCGTCCGACCGCCAACGGCTGCCCCCTCCCCCGTAGCTCGCGGAGCGAGCACGTGGCGGGAGAGGGGGCCAGTTTCCGCAGCAAACTGCGGGGGTGAGGCCCCCTACATCGGCGTGAAGTCGAGGTCCTCGTTGATCTTCGCGATGGTCTCGGCCACAAGCTTCGCTGTGTTCTCCAGGTCTGAGAGGCTCAGGACCTCCACCGCCGTGTGCATGTAGCGGTTCGGCACGCTCACAAGCGCGGTCGCCACTCCGCGGCGGGAAAGCTGCATGACGTTCGCATCAGTGCCGGTGCCGCGTGCGGCGGCCTCCACGTGATGCGGAATCTTCTTATCCTCCGCCACCCGCTGCAGCATCTCGCCGAGAACCGGGTTGATGTTCGGCCCGCGAGCGATCACCGGACCTCCGCCAAGCTTCACATCGCCCTGCTTGGTCTTGTCGCAGCCGGGGTAGTCGCTGGCATGCGTGACGTCCACCGCGATACCGACCGCCGGGTCTATGCAGTAGCAGCTTGTCTGGGCGCCGCGCAGGCCGATCTCCTCCTGCACGGTGGCGACAGCATGGACGCTGCAGTCAATCTTCCGCTCCGCAAGGAGCCGCAGCGCCTCCATCACCACGAATGTCCCCATCTTGTCATCAAAGCCTGCGGCGGCGCAGATATCGCCGTCAAGCTCCTGGAACTCGACCGCGAAGGTGATCGGATCGGCGACAGCCACAAGCTTCTCAGCGGCCTCGCGGTCCTTCGCGCCGATGTCAATGAAGAGCTTCTCCATGTCGATCTGCTTGCCCCGCTCCTCGGGCTTGAGCAGATGGATCGCCGTGCGGCCAATGACGCCCGGCACGGGACCGTTCTTGCTGTGGATCGTCACGCGCGTGCCGACCACGATGCTCGGGTCGATGCCCCCGATCGGGGCGAAGTAGAGATAGCCCTCATCGTTGATGTAGCGCACGATGAAGCCGATCTGGTCCACGTGCCCCGCGAGCATCACGCGCAGCGGGTGGTCCGGGTTCTTCACGCAGCGCACGTTGCCGTGCACATCGGTGATGATCTCGTCGGCATACTGCTCCATCCGCGCGCGCACCACGCGCTGTGCGGGCTGCTCGAAGCCCGAGGGCGAGGGTGCGGCGATCAGGTCCTTGAGAAACTGCAGTGACTCTTTGCGCATGGGCTTTCGTCTCCCTGTGTCATTGATGCCGGCACTGCAAACACGAGGCGGTTCGCCGGAGGGCGCCGCCGGTCCTGCATGCCTCAGAAGCTGGCCTGCGGCGGCGGTGGGATCTCCACCGGCATGCCGGTCTCGATTGAGACTTCCGCTGCCGCGCCGATGCAGGTGGCATGGCGGGCGTCAAGGCTCATCTGGATGTCCATCTTCTCCGGGTCGCGCACCCAGTCGAGGAACGCCTGCTGGATCTTCGGATCGCCTCCACCATGCCCGCCGCCGCTCGACCGCGGATGCCACTCGTCAACGTGATCGGTGTGGCGGTACTGGTTGCGGATGAGGAAGTTGCACTCGTTGTTGTACTGCGCGTACATCTTCCCGACGTCGCCGGTGAACCAGAAATCGCGGGTGTACTCGGGGGTGAAGTGGTTCTCGGTGTACACCGCGCTCTTGCCGCTCTCGTAGGTAACAATGACCTGCGAGTTGTCATTCACGTCGGCGTCCTCGGCGAAGACACAGATGTCTTCTTTCTCGACGGTCATGTCGTAGTCCATCTGGAAGCGCTCGTGGCTGACATAGAACGGGCACTCGCGCGCCTTCTCGCAGTCGCGGCAGCGCAGGGTGTTCGGCGCGCTGCCTCCGTAGTAGGCCAGCGAACCTGTGGCGTAGACCTTCGTGGGCATCCCCGCGTCCATGAACCAGTTCATCAGATCGATCGTATGGACGCCCTTCTGCATGAGCAGCGAGACGGTGTAGCTCTTCAGCCGCTGCTGGTCGTGGTAGAAGTAGTTGCCGCCGACCGAGACGTTGTCCACGGCGATGCCGGTCATGATCTCGCCGATGAGCCCCCGGTCAATGATATCGCGCATCGCAACGAAGATCGCCGAGTAGCGCAGCTCGAGGCCGACACAGAGGACGGTCTGCGCCTCGTTCCACGCGCGAATGATGTCATCGGAGTGCTCGACCGACTGCGCGATCGGCTTCTCGAGCAGCACGTTCTTGCCGTACTCGAAGCACTGGACCGCGTTGTCGCGGTGGGCGAAGTCGGGCGAGGCGACGACTACCGACGGCATGTCCTCGCGCGCGAGGAACTCGTCGAGGTCGGTGTAGTAGTCAATGCGATCGCCAAAGAGCGGGCGGACCTTGTCGAGTGCGGCGGGGTTGGGATCCGCCACGGCGACCAGTTCTGCTTCCGGGTGCTTGTCATAGGCGCGGGCGAAGTAGCGTCCGCGGCCGCCGAGGCCGATGACGCCGAGACGAACTTTGTCGCTGGACATGTTGGACCTCCGAGAAATGAAACGCGGGCGCCTGTGGGGGCGCCTCTGCGGGGGATCAGGGCGCGTACATGATACCGGAGACGAGCGCTGAAGGCAAAGGCGACGACAACGGCGACGGCGTGTCTAACAGGATTCCGGCGCTGACGCGCCGGACAGGATGGCGGCTTCGCCGCCAGCAGGCAACGGCACAGGAAACGGCTCATGAGGTGACGACCGAAGGCAGGAGCGGTGGTAACGGCACCGCGAGGGCGGGAGCCATGCATCGTGCGGCCTGGATGAGTTTTGCGAACCGCGACGGCGGTGCATTGTTGTCGTAGGAGGGGCCGCTCCCTGCGGTGCCCGTGAGGGCGACGCAGGGAGTTC
>JAAYJW010000150.1 GCA_012522765.1 candidate division WS1 bacterium | reverse complement strand
CATCGCCCCGCTCAGGTCCTCGAACTTGCGAAGGTCAACCACGGACATGGAATACATCATGATGAAGAATGCCATCAGCAGCGTGATCATGTCCGCGT
The DNA here is from genome assembly GCA_012522765.1 of candidate division WS1 bacterium. GTDB lineage: Bacteria > Armatimonadota > Zipacnadia > Zipacnadales > UBA5352 > UBA5352. The sequence goes on along the minus strand of JAAYJW010000150.1, from coordinate 3,720 downwards.
ACGTGATCAGCCAGCGTTCCTCGTTCGCATGGCTACCGTCGTCACGCCGCCTGCGCCTGCTCATGGCCGCCTCCCCGCACGTGGGCACCCGGCCCTGTCACCTCGTCAAGCTGTGCCCGCGCACCGGGCGGGAGGAACGCCTTCAGCACTTCCGCAACCAGGATCGGGCTGTCGCCGCGCTGGATGCCGCGGACCGCTTCTATCACGATCTCGCAGGTGTGTCGCTCCACGTTGCTGATGGCCTTGAGCTTGTTCCCCAGCGGCAAGAAGACGACGTTGGCCGACGCTACCCCGTAGAGCGTCGCCAGGAACGCTCCCGCGATCGCCGGTCCCATCGCACTCGGGTCGTCAATGCTCCCCATCATGTGCACGAGGCCCATGACCGTTCCGGTGACGCCGAGTGTCGGGGCCAGGCCGCCCATCGTCTCGAGCATCGCCGCGCCGCGATGGTGGCGCTCCACGAGCTGGTCCATCTCGGTGTAGAGGACCTCAGTCACCGTCTCCGGCGCCGTGCCGTCGGCGACCATCTGCAGCGCCTTGGCGAGGAACGGATTGCTCTCCTGTAGCGCAGGTATCTCCTGCTCAAGTCCAAGGAAGCCATCGCGGCGGGCAAGCTGCGCCATCGCCACCATCTTCCGGCAAACCCCCACCGGATCCGGCACGCGGGCGATGAAAGCCATCCGCGTGACTGCCGGCAGCCGGCGGACATCGTCCATGCCCAGCCCCATGATGGTCGCCCCGAGCGTCCCGCCGAAGACGATCATTGCGGCCGGGAGATTCACAAGCGCCGACAGGTGCCCACCCTCGGCGACCACCGAACCGAGGATGAAGCCCAGCGCGATCACAAGCCCAAGTAACGTCGCTACGTTCACCTGCAGTTCGCTCCTTAGCTGCTGCCCGGCTCAGCGAATGTTCCGCGCATACTGCGCGATGGTGGCGGGGGTTGCGCCGGTCTCGGCATCGCGCAGGGACCGCAGGTAGTCCACGGCCCGCTCGATCACTTCGTCCACGCTCTCGCGCACCGCGCAGGTGCTGCCGGTCGTGAGCGTGATGACGGTGTCAGGCACCGCCTCGATGCGCTCGACCAGCATCGCGTTCACGACCAGCTCTCTGCCGTTGAGTGCCGTGAGGCGTATCATTGCGCTCTCCTCTCAGCAAGAAGCGTACCGGCGGTGCGCGAGGCGGCGAAGCACCGCATCAGGTCCTGATGAGGCGCACCACGTCGTCGAGCATCTCGTTTGCGGTGGCAATCACCCGCGTGGATGCCTGGAAGCCGCGCTGGGTGGTGATCATGTCCACGAAGGCGCGCGTGAGATCCACGTTCGACATCTCCAGCCTGCCCGCCACCACGCTGCCACGCCCGCCCGAATCGGCCGGGCCAACCGCTGCGGCCCCTGAAGCGGGCGCTTCGACGTAGAGATTGCCGCCTGCGCGCCGCAGACCCCCGGGGTTCGCGAAGCTGGCCATCGCGATCTGTGCCAGCGGCCTCGTGCGCCCGTCGGAGTAGTAGCCCTCGACGATGCCGCCGTCGCCCATCTCAACTGAGACGAGAGCCGCGGGAGGGCTTCCGTCCTGCGAGTCGACTACCACGGAACTGCTTTCCGCCAGCGAGGTGATCGAGGAAAGATCAATCGCCACCGCCTGCGGAGTCGCCGCGCCGCCGGTGAGTGCTACGCTCAGGTTGAGTGTGCCGCCCGAGGTGAGCGCGCCGGTAGGACCGAACCCGAGTGTGCCCGTCGCTGTGCTGCCCTCGCAGGCCGCGGTGCATTGCCATGCTCCGGCCGCCGTGCTCGTGAGTGCGAGCGCGACCTCGTGCAGTTCGCCCAGCGAGTCGTACACACCGATCGTCGTTGACACTGTGTCCCCGACCGTGGCGCCTGAGTTGAGGTTGCCATGAACAACGGCGTTGCCGGTTGGCGTCGGGGGGGCGAGTTCCCCCATCTCAAAGCTCAGTTCCCTCACAGGCCCGGTGGTGCTCACGCTGCCGCCCGAGGCCATCCAGCCCATCACGCGGCAGCCGCTCGTGCCGGCGACGAGCGTGTTGGTGTCGTCGAGCGCGAAGGCGCCGTCGCGACTGAAGAAGGTGCCCTGTCCATCGCTCAGCACAAACATCCCCGCGCCCTCGATCGCGCAGTCGAGTGGCTGGCCGGTGCGCTCCAGCGATCCCTGCGTGTGCTGGATTGCAACACCGCCCAGCGTGACGCCGCTGCCCACCTGGATGGGGTTTGCCCCACCGAGCCCGCTTTCGCTGCCGGCTCTCCCACCGTCGAGCGTCTCGTACAGCGCGTCCTGGAAGGTCGTGCGCCCCTGCTTGTAACCGATGGTGTTCGCGTTGGCGATGTTGTGACCTACCACGTCAAGACGGCTCTGAAATGCCGCCGTCCCCGACAGCCCTGCGAAGAGTGCTCTGTTCATCACGCTGCCCCTTTCATGACCGATGCGGCCGGTACCGGCACCGCGTTTACCATCGCCGCGAGCGACTCGCTTGCAGTCGCCTCCCGCGGCAGACGAACAGCAACTTCTGTGCCACCAAGCTCGCCGCGCCCGAAGGTCAGCGAGCCGCGATGGGCAACAGCGATCCCACGCGCAACAGCAAGCCCCAGCCCCTCGCGCTCAGCAGGACTGGTGGTGAAGAACGGCTCCGCGGCACGTCGCTGCACCTCCCGCGACATCCCCGGTCCATCGTCGGACACCCGCACCTCACCGATCTCCCCGGCGGCGACGGTGCGGATCGTGATGCGCCCACGATGACCGACTGCCTGCACGGCGTTGAGCACAAGGTTCAAAAGACACTCGCGCAACATCCCGCGGTTGCCCCACGTGACGCAGCTCTCCGCCAGGCACGAGTCCACGCGCACGCCCTCTGAGCCGGGCCATCGGCGGCATAGCTCGTCCATGAACCAGGCGGTCTTCGCCGCCATCGCGCTCAGGTCCACCCGCTCCTGCCTCGCGACTCCGGGAGGCGTCGTCCACGACTGCAGCGCGCGCATCAGCTTTATGCCATCCCCGGTGGAGTGCTCCAGCCGATCCAGCAGGTCTGCAGAGGTGGCGCCGTCCTCCTCGAGCCGGAGCAGATGCAGGTTGGCCATCATGCTGCCGAGGATGTTGCCGAGGCTGTGCGAGACGCCGAAGATGAGCTTGCCCAGCGTCTCGAGCCGGTCCAGCGTCTCATCGGCGCGCCACGGGGCTCCGGTGCGTTCGGTCTCAGGCGTCGCGGCAAGGGCCGCGGCAGCGGCGGCGGCGAGGGCGGGGATGCGGTCCATCCGCCCGCACGGTCGGCCGCTGCCTCGCGCGCCCACCACCAGCAGCCCGAGCGTGTCGGGGCACCCCTGCGGCTTCATCGGGAACGTCGTCCACGAGCGCATCCCCAGGTCCGTCAGGTACATGCGCAGCGCCGCCCACGGCTCGCGCCATGCGTCAGAGGTCTGTGCCGGGCGCTCGAGCAGTTGCGCCGCCGCCGGTCCCGCCTGCCACGTCTCCTCGAGCCCACCACCGAGGCTTGACGTGACGCGCACCGCGTTCCCCCCGCTGTCGGGCAGCAGCACTGCCGCTCCCTCCGCCATCAGCACTGAGCCGGCGCAGTCGGCAACGGCCGCGGCCACCTGCGAGCGGCCCTTCAGTGTCGCACCAACGATCCGCTCCAGGCCGCGGCCGTGGAGATCCGCCTCGTACCCACGGGTCGGCCTCGTCTTGATCAGGTTCACTGCCACGTTCGACCCT
>JAAYJW010000149.1 GCA_012522765.1 candidate division WS1 bacterium | reverse complement strand
ATCACTAATCAACTACTGTCACCCTTTCTGGCTGACCAGGGTTGGCTGGAACCATCCTGATTCCCAGCCGAAAGGGTGACACCTCCTCTTCTGCTCCAATTACCTACATTATCCGGTCGCACCCTGGCGGACAAAGGTAGTTGCGTTCGCAACTTGTTTCTGCTAAGATAGATGCGAGTGCAACGGTTGCGCCCGCAATTAGTATTCACTGGAGGTCTGGTCATGCGCCTGGTATCGGGGCAGTACCCGCCGGGGCGGTCGGTGGGGATGGTTCACCGCTTCTCGCGCAAGTTCTTCGCGACTCTTCTCGAGGCGCTGGACCTGCCCGAGGTGGCCTTTCCGCTGCTTATGCGCCTGCTGCACCATGACGCGATGAGCCAGGACGAGCTGGCGGATGGCCACTTGATCGACAAGTCAACGGTGGCGCGGACGATCGTGCGGATGGAGGACGCCGGGTTGGTGATCCGCGAGACGGATGAGGCCGATCGCAGGGTGAAGCGAGTGCGGCTCACCGAGCGGGCGCGGGCACTGGAGCCGCAGATCCGGCGAGCGCTTGAGGCGTGGGAGGAGCGGCTGCTGGAGGGCTTCGGCCCCGATGAGCGCGACAGGGTGCTTGACTACATGCAGCGGATGGCGGGGAATGCGCGCAAGCACTGGGACCTGCTGGAGAGCCAGCCGGATCTGCGCCTGTCCCTGCCTGACGAGGAGCAGTAAGCGCCGCGCCGAAGCTGAATCGCAATCATTTTTCTGTAGGATCGTCGAGGTGTTTGCCGCGTGAAGTCGCTGCGCCGCCTGATCAAGTTCATGGCTCCCTACCGGGTATGGGCGATCGTGGCCCCTGCGCTGATGGCGCTGGAGGTCGCGATGGACCTTGCCCAGCCACGCCTGCTGCAGACTATCGTGGATGTAGGCATCGCCAACAATGACGTGCCGGTGGTGCTGAACACGCTCGCGCTCATGATCGCTGTGGCCATCGTCGGCGCAATAGGCGGGATCGGCTGCACGATCTACGCCACACGGGCGGCTCAGAGCTTCGGCACTGACGTTCGCGCGGGGCTCTTCCGGCGAGTGCAGCAGCTATCTTTCAGCGACCTGTCACGACTGGAGACAGGCCGCCTCGTCACCCGGCTGACTAACGATGTCGATCAGGTGCAGGAGGCGGCGGCGATGCTGCTGCGCATCCTCGTGCGCGCGCCTCTGCTGGTGGTAGGCAGCCTGATTATGGCGGTCGTGACCTCGCCCAGTCTCTCGCTGCTGATCTTTGCCCTCAGCCCGCTGCTGATCGCCACCTTCACTATCGTCACGGGTCGCGCGCAGAGGCTCTTCTCCATCGTGCAGGACCGGCTCGACCGGGTGAACGTCACGATGCTGGAGAACCTCGCGGGGGTGCGTATCATCAAGGCCTTTGTGCGGTCGGCGCACGAGGTATCGCGCTTCGGCCGGGCCAACGACGAATACATGCGAGCCACGGTGCGCGCATCGGTGATGGTCGCGACGATCATGCCGATCATGATGTTTCTGATCAACATCGGCACCGTCGGGGTGCTGTGGTGGGGCGGGCTGTTGGTGCAGGAGGGCGTTGTGCAGGTGGGGCAGATCCTGGCGTTCATCAACTACCTCATGCAGATGATGGCGTCGCTGATGATGGTAGGGATGCTGGTGATGCGCATCAGCCGCGCCGACGCCTCAGCCGAACGCGTCCTGGAGGTGCTTGACACGGAGCCCTCCGTGCAGGACGCGCCGGATGCGGGCGATCTCCCCGAGGTGCGGGGTAGCATTCGCTTCGAAGACGTAACCTTCAGCTACGACGGCAACGGGGGGGAACCGGTGTTGCGAGATGTCTCGTTCGAGATCGAGCCCGGGGAGACGGTGGCGATCATCGGCGCGACGGGTTCGGGCAAGTCAACGCTGGTGCATCTGATCCCGCGCTTCTACGACGCCACCGAGGGTCGCGTGCTGCTCGAGGGGCGGGATGTGCGAGCGCTGCGGCAGGAGGACCTGCGGAGGGTGACAGCCACGGTGCTGCAGGAGACGGTGCTGTTCACTGGCACAATCCGCGACAACATCCGCTATGCTTGCCCTGACGCGACGGACCAGCAGGTGGAAGCCGCCGCGCGAGTGGCGCAGGCACATGACTTCGTCGCCTCGCTGCCGGAGGGCTACGACACGCTGGTCGGCCAGCGCGGGGTGAACCTCTCCGGCGGGCAGAAGCAGCGCCTCGCCATCGCCCGCGCGCTCATCTGCGAGCCCGCGATCCTCATCATGGACGACTGCACCAGCGCGGTTGACGCCACCACCGAGGCCGCGATCGTGGAGGCGCTCCGCGACTGGCCGGGAGCGGGCACCCGGCTCGTCATTACCCACCGCGTCGGCAGCATCCTCAGCGCCGATCGCATCCTCGTGCTCGATCGCGGCACTATCGCCGCCGAGGGGACGCACACTGAGTTGCTCGCGAGCAGCCCCATCTACCGCGAGATCGTTGCGTCGCAGCTTGGCACGCAGGAGGTAGCCGTCTAATGTCTGAGCAGCGCCAGCAGCAGGTCGCCGACCGCATGTCACCGTTCGGGCGCCGCCGAGGTGGGCCCGGGATGGGCATCGCCGCGGAGGTGCAGTCGGCCGAGAACATCCCGGCGGTGCTGCGCCGCATCGTGGGCTATCTCGGACGCTACCGCTGGAAGCTCGTCGCGGTGACGGCGCTGGTGGTGCTCTCCAGCGGCCTGTCGCTGCTCACGCCCTACCTCACCGGACTGGCGATTGACGAGGGCATCATCCCCGGCGACGTGGGTAGACTGCTGCGCATTGTGCTGCTGATGACAGGGGCCTATGTGGTCGCCGATGTCGGCGTCTGGGGCCAGAGCGTGCTGATGATCCACGTCGCGCAGGGGAGCCTGCGCGATCTGCGCCGAGACCTTTTCGACCGCCTGCAGGTGCTCTCGCTACGCTTCTTCGACCGGTACCCTCACGGCGAGCTGATGAGCCGCCTGACCAACGACACCGAGACTATCGGCGCGACACTTGGGGATACGGTGACACGCCTGATCGGCAGCGCGCTCTCGGTCACCGGGTCGCTCGTGGCCATGTTCTTGCTTAGCTGGCAACTGGCGCTGGTGGTGCTGGTGACGCTGCCGCTGACCTTCGCGATCACGCGTTTTGTCGCCAACGGCGCGCGCATACACTATCGCGACCGGCAGCGCGACCTCGGGCGGCTCAACGGGATCATCGAGGAGACCGTCAGTGGACAGCAGGTGGTGAAGGTATGCCGCCGCGAGGGCACCGCAATTGCCGAGTTCGATGACGCGAACATCGCGCTTCGGGCCTCCGGCACGGCGGCGGGGATCTTCGGCGGGCTGATGGGGCCCTCGATGGGGTTGGTGCGGAACATGACCTTCGCGCTGCTGGCGGGCATCGGCGGCTGGATGGTGCTGCGCGACTGGACCACCATCGGCATAGTGGCGGCCTTCATCAACTACGCGCGCAACTTCTCCCGCCCTCTCAACGAGATCGCGATGCTCTACGCATCCCTCCAGTCGGCGATCGCGGGCGCCGAGCGCGTCTTCGCCATCATGGACGAGGTGCCGGAGATAACCGACGCGCCGGACGCAACGCCGTTGACGGAGGTGCGCGGGCATGTTGTGTTCGACGGCGTGAACTTCGGGTATGATCCGGCTGAGCCGGTGCTGCGCGATGTGAGCTTTGATGCCCGGCCGGGGCAGACGATTGCACTCGTGGGGCCGACAGGAGCGGGGAAGACGACGATCATTAACCTGTTGACGCGCTTTTATGACATAGATAGCGGGCGCATCAGCGTGGATGGGCATGACATCCGCGACGTGCGCGCGGATGATCTGCGCAACGCCCTGGGGATCGTGCTGCAGGATACTTTCCTCTTTGCGGGAACCGTCCGGGAGAATATCCGCTACGGACGCCTCGATGCTACCGACGAGGAGGTCGAGGAAGCGGCGCGGCTGGCGAACGCGCACACCTTCATCACACGCCTGCCTCACGGATACGACACGCCGCTGTCGGAGGCGGGTGGCACGCTCAGCGAGGGCCAGCGGCAGCTTCTCGCAATCGCGCGAGCAATCCTCGCCGATCCGGCGATATTGATCCTTGATGAGGCGACCAGCAGCGTCGACTCGCGCACCGAGGCGCACATCCAGGAGGCGATGGAGCGTATCATGGAGGGCCGAACCAGCTTTGTGATCGCCCACCGCCTCAGCACCATCCGCCGCGCCGACTGCATCCTCGTGATCGAGCATGGCCGGATCGTCGAACGCGGCACACACGAAGAGTTGTTGGAGGCACGCGGGGCATACCACGCTCTGTACACGAGTCAGACGGGCGGTGAGGTGGCGGCGTAGGTCGGTGCATCCATCGGCAGCAAAACACGAATCCCGAAGGGAGTCCTGAGGATGCTCAAGGAGTTCAGGGAGTTCGTAGCGCGGGGAAACATGATCGACATGGCGGTGGGTATCATCATCGGCGCCGCATTCGGAGGTGTTGTCGCCTCCCTCGTGGCGGATGTCATCATGCCCCCGGTCGGTCTGCTGCTCGGAAGCGTAGATTTCGCGGACCTTTACATCAACCTCTCCGGACAGGAGTGGCCGTCGCTGGAGGCAGCAAATGCTGCGGGGGCGCCGGTGATCCGCTACGGCATATTCCTCAACACCCTCCTGAACTTCCTGATCGTGGCCTTTGCGGTATTTCTCCTCGTCAAGGCTGTCAACCGCATGCGGCGGCAGGAGGAAGCGGTCGAGGAGGCAACGGAGAAGGCCTGTCCCTTCTGCCAGACAAGCATCCCTGATGCCGCAATCCGCTGCCCGAACTGCACCTCGGAGCTTGAAGGTATCGGGGAGGCTGCCGGAGCTACGCCAACCGCCTGATCGGCGGCGGCCCGCCGAAGGTCTGCGTACGGTCGCCGGCGAAGGGGACGTGCGGTGAGGCCGATGTGGCGCGCTCTTGCTCCTGTTACGATGCTGATGCTGTCCCTTGTCTCTGCGGGAGCGCAGGACGGAGCCTTCATAGCAGGTGGCCGGAGCAATAGCGCCACGGTGGTAGCGGGGCCGGATCTCTCTCGGTCGGATGCTGCCGCCGCTCGTGACCTCGCACGGTACCTCGAGGAGATCACCGGACACGAAGTGCCGGTCGCCACGTCAGCCGAGGGCATCGCCGGGCTGAGGATTCACGTTGGTTCGAGCCCCTACGTTGAGCAGCAGGGTCTCGGCTCCACCGGGCTTTTCCGCGACGGGTACATCATCAAACTGATTGACGCGGAGAACCTCGTAATCGTCGGCGGGGAGAATCTCGGCACCGGCTTCGGCGTGTACGACTTCCTGGGGCGCGTCTGCGGCGTACGCTGGTACATGCCCGGACCGCTGGGGGAGGTCGTGCCGCGGCGGGAGCAGATCGTCCTCGATGGGCTGGACATCAGGAGCGAGCCGTCCGTTCCCTCTGCATGGGTTCGGCCTATTGACATAGACAACCTGAAGGCGAAGCACTTCCGGCGCTATCACTGGGCCGGGCACAACATGCACAGGCTGATCCCGCCCGAGCAGTACGGTGAGGAGCATCCGGAGTACTACCCGCTGGTCAACGGTGAGCGCCGGGTGCCGCTTGGAGCGCGCTTCCCGTGGCAGCCCTGCGTGAGCAATCCCGAGCTGCCTGTGCTGGTCGTGGGCCTCGCGCAGGAGCACTTCGCGCAGAACCCGCACAGTGAAGTCTTCTCCCTCGGTGTGAACGACGGCGGCGGCGACTGCCTCTGCGACGAGTGCATGGCCCTCGATCGCGTGAGGGATGGCAGGCGCGACATGAGCGACCGCTACGCGCGCTTTTACAACGAATGCGCCGATGAACTCGGCGCGGCATTTCCGGGCAAGCTGCTCGGCTTCCACGCGTACGGCGGCGCGTTCCATCCGCCCACGCGGGAGCGCCTGCGGGAGAACATCTACGTGCGGCTCACCGGCGGCGCGGACATGCTGCAGCGCGTGGAGGAGTGGTCTCAGGCCGCGCGGCAGATCGGCGTCTACGAGTACCTCTACGGCCGGCAGATACTCGAGCCCCGGCACTACCCGCATGTGCTCGGCGAGTACGTGAAGACGCTGGTGGATCGGTATCAGATCCGCAGCTTCTCCGCGGAGATGTCGCCCTTCTGGCCGCTTGATGGGCCTAAGACGTACGTGCTGCTGGAGCTTCTGTGGGACGCCGATCAGGACGTTGACGCGCTGCTTGACGACTACTTCGGCGGCCTCTACGCCGAGGCAGCGGAGCCGATGGCGCAGTTCTTCCAGCGCATCGAGGACGTCTACCGCAGGCGCAGCGACCCGCTGAACTTCATGGACGGCTTCCGCCGAGGCGGCTTCGGCGAGTGGGAGATGGCGGACCTGCAGCAGATGGACGCGCGGATCGCGGAGGCCACGGCGGCGGCGCAGGATGAGGACTTGAAGGCGCGGGTGCGGATGGTCGCCGATGCGTACAGCCACGTCCGCTGCTGGATAGCCATTCACGTGCTGGCCGGCGAACTGGCGGAGATGCGTATGCGCGACCGGACGGACGCGGAGAAGACCGTTGAGGTTGCGCGCGAGATATCCCGGCAACTCGCGGAGAAGGCGCAGTGGGATGCGCGCGTGCTCGACGTCAGCCTCTACCCGTCGCAGGAGTACTACGACTTCTACGTCGCGCGGCATTATGCTGAGCCCGGAACGCTGGTGCAGACGATCCCGCAGGCGGAGAACGCGATTGAGGCGGCCTTCGAGCGAGTCTCGGCGCAGGTTGATGGCGCGGATGGATTCTGGCGCACTGTAGCTGAGGCGGTGGCGGCAGAAGAGCGTATTGCGGACATGATCGCGACGCAGAGGTACCTGCTGGCGCACGACATGAACGACCCGCTGTCTGTGCTGGAGGACGACTTCGAGGCGCGCGAGGGGGAGCAGGCTGCGCTTGATGCGGGCGTGGCGGATCAGTTCCGGTGGGAGCAGCGGGAGAATCTGCCGGAGGGCTACGGGGTATGGAGCTACACCGGGCGACCCGCGAACTTCGTCTGGACGGATCGCCTGGCGCGCAGCGGCGAACGCTGCATCGGCATCGAGCGTAACGAGGTACAGGCGAGCATTCTGCGCACATTTGACGTGAAGCCGGGGGAGCGGTATCGTGTGCAGGTTTTCGCGACCCGCCTGTGGGAGCGAGATGACGCGGGAGACGTGCGACCACACCTCATGGTGGCGTGGCAGGGCGAGGGCGGCTGGACGACCGATCCGCGCATCACGGTGGCGGCAAGCGCCGAGGAGAGCGGCGCCTGGGAGGAGCTGACCGCGCGGGTGGCCGTGCCATCGGGCGCGAGCAGGATGGTCGTCACGCTCGGAATCGAGGGCAGCCAGCTTGGAGGCGGAGGGACCTACTTCGATGACCTCCGCGTGAGCAGGCTGGACCCTGAGGCGGCACAGTAGCGCCGGCGTAATCGGGTGGAGGATTTACCGCTCCGAAGGCGTATTCATCAGCACAATGAGACAACTGCACGGTGGTGCCTGACATGAATGAAGCGACGGGGGAAGAGCCGCGAGTTACACCGTTGATCGACGAGCATCGGAAGCTGGGGGCGCGATTCGCCGACTTCGCCGGCTGGGAGATGCCGGTCTGGTATGCAGGGGCCTCCGAGGAGCACGCGGCGGTTCGCAAGGCGGCGGGTCTCTTCGACATCGGGCACATGGGCGTGATCGAGGTTGCCGGTGCGGAGGCGGGCGAGTTCCTCGATGTCGCGACAACGGGGACAATGTCGGGCCTCAAGCTCGGCAGATGCCGCTACACATTCGTCCTCGCGCACGACGGCCTCCCGGTCGATGACATCATCGTCTACCGCCTCGGCGCCGAACGCTTTCTCGCCGTGGTGAACGCCGCAAACAGCGCGCACGTGTGGCAGTGGCTCAGCGGGCTGGCCTCAGGCGAGACTGCGCTCGATGCGTCCGTTCCCGGCAGTGGCCGCAAGTTCGACATGACGCTCCGCGATCTCACGGCTGCCGACCTCGGCGGCGAGCGTCTCTGCGGCATGGCCCTGCAGGGGCCGGCGTCGGCGAATGTGCTGGCGGAGATGATCGAGCCGCAGGCGGAGTTCATGAAGCTGCCGCGCCTGGCGGTGATGGAGGCGACGCTGCTTGGTGTTCCTGCGATCGTCTCACGCACCGGCTACACGGGGGAAGCAGTCGGCTACGAGGTGTTCGTCGCCGCAGATGAGGCCCCGCGGGTATGGCGGGAGATTCTCACCGCGGGCGAGGCTGCCGGAGTGCGGCCCGCCGGCCTCGCCGCGCGTGATTCGCTGCGCATCGAGGCCGGCCTGCCCCTCTTCGGGCACGAACTGGCCGGGCCGCATGAGATTACGCCGCAGGGCGGCGGCTACGCGCGCTTCGTGGAGATGGACCGTGGTTTCTTCGTCGGACGCGCTGCGCTGGCCGAACGCGAGGAGCAGCGGATCTTCGAGATAGTGCGCTTTGAGCTTGACAGCGATCGTGCGCGGGCCGTCCGCGGCGATGACATCGCCGGGTCGCGCCGGGGGCAGATGGTCGGCTGGGTCAGCAGTTGTGCGGCCGTCGGCGATGGTCAGGTGGGCCTTGCATGGGTGGACCGCAAAGTGGCGCGAGAGGGCGGCGAGTTACTGCTCTATCCCGCGCGACACCTTGAGCGCTCGGCGGATCTGAGCGATGCCGCGGCGCTCATGCCGGGAGACCAGCTTCCGATCTATGAAGCGGCGACGGTTCTTCCGCGCTTTCCGCAGCGAAGTTGATGCAGTCAATTCAAGACAGGAGGCACATGAATGGACTTTCCCGAGGATCGCAAGTATGCGCAGACGCATGAGTGGGCGAAGGCCGAAGGCGACGTTGTGCGAGTTGGGCTGACAAGCTTCGCGCTGGAGCAGCTCGGCGACATCATCTACCTCGATCTGCCCGAGGAGGGCACGGCGGTGGAGCAGGGCGTGCCCTTCGGCGAGATCGAGAGTGTCAAGGCCGTCGGGGAGCTCATCTCGCCCGTCACCGGCGAAATCACCGAGGTCAACGAAGCAATGATGGACGACCTCGACGCCCTGGCCGATGACCCATGGGAGGCGGGATGGCTGCTGGTCATCGCCCCCGCCGATCTCTCGCAGCTTGACGGGCTGATGGACGCCGCCGCCTACGCGGAGCACTGCGAGAAGGAGGCCTGACATGGCCTGGCAGCCACACTCTGAGCGCGATCGGCGGGAGATGCTCGAGGCGCTCGGGGCCGAGTCGGTAGACGCGCTGTTCGCTGATATTCCCGCTGGGCTGCGCGAGACCGCCATGCCCGACCTTCCGGCGCCGCTGACGGAGATGGAGCTTGTCGCGCGAGCGGCGGATCTCGCGGGGCAGAACGCCTCGCTCGACGAGCTGACCTGCTTCGCGGGAGGCGGTATCTACGATCACTTCATCCCCGCGATCGTGCGAAACGTCATTAGCAGGCCGGAGTTCCTCACGCCTTACACCCCCTATCAGCCGGAGGCATCGCAGGGCACTCTGCAGGCGATCTTCGAGTACCAGACGATGATCTGCGAGCTGACCGGGATGCACAGCGCCAATGCGTCGCTCTACGATGGCGCGACGGCTCTCGGCGAGGCGGTGCTGCTCGCGGCGGATGTCACGCACCGCAAGCGCGTGGTCATTGCCGGAGCACTCTCACCGGTAGCCCGGCAGGCGGCGGAGACCTACTGCAGCGCCGGCGGCATCGAGATCGCGCTGGCGCCGTGGGATGACGCGACGGGGCAGACGGACCTTGCGGCGCTGGCGGAGATGCTGGATGACAGCGTGGCCTGCGTGGCGCTGCAGCAGCCGAACTACTTCGGCGTGCTCGAGCAGATGCCGGAGGCTGCGTCGCTCGCGCGTGAGGCAGGCGCGCTCTTCACCGCGATGGTGGAGCCGACGTCGCTGGTGCTGCTGAAGCCGCCGGGAGAGTATGACGCGGACCTCGTGGTGGGCGAGGGGCAGCCGCTTGGGCTGCCGCCGGGCTACGGCGGGCCGCTGCTGGGCATCTTCGCGTGCCGCGAGGAGTACCTGCGGCAGATGCCCGGGCGCGTGGTGGGCCGGACGGTAGACGCGGCCGGCGAGACGGCCTACTGCCTGACGCTTCAGACGCGCGAGCAGCACATCCGCCGCGATCGCGCGACCAGCAACATCTGCACGAACCAGGGGCTGTGCGCGCTGGCGGCGGCGGTGTACATGGCCGCGATGGGGCCTGAGGGCCTGCGCGAGGTGGCGCTGCTGGGGGCGGAGCGGGCGCATCAGCTTCGTGACCTGCTCAACGCAGCGGGCTTAGAGCCGCGCTTCGGCGGTGCGTTCCTCAACGAGTTCGTGCTGCGGGTGCCGGCGCAGGCGGACGCGGTCGTGCGGGAGCTTTGTGCGCAAGGCTACCTCGTGGGGCCGTCGCTGGCCCGCGACTTTGATGAACTTGGCGACTGCCTGCTGCTGGCGACCACGGAGCGCCGGACGGTCGCTGAGGTGGAGGCAGTGGTTGACGCGATGAACGCGCTTGAGTTGGAGGAGAAGTGATGGCCCAACCGACTCTGTTTGATAAGTCGCAACCCGGCAAGCGATGCACGCAGATGCCGTCGGCGGCGATGGCCGCCGAGGAGTTTCTGCCCGCCGATCAGCTTCGCGCGGAGGCGCCGAGGCTGCCGGAGCTTAGTGAGCCGGAGATCGCGCGCCACTACGCTCGGCTTGCTGGGCAGAACTTCAACGTGGACGCGAACTTCTACCCTCTCGGCTCCTGCACGATGAAGTACAACCCGAAGGTGCACGAGGAGATAGCGGGCGCGGCAGGCTTCTCGCGGCTGCACCCGTCTGCGCCCGATGAATGTGCGCAGGGTGCGCTGCGGCTGATGCGCGAGCTTGAGACGTGGCTGGCGCAGATCCTCGGCATGGACGCGGTGTCACTCCAGCCGCCTGCAGGTGCGGCCGGGGAGTTCACCTCGCTGCGCGTGTTCCGCGCATGGCATGACTCGCGCGGCGACACGAAACGCACGCGCGTCATCGTGCCGGACACCGCGCATGGCACCAACCCCGCGTCGGTCGCCCGCTGCGGCTGGGATGTCACGGTGCTCAAGTCTGGCGAGGACGGGCGGGTTGCTCCCGAGGCGCTTGCCGACGCGCTCGGCGACGATGTCGCGGCGCTGATGCTGACCAACCCCAGCACCCTAGGCCTTTTTGAGACGCGGGTGCTGGAGGTCAATGCGATGGTTCACGAGGCGGGAGGGCTGGTCTACTGCGACGGCGCGAACATGAACGCGCTGCTCGGGCATGCTCGCCCCGGCGACATGGGCTTTGATGCCGTGCATGTGAACCTGCACAAGACCTTCTCCACGCCGCACGGTGGTGGCGGGCCCGGGGCAGGGCCGATCGGCGTCGTGGCGAAGCTGGAGCCGTTCCTACCGAGCCCGCGCATCGTTGAGCGCGGCGGGGCGCTCGCCTGGGACTGGGACCGCCCTGAGAGCATCGGCAAAGTGCAGGCGTGGTTCGGCAACTTCCTCGTGGCGGTGCGGGCGTGGGCGTACATCCAGGCCAACGGGGGCGAGGGCCTGCGGCAGGTCGCGCGCGATGCGGTGCTTGCCGCCAACTACATCCGCGCGTCGCTGCAGGAGACGTGGGACCTGCCCTACCCGGGCGTCTGCATGCATGAGTGCGTGCTCTCGGCGAAGACGCTGAAGAACGCGACCGGCATCCGTGCCGCGGACGTCGCCAAGCGCCTGCTCGACTACGGCATCCACCCGCCGACGATGTACTTCCCGCTGATCGTGGAAGAGGCGCTGATGATCGAGCCGACCGAGACGGAGTCGAAGGCGGCGATGGACTACTTCATCGAGATGATGCAGGAGATCGCGCAGGACGCCGCCGGCAGGCCCGATCTGCTGCACGAGGCGCCCCATGAGACGCCGGTGCGGCGCGTTGATGAAGTAGCGGCGGCGCGCAAGCCGATTCTGCGCTGGCGTGAAGAATAGCGCCGGATGCTCCACCTGCCGCATTCCCGGCCTACAGTCGCTGAGAGGTGCCAACATGGGCATGAAGATGCTACCGCTGATAGTCTGCGCGCTGCTGTGCTGCCAGGTCGCGTTCGCTCAGGGGAACGCGGGTTGGTGGAACTCCGGCTGGCGCTTCCGCACCACCGTCACACGACCAGCGCCCTATCAGAACACGCTGCCGAGGCCTGTCGAGGTCGCGCTCGACCTGCCTCTGCTGCTGGACAACGCCGGCATTGAGGGCGAGTTCGATCCCGCCTCGGTGCGCGTTGTTGGCTCCGGCGCTGACGGAGAGGCGGTGCAGGTGCCATCCGTCTACCGGGCGGACGTAGACCCGGAGACGCGACAGGAGAGCGGCTATCTCGCCTGGATGGCCGAGCCCGATGAGACGCGGATCGGGCGGTTTGACATCTACTTCGACACGAAGGACCGCGGTCTGCAGCCGGCGCAATATGCGGCAGATCGTTTGCCTCCGGCGAATCTGCTCAGCAACCCCGGCTTTGAGTCGGAGGCAGACGGAGCGCCCGCCGACTGGAGCGTGTCGCATGCCGAGTTTGCCTCCATCGGGAGCTTCGAGCACACCACCGGAGAGAGGTCACTGAAGATCACCGCCCCGGCGCGTCAGCCGGGGGAGGAGAACACCGAGCGGACGGTCGTGCTCTCTCAGAAGATTGATCTTGGTGACTACGCGGGCCAGGAGATGGTCTTTGAGTGCGATCTGCTCGCCGAGCATGCCACGTACGGCCTGCCCGTCAGCATCTTGATCCAGCAATTCCGCGCGGATGGCAGTCTCATTCCCGAGTGTGCCGTCCAGCCACGCTGGCTGACGCTTGAGCTTGCTGAGGGTCAGCTTGTTCAGTTCAACCAGCGAGGGCGGTTCAATGAAGAGGCGGCCACCGCCGAGGTGCAGGTGCGCCTGCGCTGCATCGTGTTGGATGCCGATTCGCGGCAGCAGATCCTCGGCCCCGAGAGCGCATTCACTGTGTGGCTGGACCGGATGGTCCTCAGGCCCGGTGAACGCTGGCCGTGGCCGGAGGCCTCCAACGCGGGCTTCGTGGCGGGAGTCATCCCGACCGCTCCACTCAATCGTGCCTTTCACTTCACCCGGCAGCGCCGCCTCGGCTTTAACGGCGGCTCGGAGGCGACGATGACCACCGGCGCCGGGGATCACGGCCCGCAAGCCGTGCACTGGGGGCTCGAGCGCGGGACGCTCGAGTTCTGGTGTCGGCCGACATGGGACTACGACGACGGCCGCGAGCGCATCTTCTTCACCGGCTACGCCTACCTCTACCGCCTGCAGTCGCGCCTGCGCAAGCTTGACGCCGAGGGCGGCAACCAGCTTGAGTTCAGCATCGCGGATTCGAATCGGAAGCTGCACACGGTCAGCGGGCCGGCCGAACTGAAGGACCGGCAGTGGCACCACATCGCGGCGACGTGGAATCACCCGCGCGCCCACCTGCAACTCTTCGTGGACGGCAAGCTGATCGCCGAGGAGGGCCCGGGCGACGCGCCGTGGCCGAGCACGCTGCAGGCCAACCGCCCGGAGGAGTATCAGGGGCAGGGCATCCACGATGAGGACAAGCGCAGCATCCCGATGCAGGCGTTCTTCGGCGGCCGTATGGCGGCGAAAGTGTGGCCGGAGGGCGACGCCTGCGAGGCGATCCTCGACGAAGCGCGGATCTCCGACGTGGTGCGCTACGATGGCAACTTCGCTCCCGCGGCCGAGGAGTTCGCGAACGACGATAGCACGCGCGCGCTGTGGCACTTTGAGAACGACTTCCACGGTGTGCATGGCGGCGATGACCGCTTCGTCCGCTCCTACGCCGGTTGCGAGCTTCACCCGCAGAACGAGAGCGTGACGCTTGAGGTGCTGGACGGCGCTGATATTGAGCAGCGTGTTGTGGTCGTCAAGGCGCATGCGCCGGATAGCCTGTTTGAGCAGAACCGCGGCGACAACAACCTCGTTGACCGCTGGTCTCACTACGAGGATCCGCCCGATCCGCGCTTCGTGGAGTACCGCACCCGCGAGACGGAGTGCATCGTGACCTCGATGGATGACACGCTGGCGCTGAAGGTGGAGGGCGACTATGCGCCGCTGATGCGCTGGGTGACCTTCGAGCCTGCTGAGGGCGCCGAAGGGCAGACGACGCTGCTACCGCGCTGGCGGGCGAATGACAACATCGTGCCCTTCAGCGTGGAGAGCCTCTCTGAAACACTCGCGCCGGGCGCAAGTGACGCGGACCGGGCCTTTGCGGCGATGCAGTATGTGCTCGATGCGACCGCGTACTATGACGCTCACTACTGCGAAACGCTGCCGTCGGGGCTGCATCGCGGCCGCGTCTCCTACGTCTTCCTCAAGGCGCTCAACGTCTACCCCTACGACCAGTGCGGGCCGCTGAACTACACCCTGCGCAAGCTGTTCCTGGCGCTGGGCATCTCGTCGAACAACTCACCGGGCACGCACCATCAGTTCCAGCAGGCCTACTACGATGGCGACTGGCGGCTCTTCGACCTCGCCTCGCGCGTCTACTGGCTCGAGCGTGACAATGAGAGCGTCATCGGCCTGCGCGAGGTGGGAGAGGATCCGTTCGCGAAGCTGCGCCAACCGGGCAACCTCAACTCCTACTTCCCCGGGCGCGGCGGCTCGGGCGCCTTCGGCACCGCCGAGAAGCCGCACAACATGGACTTCGCGCTGCGCGCCGGCGAACAGATCAGCATCGGCTGGCAGAACGAGGGCCGCTGGTTCGAACTTACCGGCGATCGCGAGCCCGTGTCACTTGCGAACATCCCGCCCTACTTCGGCAACGGAGCGATCGTCTACCGCCCGACGACAGGCGGCGATGCGGCCGAGATAAGCAACATCACGCTCACGGAGGGCGACGCGTCCACCCTCACCGCGACAGACGGAGCCGAGGCCGCGAGTCTCATTTACCGCGCCGCATCGCCCTACATCTTCGGCGATGCTCTCGTGAGCGGCAGCTACCGGGCGCGGCAGGCCGGCGACATCTCGCTCTCGCTCTCCATCGATGAGGGCGTTACGTGGATTGAGGTCTGGCGCAATCCATCCGTGAGCGGCGACCTCGCGGTGAACTTGCGCGAACATGTGATGGCCTACTACGCCTGGTGGCTGAAGCTGGAGACGGCCGCCGGTGCTGAGGCGGCGGTGGAGGACTTCACCGTGCGCAGCATCTTCGTGAACTCGTCCCTCTCGCTTCCGGGCAAGCTTGCCCTGGGTGACAACCGGATCACCTTCGTCGGTGGCCCGGTGACGGCCCCGGTGCGCACGAAGTGCTCGTGGACGGAGCGGCATCAGAGCGATCTCGGCATCTCCGTCAATGCGCTGAGCTACTACAACATGGACCACGAGAGCCACCGCAACCTGCTGATCGCGGCGCCGGGCGGTGAGCTTCCGCTTGAGGTGACGTCGCACGGTCGGCCGGTGGATGCCGAGGTGACGCTGGAGGGGCTGCCGGAGGGATGGGACTTCGAGCCGCTGCAGCAGGCGCTCCGCTCTACCGGCGCCGATCCCGAGGCGCGGGCCGAGTTCGTACTCAAAGCGCCACAGGGACGTGAGGGGCAGCTTGTGTGCTTCGACGTGGTGGTGCGCGAGGGCGATGCCCGGCGGCGCGTGCCCGTGCAGGTGATGATCGCCGACGCAGCACTGGCGCGAGAGGCCGAGGAGGCGGATGAGAGCTCGGGCGAGGTGGAGGTCGCCGAGTTGGCGGAACTCAGCGGTGCTCGCGGAATGCGCTTCACCGGCGAGGGGTCGCTCAGCTTCAACTTCACGGCACCCGCTGCGGGCGAGTACACGCTGTGGGTGCGCGGCCGATGGGAGCCGGGCACAGGCTCATCGTTCGGCGTCAAGATAGACGATGCAGACAGCAGCCGGGTGTCCACGAGCAACATGATCGGCTTCGGCGACTGGACCAATCCGGCGCGAGCATACACTAAGGCCTTCGTGCACTACCCGGCCCGGGCGGAGCAGTGGACGTGGTATCGCATCGTGGGGCCGGAGCTTGCCGCGGGTGAGCATCGCCTGACGCTGACGGCGGGCGAGGGCGCGTTCATTGACGCCGCGGTCATGCTCCCGCAGACGCCGGCCGTGGACCGCATGGCCACGAACCTGCTGGCGAACTGGAACTACGCGCCGTGGGACAATCCGCTGTAGGCGGGGAGCCTGCGCAGAGGCGCAGAACGCATCGAGTTCCGGCGGAGTCTGATTCAGCGCACGCCCGTGGCCATGCGACAGGTGGGCAAGGAGCACACCTACCGGTGCGAAACGGCTGAGTGCGCGCGTTGATGATCACTCACATCGCCGGGAAAGAGCCAGCGCCGGTCGCCAATCCCAACCCAGGCGACCGGCGGCAGCCACCCCTGTTCTTCCTCCGTTCGCGTCATCCCCCCGGTGCCGAACCTCGAAGGCGTGACGGCCGAGGTGGTGCAACACCGGACTCGTAAAGTTTCAACGGGCCGGTCGCGCCCTCGGGCTTTGCTTGCGGGGCGTGGGAGGTAAAGTGCCGGTCGAACGCGCACCATCCTGTTGATAACGCCCGCATGGGGAGTCGTCTGAAGCGGAGGAAACTGCTATGCCGCGACTGGCCCTCTGGGTATCACCGCTGGTGCTGCTGCTTGCCGCCGGGTTTCTCCTGCCGAACCCCGTTGGCACAATGATCGGCTGGTCGGCCTCGCCGCCGCCGGAGTGGCCGCAGTACCGTGCCGACGCGGCGCGCAGCGGCTTCGTGGATGACACCTTGGACACCGGCCTCACCCTCCGCTGGATTCACCGTGCCCGGCAGGCCCCCGATCCGGCATGGCGCGGCCTCGACACACGGATGCCTTTCGACGAGGTCCATGAGCCGGTGGTAATCAGCAGGGGGCTTCTCTTTCTCGGAAGCTCGGCGGAGGGCACGGTGACCGCGCTCGATGCCGCGACCGGGACGGAGCAGTGGACTTACTTCACGGACGGCCCTGTGCGCTTCGCCCCGGCGGTGTGGGAGGACAGGCTCTTCGTGGTGAGCGATGACGGTGGCATGCACGTGCTGGAGGCGGACACGGGCCGGCTGCTGAAGCGTATAGATGTGGCGCCGCGGCGAGAGATGCTACTGGGCAACGGGCGGATGATCTCCCGCTGGCCTGCTCGCGGCGGGCCGGTGGTCAAGGACGGCATCGTCTACTTCGGGGTCGGCATCTGGCCCTCGGAGGGCGTGTACATCTGCGCCCTCGACGCGGCGACCTGTGAGTTTGTGTGGCGTAACGACGACTCCGGCGGTCTGGAGTGGGACCAGCCGCACCCGGGTGCGCGCGCCGAGAGCGGCATCTCGGCGCAGGGTTATCTCGTGGCGACCGACGAGCAGGTGCTCGTGCCCACCGGGCGGGGAGTGCCCGCCGCGCTCGACCGCAGCGATGGCGCGCTGAGCTACTTCCACCTTCAACTGTACGGAAAGCCCACCGGTGGCTCCACGATCGTGGCGATTGACAACTTCTTCTTCAACGGGGGGCACTTCTTCGAGGAGGCGACGGGACTCTCGGCGGGCCGGGTGGCGGATCGGCATCTGATGGCCGCCGCGCCGGGGCGGGTCATCTGCGCCGACGGCACGAAGCTCCGTGCAATCGGCTGGTCGGAGAGCGCGGTCGTCGATCGCCAGGGCGAGCAGGCGATCGTGCGCCGGCCCCACCCGGTTCCCCTCGGCGGAACCGGTCCGGATGCGTCGGTGGATGGCGCGATCGGACGCGGCATCACCCTCTCCGGCGAGGGCGAGTACGTGGTGACTGATGGTCCATGGAATGGCACCCCGGACACATTCGCGGTGTGGCTGAAGATCCCGCAGGCGCTGCCGGACGGTCGCCGGGGCGGCATCATCGCGGGCAACTATCCCGATCCCGTGTCGGTCAACTGGGAGGTCTACACCAGCGGGCGGACGCGCATCTACTGGAACCGCGGTGAGGTGGACTGGCGTCCCGAGGTGGACCTGCGCACCGGCGAGTGGACGCATTGCGCCTTTGTACGCGACGCGGCGAATGATCGGATGGTCTTCTATCTCGACGGCAGGCCGGTCGCCACACATGCCGAGGCGGGCACAGATATCTCCGTCAGCACAAGCTTCAACATCGGCGGAGACAAGCGCGGGATGAACTCCGCGTGGCTGATGGGCGCGGTTGACGACCTGCGCGTCTACGACCGGCCGCTGAACGCGGGGGAGATTGCGGCTCTCGCGGACCGCGCGGCTGTTGACCGCATGCCCACCGAGGGGCTGATGGCGCACCTGCCGCTGGATGAGCGGCGGGCGACACCGGGCGCGCTTTTGAGCGACGTGACCGGTAGTGGGGCGAACGCGCGGCTCGCCAGCCAGGCGGCGCTGGAGGCTCCGCACGAGATCAGCGGTATGATCGTGGTGGGGGATACGCTGGTTCTCGGCGGCGAGGACGTGGTGTCTGCGCTTGATCTGCAGGCAGGCGACCCCGAACGGGCGCTGGTGTGGCAGGCAGAGGTGAAGGGGCGTGCAGCGGGTCTGGCATGGGCGGCGGGGAGGGTCTATGCCAGCACCGATGAGGGGCTGATCTACTGCTTCGGCGCGGATGATGGTGCCGAACCGCGTCGGGTGGAGCCGGAGACGGTTCGCGAGCCGCGGGATAGCGACAGCGCCCGTGCGGTGATGGAGATCATCAGTCAGAGTGGCGTGAGGGATGGTTACGCGCTGGACCTCGGCTGTGGCGATGGTCGCGTGGCGGAAGAGTTGGCTCTCCGCACTGATCTGAAGATCATCGGCATTGAGCCTGACGCCGCGAAGGTGGCGGCAGCGCGGGAGCGGCTGAGGGAGGCGGGGCTCTACGGAACCCGGGTAACGGTGCATCGCGGCGACCCCGCTCACACGCCCTACGCCGACTACTTCGCGGATCTCGTGGTATCCTCGCGGACGTTGCAGGAGGGAGCGGCGGCTATCTCCGAGGAGGAGATGAGGCGCGTACTGCACCCGTGGGGCGGCGTAGCGGTGATTGGCAGGCCGGGACGGATGCAGCGGGTTGAGCGCGGTGCGCTGCCAGGTGCGGGAAGCTGGACGCATCAGTACTGCGACCCGGCGAACTCGCTCACCTCCACTGATATGCTTGTGCAGCGCCCGCTGGGGATGCTGTGGTTCACGGACTTTGAGGAAGTGCACATGACCAACCGCCACGGGCGGGCCCCTGCGCCGCTCTTCGCCGAAGGACGCCTCTTCACTCTGGGCAGGGATGGTCTCTACGCGCTGAACGCCTACAACGGGCGGCTGCTGTGGCAGTATGAGGTGCCGGACATCCTGACCCCCTACGATCAGGAGCACCTGCTGGGGGCGGCGGTGACGGGGTCGCCCTTCTGCTACGGGCAGAGCAGCGTCTATGTGCGGCATGAGGGCTGGGCGGCGCGGGTGGATGCGGCGACGGGCGAGGAGCTTGCGAGGTTCCCGATGCCGGGCGGGGCGCGGAAGTGGGGCTTCATCGCGACCGAGGGCGGCGTGCTCTTCGGCAGCGTAGCGGATGAGGAGCATGTGACGATGTGGGCGTGGTCGCACCCGAGCACGATGGAAGAGATGTCGGGCGAGTCCAGGTCGCTCTTCGCGCTCGATGCTGTTACCGGTGAGCACCTCTGGACGTATGAGGCGGAGGAATCGATCAGGCACAATGCGATCGCAATCGGCGATGGCAGCGTATATCTCATAGACCGTGCCATCGCGCAGGACGACCTGCTGGAGCGACAGGTCCGGCGTGAGGACAAGCCGGGAGCGCTGGCGCTTGCCGGAGAGCCGGCAGGCCATCCCTTCGGCACGCTGATTGCGCTCGATGCACGCACGGGAGCGGTTCGCTGGCGCGCGAGCGAGGATATCTTCGGCACGATGCTGGCGCTGAGTGTTGAACATGACGTGCTGGTGATGAGCTATCAGCACAATCACTCATTCCGCCTGCGGTCGGAGCTTGGCGGGCGGATGGCCGGCTACCGGGCCTCCAGCGGTGAGCGCCTGTGGTCGCTTGAGGGCATCAACCAGCGGTCGCGCGTGATGCTCAACGGTGACACAATCTACACGCAGGGTGGTGCGTGGAGCCTGCTCACAGGTGACGAGGTTCCGTTCAGCTTCAAGCGCACATACGGCTGCGGGACACTGTCGGCGTCGCGGAAGATGCTGCTCTTCCGATCGGGGACGCTCGGCTACCGCGACCTCGCGGGGGAGCGCACGGAGAACTACGGAGGCATTCGCCCGGGCTGCTGGATCAACACGATCCCGGCAGGCGGGCTGGTGCTGATGCCTGATGCAACGCACGGCTGCACGTGCAGCTATCTGAACAAAGCGCACATTGCGCTTCAGCCGATGAGTCGCTGAGTCATCGCAACCGCATACGGAGGTCTCACCGATCATGAGGCGCGGACTGACCGTGATGTTGGCGATGGTGGCTGTGCTTGTCACTCCTGCGCTGCTTGTCGCCCAGGAGGCAGAGCAGATGACGCGCGAGGAGCTTGTGCAGTACCTCGGCGTGCATCCTGACTTCGAGGACTACCTGCATGAGGTTGAGATCAACTCTGGCGAGCGCCGGAACGCCTCGCCGCATCCGCACCGGCTGCTTGCGGGGCATGTGGCCGGCAACCGCTACGTCCTCAAGCTCGAGTTCGGTGAGGACTACCCGCGGGAGAACGTGGTGCTGCACATCTACGCGGATATTGATGATAACGTGGCAACGGGACGCATGGGCTCTGAGGCATACAACGGCACGGACATGATGTACAGCTTCGTGGACGCGCGCAATGACCCGCGCCTTTTCAACCGCCAGGTGCGCGCACACCAGCACTATCCCGTCCGTGGTGTGATCATCGGCAACGCCGCCTACGTTTGTGACGACCTGAACGCGAAGATCGGCGAGGACGGGCGGACGGACTTCCGTCTGCGGCTGCTCAGCCACCTGCGCGATCAGCCCAACGTCTCGCACTCCACTGCGTGGGTGCAAGTGAACATCCCCCTGCAGCAGGGGCGGGAGCTACCGCGGCTGCCGATGCCGGAACTGGCGGGCTTCTCGCTGCTGACGATGCCGAACTTCACCGAGCTTTCGCACAGCATCTGGCGCGCGGAGGGGACGGTGCGCCTGCGGCCCGAGGATGCGGAGATCAGCGGCTTTCTGCCCCTGATGAATGACGACTTCGATGGTGTCGGGCGCGAGGATGAGTCGGTGC
The DNA here is from genome assembly GCA_012522765.1 of candidate division WS1 bacterium. Taxonomy (GTDB): domain Bacteria; phylum Armatimonadota; class Zipacnadia; order Zipacnadales; family UBA5352; genus UBA5352. The sequence goes on along the minus strand of JAAYJW010000149.1, from coordinate 1,573 downwards.
GGTGGCGGTCGCCTGTGGCCGGGAGTTATCACGTCGGCCTCGTGGTGAGCGGCGGCCCGGAGGCCCTGCAGCGGACCCGCCGGACCCTCCTTGCGCGCGAGGAGGAGGGCGAACTGCCGCAGTCCACGTTCGGCCTCGCGGGGCTTGACGTGCTGGTGGGCGGCAAGCTCATCGGTACCGTGACGGGGCATGACCACTCCGGCGACGTAGTGTACTTCAGCGATGAGCCGGTGACGCTGGAGCAGGGTGCGCCGATCGAGGTGCGGAGCGCGGAGCATGGCGGGGCGGTCGTCTTCAGCAGTGTGCATCTCACGAAGGCGCCGCCGACAGTGCCGCCGCTGGTCATTGAGAACATCAGCGCCTGGCACCTGCCGGATGAGCCGGGAGAGCTACCCGATCGGATCATGGTCGCATGGACGACGAACAGGCCGACTAGGGCCTCGGTGAGCTACCGGACGGAGCCGGATGGCGAGACGGGCCAGCTTGAGGGGCGGGGGCTGGTGAACAGCCACTACGTCATGCTGCCCGCGGAGGTCAAAGGCGATCGGTGGCAGCTAGAGATCGCCTGCGTCGAGGCCGAGCAGGAGGACTTCGAGGCCCAGCAGGCGAGCGCGCAGTATACCGTTTATCGCTCTCGCGCGGAGCACCTGCAGGCGCAGGACATGCTGCGGGCAATCAGCGGCGCGCGGACGCAGATTGAGCTGACGGTGACGGAGCCGACCCCGGCGGGACGCGCGAACTGGCCGGTGCGGTCAGGAGTGCCGCTGCCGGCGGGGCTGCTGGGCGATCCTGTCGCGGTGCGGCTGCTGGATGCGGCCGGGAACGAGGTGCCGGTGCAGACGCGGGCGACGTCGTGGTGGCCGGACGGACTGTCGGTGCGGTGGCTGCTGGTGGACTTCGCCGCGACCACCACGCCCGGCGAACCGGCGCGGTATACGCTGGAGGTGAACGCGCGGCCTGCGTCGGCGGTCGAGCAGCCGGTGACGGTGCAGGCGACGGCGCCCGAGGGCGCTGGCCCGCATCCGGTCGGCCTCGCGATGGCGCCGATCGTGGTCAACACCGGGCCGCTGACGTGGCGCCTTGGCGAGGGCGGCTTTGCGCCCTTCGCGGATGTGACGGTGAACGGGATGCCCGCGCCGCGGCCGGCAGCGGGCGTCGGGGGCTTTGAGCTTGCCGACGCCGATGGTGGCGTCTTCACCTCAGCGCTGGAGGCGCCGGAGCAGATCATCGTCGAGCAGAGCGGCCCACAGCGCGCGACGCTGAGGATCAGTGGCCGCCTGGTGAACGCCGATGGCGAGGCTTACATGCGGTACATCTGCCGCCTGCACTTCCACGCGGGGAGCGCGGCGGTGCGGACGGTCTTCACGCTGGAGAACGACGTGCTTGAGCCGGAGATGAACCTGTTGGCGAGCCTGCGGCTGACGGTGCCGACGCAGGTGGCCGGGGCGCAGATCAGCGTCGGCGGGGATGGCGAGGCGCTGGCGGTGGCTCCCGGCGCGCGGCTGCTGCAGGATGAGGACTTCCGCTTCACGCTCGCGGATCGCGAGGGACACCGCGCCGATGGCTGGCTGCT
>JAAYJW010000148.1 GCA_012522765.1 candidate division WS1 bacterium | reverse complement strand
GCGCGTCTCCGGGTTCATGTAGACGAAACAGGCGTCAAGGAAGCACTTCACGGCGCCCTGCGGCTCCAACCCCGCCTGTTCATGGACCGTCTTCATCTCGTCGAGCGTCTTCGGAAGCTCCGCCAATGCGGGCATCGCCACCAGCAGCCCCAGCACTACCGTGAGCAGCAACAACCTCGTCCCCATGTTCCTACCTCCCTGGGTTAAGCGTCGCGAACAGCACACTCCCTTGTTGTCTCAGAAGCGTGCACATGTTACCACAAAGAGGCTAAATCACTTGCTTCGGCACGAGATTCTGCCGCCGTTCATCAGGCTGTGGGCGATGCGGAGAGCGGGTGGCCCATTGGTTGCCCAAGAGCCAGTCGTCGAGGAATTACTGCGGCTCGTGCCCGATCTCAATCGGCTCATCACCGCGGTCAGTCGAAGACCACCACCCCGAAGCGGTCGGGCAGATGAAAACTGCCCCCGGTCGGAGACCAGCAGCTTGCCTGGCCCGTCCGCTGATGCACTCGGCAGAAGTTGGCGCCCCAGCGCGCGCCGGGGAGGATCGGCAGGCCCAGGCTGTCCAGCCACACCCGGACCTCCACCGTCCAACGGTCGGCCTCGCGCGCCGTCGCCACTTCCCAGCGCACGTCACCGCGCGTCTTGCGGGCGCCCAGCGCGTTCGCCGCGAGCTGCAGGTAGGGCAGTTCGCCCGGCGGGTCGAGGAACACCTCCACCTCGTCATCCTCATGCACCGCGTTACTGTTCTGATCCGGGGCCGGCTGCAGCTTCGCCGCGAGCCGCTCCATCTGCGAGTCCCTGCACTCGAAGGCCACGTAGAGGTAGGCCGCATCCCGCCCAAGCCATGCGCGTGTCTCCTCCGCTGGCGCACCGCCATCGGCAACGAGCCGGAACTCCGGGAGTAGCGCGGCCTGCTGCCATCCAGCGTCATTCAGCGCGCCATCAAGCACCGGGGCGGTGATGACAGGACAGGCGACTCGCGGCCGGAAGATCGCGGCGGCGGATAGCGCCCCGCTTCCCGGAAGATCCGGCAGCGTGACCGTAAGCGTCACCTCAGCAGGCGCCGCTGAGACCTGATCCGCGGTGATCTCTGCCACCACCTCGATCGACTCTGCAGGATTGAGTGTCAGCGTGCGGTCAACATCAGCCGAGAAGCCCTCAGGCACGGAGACCTCGAGCCCGCACTCGACCTCGCTCGTGAGGCGGTTCGTGATGGTCCAGCGGCCCTCGCCGCGAGCGCCCTGCCAGACGGCCTCCTCCGCTGCATCGAGGGCCACGGACGGACCGGGCTGCAGGTCCCCCGCGACCGCCAGCGGTACCCCAGCTTCCGTGCGCATGCGCGCGACCGCCAGGTGGTAGAGGTCGCCGCGCAAGCTCGGTCGCGTGCCGACCAGGTAGCCGCCCTCAAGCGGCGTGATCTCCGCATGCAGTTGCACATCACCGTTGGCGTCGAGGAGCAGGGCGTCCTCCAGTGTGAGCGTCAGCGCCCTGCGCTGCGCCGCGCGCTCATCAGCCCGCAACGCCACAGGCACCCCGGCGACCGGATCATCCGCCAGTTCAGGCGCGGGCAAGCCGCGCCCGCCGGAGGCCAGCGACCATGCTCGTGAGAGGTAGATTTGCGCGCGCGTAAGCGGGCCGGTCACCCGCGGGTCGGCCTGCCATGCCCCGGTCACCGGCGCCACGCGGAAGCTGATCGAGCGCTCGTCACCCGGCGCGAGATCGCCGGTGCGAGGCTCCGAGTACAGATGCAGGGCATAGCGCGAGTAGCTCTGCGGCAGGTCAGTGACCACCAGCAGCCCCGGGCCGCCATGCTCACCCGCGGTCACGAAG
>JAAYJW010000147.1 GCA_012522765.1 candidate division WS1 bacterium | reverse complement strand
GGCGACCTTCGTATTGACTTCATCGGGGCGTGAAATCCACGCAGGTTCGATCATGGCGTTGTTGCCTCCGTAGCCTGTGCCGTTTCCTGTCGGCGGCGAAGCCGCCACCTGTACGGCGCGAAGCGCCGTACTGTTACAAAGGCGTTGCCGTTGTACGACCGCGGCGCTTCGCGCCGCCCCCTGCGAGGGCGCAGGGGCCACAACGACTCAGTTGCCTTTCGTACACGGACAAGAGTGTCCGTGTCACGGAGCTAATGCGCCTCGCGTTGCGGTCGCCGTCGCCCGCGGACCTACTCGTGCTGCAGCGTCGCCCGGTGCAGCATCCGCAGGCTTCGCAGGTAGCCCTCGAAGTATTCGGTGCCCGCCTCATGGCCGCCGAAGATGGAGGTGCCGATGTACATCCCCGGCCCCGGAGCCGCCTGCGGCTCGCTTACCTGGTCGTTGACGCGGAAGACCATCGTGTCGAGGTCGTAGCTGATCGTGACGTCCGACCACTCGTTCAGCGGCAATGTAAGGCCGGACCGCTGCGTGGTCGAGTTCACCTGGTCATCGGTGTAGGTTGACCACAGCTCGCCATTCTCGAGGTATACCGTCACCGAGCCGATGTAGTGGCCGTGATGGCGCCAGACCATCTGCCTCTTCTCGGAGGTCGGCTTGATCTGCATCTGCAGCGTCCATGCGCCACGGCGTGGCGTTACCTCGCGCGGGAAGACGATGTAGTTGCCGATGCCGTCGAAGCGCAACGCTTCCGCGCCATCTTCGGTAACCCACTCAGGTGCGGTTGAGGGCGCCTCGTCGGGATAGGCGGCGCCGCGGCGGAACGGGTCGCCCATGCTCCCGGCTTCGCCGCCGCCGGTGTAGGTGATGGCGTTGGCGATACCGCCCATCTGGCCGGAGAATGGTATTCCAGCAGGCGTATAGACAAGCGCGCCATCCTCCGGCGTCAGCGCGTAGTCAAGATCGGGGATGGTGCTGCCGTCAACCTGCACCTCGGCGGTGGCGTCGTTCGTGTCTGAGAAGACATCGAGCGCCACCGGTCCGCTATCGGTGGGGATCGCGGCCATTATCGGCGCGCTGCGCCAAGTCTTCCCGGACTTGGTGATCGCCCGGAGGTGGAAGACCGAGTGCTGCCGGCGAGGCGTGATGTTGAACGACAGTGACGCCTCCGGCGCGTCAATGTGATGCGGCAGGTCGGGCGGGCGGTTGAAGTCCTCGATGGTCACCGTCATGTCCGGCTCGAAGTGTTGGGCGTAGATGCCACGTTCCGCGAGCCTGCTGACGGGGATCTCGCCCTTGAGGTCGGGGAAATCCAGCCTGACGATCGCATCCATCGCCTGCTCGCGAGGCATCGAGGCGAAGAACACGCGCCGCCACGCGGAGAGGGTCGTGTCGAGGCGCATGCTGTCGCCCTCGTTGAACTGATAGCGCCCGTCGGTCTCACTGTGGAAGCGGGCATCGGCGCCCGTCACCTGTAGCGTCCCCTTCAGCACATGGCTGCCAATCGTGCGCATTTCGATCCGCAGCACCATGGAGTCGTCCCGGTCGGGGTACTCGTTATTCACGTCCACCGCGTATACCTCGTTGTCATTCTCCAGCACCTCAAGCGACGCCAGCGGCTCAT
>JAAYJW010000146.1 GCA_012522765.1 candidate division WS1 bacterium | reverse complement strand
TGCAGGTGAGCATCGAGCGCTCGGGGCCGATGGAGGTCGCCGTGCGCCGCGAGGGCTGGTACACAGGCGCCGACGGCACCCGCTTCTGCCAGTTCATCACGCACACCTACTTCTACGCGGGCGAGTCTGCAGTCCGGCACGATCACACGCTCGTGGTCGCCTTCGACAGCAAGCAGCATCAGATCCGCAACGTGCAGATCGCGCTGCCGCTGGAACTCGGTGATGCCCGCGAGGCGATCTTCGCCTCCGATGAGTCGCCCACCGGATCTCCGCTTCGCGTCGCCGGGGCAGATCTTCCCGCGCGGCTGGTGCAGGACTCGCACGAGCACTTCACGCTGACCTCTGGCGCGGGTGCGCAGGAGGGCGAGCAGGCAGGCGGCTGGTTCGGACTGACCGATGGCAGCACTGGCGCCTTCGCAGGTTGGCGCGATTTCTGGCAGCAGTATCCCCAGGAGCTTGAGGCCGACGGCAACACGCTGCGGCTGCACCTGTGGCCCGCGCATGACACCGACGTGCTGAACTTCCAGCCCTCAAGCTGGATGGGCGACATGTATCCGGGCGACACCGTCTTCCATGCCGACTTCTACCGCGGCGGCCTCGACGAGTGGGTGCAGGCCTACGGTGTCGGCAAGACGCACAATGTCTGGATCAGCTTCTTCCGCGACGGGCAGAGCGAACGGGCGGCGCAGCTTACCCGCGCCTTCGATGAGCCGGTCCTCGCGCTCGCCACACCCGAGTGGAACTGCGCGACCGAGGCCTTCGGCCGCATGGCGCCTCACGACCCGGAGCGCTATCCCGATCTTGAGGGAGCGCTGAAGACGATCGTCCACCGCCGCCAGTGGCTGGCGACATCCCTCGCGCGCCTCGGCTGGATGAGCAACTACGGCTGGATCAACTTCGGCGACATCAATTACAACGTCGCGAACGCGCTGGACCCGGAGAAGGCCACGCCGGTCCACTGGCGACACTGGCCCTCGATGTTCTACGGCTGGCCGAACGTCACCACCACGCTCTACATGCGCTCCGGCGAGCGCGACTACTGGCATCTCGCGCGGCAGAACACGCGGCATATCGCGGACATCGACATCTGTCATCTCGACAGCGAGGAGTTCGGCAAGTGGCGCGGCGGCCGCTACGGCGGCAACGGCGCGATCTGCCACTACGGCGCCGATCAGTACGACGTCAGTTGCGACAGCCATTCGCGCTTCATGTGGCAGGACTACTACATCAACGGCACGCTGCGGAGCCGGGAGGTCGCGCGCGAGTTCATCGACGGGCTCGCGGCGCGCCGCAACGACAGCAGCAGCACCAACTACCTGCACCGGCACACCGGTGGCGGCCTGCGCCTTTTCTGCGAAGCGTGGGAGGCCACGTGGGACCCGGAGTACCTGAGCATCATGCACCAGTTCGCCGACACCATGTACCAGGCGCGCGAGCGCGACGGGCACCTGCGCTACGACGACGGCTACATGAACGAGGGAAAGATCCGCTACTACCAACTCACCGGCGAAGAGAAGATGCTCGACCTGTTCCTCAACGACATGAACGTGCTGACGCGATTCCGCGACGGGCACTACTACTCGGACTCGCGCGCGAGCAGCATGCTCGGCCTCAGCCACGCCTACTGGTTCACCGGCGACACGAAGTATCTCCCGTTCGCGGCGTGGCAGATGGACATCGTGCGGCACAAGATCCCGGCTGAGCAACTTGACCCGATCCAGGGCTACTCCAACACCTACGACCCGACCATCGCCAACCAGCTTCCGGTGGTCATGCAGGCGATGAATGACGCCGGTGGGGAGCCTGTCCCCGATGGGCCGCCGCCGAGCACCAGTCGCGCGATCTACTTCAACGAGCCGGCCGATCAGCAGTTCACGCTCAAGGTGGACCTCGTCGTCTGCGCCGGGATCCCCGGCCTGCGCTCGTCCTTCGCAAGCTGGCGCGAGTGGTTCGACGCGCTGCCGGAGGGTGAGCGGCCGGACCTCGTGCTGACCGCGCCGGATGGCTCGGAGGCGGGGCGCTTTGACATCACCAGCGACCTGCTCGGCGAACCCTCCTCGATGGCCTTCCGCCTCGCGCAACAGGGCCGGCCGACGCTGCACGAGCCGCTCGGCAAGGTCGAGATGACGATCGAGCCTGACGGGCAGTCCGGCACCTACACGCTTGCCGCAACGAACGAGATCGTGCCCATCCGCATGACGCTGATGGAGTCCTCGCTGCCCCAGCGTGTGCTGCACACCGGCGACGCGTGGGTCTACGGCTCCACGGAGCACTTCGTGGTCCCTGCGGGCACGGGGCAGTTCGCCGTCGAGATCAAGCCGATGTCCGCGCCTGCCGATCGGATCGTGGCAGTCCGCAACGGCAGAGGCGAGGAGGTCACGCGCTTCGTCTACAGCCGCGAACAGGCGGGGCAGTGGCACCGCATCGAGCTTGATGCCGGAGCGCCCGCGGCGGATGAGGCGTGGTGCCTGTACTTCCTCGAACCGGTCGCCGCATTCGTGCGCTTCGATGGCGTGCCGGGAGGCGTCGCCGCCAGCGCGCGCGAGGCGTTCGTGCCCGACAGCTTCGTCTCCGCCGCAGAGGCGCCGGCGCTTGACGCGGCGCAGGGGCTGCATAGCGTGCCCTCCGATCTGCCGTGGGGAGGCGCTGCGCTTGCGGTGCCCGTGGGCGAGGAAGTGACGATCGCCGCCGCCGATGGACGGCCGCTGCTATCCAGGGAAGCCGGGACGATCGAACTGTGGGTGAAAGACCTGCGCGAACCAACGCAGGTGAATAACCGCAGCTATGTCACGTGCGGTCCGCTGCTGCTCCAGCGCCGCATGGCCATGGGGACCTACTTCTATATCAGTTCATCCTACACGCAGACGGCCTACATCCCGCCGCGCGACCGCTGGATCCATGTAGCGGCGACGTGGCGGCTCTTGCCGGATGGCACCACGGACACTGCGCTGTTCGTGGATGGGGTGCCGATTGAGACCACCATGGATGGCTCGCGGAAGCTGCCGGAGGACTGGCCGGGGACTGAGCTGAAGATCCCCGAGGGGCTGGACGACATCATGCTCGGCGGCCTGCGCGTGTCGAACGTGGTGCGCTACGAGGGGCCGTATGAGCGCCCGGGGCCGCTGACTGCCGATGAGCAGACCACCATCCTGTGGCCCTGCGATGACAGCGGCACCGCCACCGTCTTCGGCGAGCAGGTCGAGGTGAAGTAGCCGCGTCGATCAACTGACGAGCAACTACGAGGGGCCGCACTCGCTGCGGCCCCTCGTGCGTATCATGTAGCGCCCGCCCGCCAGTTCCCGACCGCATCGCTGACGCGCAACGCACGGTCGTAGATTCGCAGCGCGGTAACCGCGCCATGAAGCGCAGGCGCGATGCGAAGCTGTGGGCCGCCGGTGACGTCATAGAAGTGCGGGGAGAAGCGTCCCCAGCCGAATTGCCGGTAGTCGCCGCCATCGCAGAGGATACCGTTCACCACGAAGCTGATGATCGCCGGGCCGCCGTCCACGATCGCCGTCAGGTTCACCGCATCGCCCGCAGTGACCGCGCCTGCGTCGGTATCCCAGCGGCACTCGCTCCAGCGATCGCGCATCAAAAGCTCAACTGTTCCGCGCTCGCTGATGACCAGCGCAATGCCCTGCCCGGTGGTGTCGCGGCTGTCGAGGATCACCTGGCCCGACGCGAGGTCCTCAAGCCGCATGCTCAGGTCGAGCGTGAAGCCCGCGCGCAGGTTCTTCGTGCCGAAGTCGGAGCGAGTGCCGTCGCGCGCGGTGAAGTGGGGCAGCTTCGGCATCGGCACAGTCTCGGGCATGTCGCCGGTCAGCTCAAGCAGCAGCCCCTCGTGCGCAATCTCCGCCCGATCCCACTGCCCCAGCAGGCCCGAGATGATCTCCTGCGGCACCTCATGCACCCGCGCGGTCGCCTTCTGCGTCTCGGTCGCAAAGAGCCGCCCATCCTCCTCGATCAGGTCCGGGTAGCTCATGCGCACTCGCGGGTCGTCGTCGTAGAGCAGGATCTCCGGCTGCGTGAACTCAAGCAGCGGCCCATCCGGCCCCGGCACTTCGCGCGCGGCCATCAGCCACACTGGATTGCGGTCGTCGTAGGGGTTCCAGTCACCGCGCTCCCGGGCGGGCCTGCCACCGTGGTTGTGAAACCAGTAGAGGAAGCGCCCGTTGCCGAGCCGCCAGATGAAGTTGGCCGCGCGGGGGTGCTTGACGCGCCTGCCGCCGGGGGCGTGCGTGAGGTATTCCGGCGGCGTCCAACTGCGCCCGCCATCGCGGCTGTATGCGCAGGCGGGGAAGCCGTCCACCGTCCGGTAGACGCAGAAGAGCGAGCCGTCGCTGAGTTGCGTCAGCGATTGCTCCTCGGCGACGCGGCCACCTCCCGCAGGCGCGCGCAGGCCAACATCCCCCTCCGGCAGCGTTTCGAAGCGGATGCGCTCGGGGTCGGCCTCGGTGAGGATGTTGTCGCTGCGCAAAATTGCGCCCTCAGATTGCGCGAAGAAGCCTTCGCCCATCGCGCCGACCTTGTGCAGCACGAGAAACGCGGCATCACCGACGATCAACGGTCGCCCCACGTTCCAGAAGAAGCGCAGATCGCCGCCGTAGACGTTCGTGCGATCGCACTCGAATTCGCGCACAGGCACGTCGTACCGCTGCTCTGACCACTTCCGGCCATGGTCGTCGGAGTACTTGAAGACGTAGTGGCCGAGGGAGTCTACGCGGGTGAAGACGCCGTCATCCTCACGCCGCACCTCCTCCACCCGGTCCGTGTTGTGATTGTAAAAGCAGTAGATCCGGCCCG
>JAAYJW010000145.1 GCA_012522765.1 candidate division WS1 bacterium | reverse complement strand
GCGCCTTTGCTTGTTGCGGTTGAGTTCGACTATAATCCACTGGTCCTGCTGCCCGACTTTCAATGAGAAGGTGAATCTCATGTCCGAGGCGCTTGCGCTCCATGGTGGCGATCCCGCTGTTCCCGAGGGCCTGGTGGATACCCGCTGGCCTGTCATTGATGACGCCGACCGAGAGGCGGTAGTCCGTGCGCTGGAGTGGCCCAGTCACACCGCCGGTTCGCCGGAGGTGAAGGCGCTGGTCGAGGAGTGGTCCGCCTGGCAGGGGGCGAAGTATTGCCTCGCAACCAACAGCGGGACGGCTGCGTTGCACATGGCGGTAGCCGCGGTCGGCATCGAACCTGGCGATGAGGTGATCACCTCCGCCTTCAGTTGGACCTCCACGGCCACCTCCGTGCTGCATCACAACGCGATCCCCATCTTCGTCGACATAGACCCCGTGACGATCAGCCTCGACCCGAAGCTGATCGATGACGCCGTCACCGACCACACGAAGGCGGTGATCGTCCCGCACCTGCACGGTCTCTCCGCGAACATGGACCCGGTGCTTGAGGCGTGCCAATGTCACGGCTTGCGGCTCATCGAAGACTGCTGCCAGAGCCACGGTGCGAAGTACAGAGGCAAGAAGGTCGGCACGATGGGCGATGTCGCGGCGTTCAGCCTCAACCAGAACAAGAACCTCGCCGCGGGCGAGGGGGGCTTCCTCACCACCGATGACGAGGAGGTCTACGAGAAGGCCGCGCGGCTGTGGCAGTTCGGCGAAGTCCGCCGACCCGACGGTACGCGCGACATGAACGCACACGGGATGGGCTGGATGTACCGCACGGCGGGGCTTCCGGCGTCATTCGCGCGCTCGCAACTGACGAAGCTGGAAGGTAACACGCGGGTCTTCCAGGAGAACGCACGCTTCCTCTCCGCCGCTCTCGCGGAGATCCCCGGTGTCGAGCCACCGGCCGAGCCTGAGGGCTACGAGCACGTCTACTACAACTACGCGGTGCGCTTCCAGCCGCAGCAGCTTGGGCTGGAGATGGACGCGAGGACCTTCCGGGAGAAGGTCTCCGAGGCCCTGAACGCAGAGGGCGTGAAGGTCGCGCCGTGGTGGAACATCGCGCTGCCGGACATGGTGCTCTTTCAGAACAAAGACGGCTACGGCAAGGGCTGCCCGTGGAGTTGCCCTCACACGCGGCAGGACATCAGCTACGAGAACCTCGACCTGCCCGAAACCCGACGCTGGCTGGATGAGTACTCGCTCGTCCGGCACCTGCACGCGCCGAACGACCTGCAGGTCATGAAGGCCTACGTCGCGGCCTTCGACAAGGTCTTCTCAAACCTCGACGTCGTGCTTGCCTGATAATGCGATGATGAAAACGAGGCGCTGTGTGCTCGCGCGCGCAGCGCCTCAAGTCCGCCGGTGATGGTGCAGCCTCTGTGCAGAAAGGGCAGGCAGGGGCGCGTAAGCGAGGTGCTTACTCGGCCATGACCTCAACTCCGCACAGGACAGGTGGTGCGGAGCCTGGTTCCGCACTCAAGCCCAGCGTCAGGTGGCTGCCCACCACGATGCCCGTGAAACTGCGGGAGATGCAGCGCTGGGACCCGCCCGCCTCCCGCGCGATGTCGAAGTCCTGAAGCACCGGCGCATCCTGAAGCGTTACATCGAACACGCGCTGCCCCGGCGCAAGCTCGTTGGGTTCGTTGAAGTAAAGCGTGACGGTGTAGGCGCGTGGCGCCTCCTCGTCGCCCGCAAGGCGAACCGACAGCCGGTTCAGTCCCTCCGCTCCCGATGCTCCGACCCATGCGGGCGTCTCGCCGGCCACCTGCGAGGCATGCCGGCGGAACCACGTGGGCTTCTCAGGATCGGTCTCGATCTGCAGTTCCGGCGAAGGTCCACCGACCACGGGGTACTCCAGCCACAGCGTGCCGTTGTCGGCCATCCGATCCCCCGGCGCCCCAAGGTTCAACCCGGCCCCCACCACGCGATCTTCCCCGAGCTTGAGGCCCGTCCACGTCCAAAGCTCCACGTCCGGGTCATGCACGAACGCAAGCGACGTCTGATTTTGATAGCTGCAGATGCAGGTGCGCGTGTAGTCAGGCGCGTTGAGCACACCATCCGCGACCACGAGGTTCGACGTGCAACCCGACTTGAAGCCTCCGAGGTTGCCGGTGCCGCCATCGCCCACCAGGTCGTAGAAGCCCGCGGCACCTGAGCGGAAGGTCAGCAGCGTCTCGCTCGCGATGGCGGTGTTGCAGCCGTAGGTGCGCTGCCACTGCCACGGGATCTCCACGCCCGTGAGCGGATTGCGCCGCAGCCGCGGCTCACCATCGAGCAGGCCGAATGCCTCGCCCTGAGTGATGATCGTCTCGCCATGCAGCAGCGGCGGGCCCTGGTACTTGTGCGGGCGATCCCACGCCACCGTGCCGTCTGCCACACGGTAGGCGATCATGCGATCGCCCGGCTCACCGGAGAGCATGTCGCGCGATGGCCGCCCTGCCTGCAGCAGCAGCCCGTGCTCGGTGCTCGCTGACAACCAGGTGCCGAAGACGTTCTCCGTGGTGCTCCACAGTTCGCGTCCGCTGCGCACGTCGAGGGCGATGAGGCGCGACGGGACCTGCGGCGCCTCTCCCCTGCGCGTCATCTTCTCCACGATCGCATCCGGCAGGCGGTCTATGCAGAACAGCCGCTCATCCGCCACGCAGATGGCGTTGTGCCGGAATGCCAGCGCGCTGTCGTAGCTCCACAGAACTTCGCCGGAGTGCCGGTTGAGCGCGATGATCCTCGCGCTTGAGGTGGCGTCCCAGTTGTCCATGCGCCCGATCGGCACTTCCCCGTCGAAGATGACGGGGCTGCCCCCGGCGATCAGCAGGTCGCGGTAGACGCTGACATAGCCCCACCCCTGCGGCTGTTGCTCGCCCGGGTCAGGCGGCAGAGTGAACTCGGAGACCGTCTCACCGGTGGCCGGGTCGAGGCGCAGACAGCGCCCATCCCAGACCGCATACAAGCCGTCCGGGGCGCAGGAGAAGTTGCTGCCAAGCGAATTCGCGCCCGGCTGGTGGGACGTGTTGTCATAGACGAGCCCGAAGCCGGGCAACTCGCGCTTCCAGATGACGCGCCCGGTGTAGACATCCTGTGCGCGAATGCTGTCCGGGCCCTCGATGAACAGCCGCCCGCCAACCACCTGCTCGGGCGGCCCATGCCCGTGACGCGGGAGGATGTCAACGTTAGTTGAGCCGCCGAACCACAGCAGGCCCAGCGGCGCCCGCACAAGCGAGTCCGGAGAAACCACCGTGTTCGCAGCGTCGCCGTACTGATGCGTCCACGAACCCGAACCCGGCAGCGAGCCTGGACGCTGCAATAGCGTCCACTCACCCGCGCGGGCAAACTCAGCACCCGGTAGCGCCGCACCTGCTACTCCAGCCGCGAAGCGCTCATGCTCTTCCGCGCTCAGCCCGAGGCAGATGGCGCCACCGTAGGGTCGCACTGAGCGGAAGATGCGCTCCGCATCAGCTTCGACCAGGCTCGCCGGTTCCTCGGACACCGTCAGGGTAGCGAGGTAGGGCGGCAGCCTGAGGCTGCCCGGATCTCCCACGATGAGCGACACCCTTGGGCCGTAGAGGCCCGCTGCGTCCAGGTGCCGCCGCAGGTTGTCTACCGCCGAGGCGTCGCTGTCGATGCCGATCACGTGCAGATCCGACTGCAGCGCAAGTGCCTCGATGAGTCCCCCGCTCTCTATCCCGAGGCAGAGGCAGTAACCGTCACGCGCGCCTGTTGCGTCGAGTATCTCCGTGGCACGTGCTCCCCATGGCCCGGACGCGGGCGGAGGAGTCGCCTCCAGCGTATACTGCCGGGCCTCCACCTGCCCCGGGCCGTAGCAAAGCAGTCTGCCGCCCAGCGTGGAGACGTAGAGTCGGCCGCTGGCGACGATCATCGCGGCAGGCTCATCCGGCAGTTCGTCCGCCCACACTTCACTGGCGTGCGCTCCATCATCACTCAACTTGAAGGCCGCAATCCGCTGGCCGTCGGCGCACAGCAGCAGGTCGCCGGCAAGCGCATGAACGCGCGTGGCGCGCGCTTCGCTTTGCCACAGACGGCGGGCATTGAGACGCTTGAGCTTCCGGCCCCGGCTGTCCTCGTACTCCTCGACCTCCGCCCCGGCTGTGTCGTAAGCGACGATCTTCCCGCTCTCTGCGGTATACACAACGTCGGAGGTGTGCACCGGCAGGTCGCCAAGCACGCCGGGCGGAGTGCCCGTATCAAGCAGATAGACCCGGCCGCTGTTGAAGTAGAGGTCGTCGGTGGCGGAAACAGCGAAGTTCCCGGCGGCCTGGTTCTCCTGGTGGTGGAAAAACTTCATCGCGCCGGTCTCCCGGTCGAACACCGCCGGTGTGGCCCGGCCGTTGGGGACGATCAGCGACTGCCCGCTGACGGCCATGTAGCCCTGCGGTGCAACGCTGCCGAAGGCAAGCGCGCCGCCGTGAGGCTGCGCCGTGTACTGCGCCCCCTGTCCATCATTGACCCACACGAGTTCGCCGCTGTCGGCGTCGAGGGCGTAGATGAAGACACCCATGAACGGCCAGATCCCGGCGGCGAAGTAGACGGTGTCATCAGCCACCACGGGCGCGCCACGCACCGGCCACGTGGAGATCAGCCGCGTGTTGCCAAGCACCATGCGCTCCGAGGGGGCGGCGAAGAACTTCCAGCGCAGACTGCCGTCGGCGGAATTCACGCAGTAGAGATGCCCGTCATCGCTGCCGAAGAGCAGTCTGTCACGCCAGACCGTCGGTGCAAAGCGCACCGGCCCGTTCGTGTAGAAATCCCACCGATGTTCGCCGGTCGCCGCATCGAATGCGCTGATCCGGTCGGAGCGTGGCGATGCGATGAAGAGCATGTCCGCCGCCACTATCGGCTCGTATGCCACGTCGAAGCGCATGCGCGGCTCATCAGGCCAGCCCGGCTCCAGCGCCGAAAACTCCCGCACCCACTGCAGATGCAGGTCCTGCGGCAGTGCCTCCCCGGCCACGCCACTGCGCATGGCATCACCGCGCCAGGTGGGCCAGTCGGCGCTCATCGCCGGGGGCGAGGTGATGACGACCCACGTAACCGCGATCAGGTGCGCCAGGCAGATCGCCGCGGTGCCCCGCCAGTTCATCGGCCTGTTCCGTCGGTGCATGATGGGCTTCCCCTCTACGCTGCTTCTGCTCCAGCACTTCGCCGTGCTCCGTTCTCCACTGAGCGGCTTCGGCGGATGAGGCCCTCGGACCTTCAGAAAGCTCGCGGACAATCGAAGACGAAGGAGCCACGCCTTGCGAGGGCGAAGATGCAGCCCGATCTGCGTTGCCAGATAGCTGAGAAGAGGTGCCCGTATGTTGACAGCCGGCGTGTCCTGCGTTGACGTCACTCCCCCTCTCGGGACCCCCATGAGGGGCTACTTCAATGAACG
>JAAYJW010000144.1 GCA_012522765.1 candidate division WS1 bacterium | reverse complement strand
GCAGCACAGTCGCAGGCCACGCAGATCAAGCTGTGGGAGAACCTCTCGATCGAGACGCTCGGCCCGAAGCTCTTCCGGCGGCACCTCGCGCCACTTTACCGCGAAATCACCGCTATCCTGAACGCCGCGGGCAAGCGCCTGCTGGTGCACTACGACGGCCAGCTTCGTGCGATTGCCGACGACATCGCCGAACTCGACTTCGACGGCATCGACTCCTTCACCGAGGCACCCGAGGGCGACATGACGGTGGCGGAAGCACGCGCGGCATGGCCGGACAAGTTCCTCTGGCTGCATCCGAACCTCGGCTGGTACGAGCAGGGTGAGGCCTACCTGCGCGAGCAGGTGCGGCGCATCTGCCGCGATGCGGGCCCCACGCGCTTCTGCCTGATGATCAGTGAAGAGGTCCCGCCGGACTGGGAGCGCACGGTGCCGGCGGTGCTGGAGGAACTGGAGGCGATCTCCCGCGATGCCTGATGCCTCACATTGAGCCGTCGCCTCCGCTGCTTTACCGCCCCTGTTTGCTTTCGTCGCTGTCGTCTCTTATAATCACGCGCAATGGCGAGGGCACGGTGGAGATGGCGCGGGTTACTGGCGATGGCCGTTCTGCTCGCCGGCGCCTTGCCTGCTCTGGCCGGAGTCGAGACCGAGATCGAGGAGGGCATCGGTCGCTGGATCGCCGAAGCGTTCATCGCCCAGCGCGGCCGCCTCGATCAGCCTCCCATCGCCGACTGGGTCTCCGAAGTTGGCAATGACCTGCTGATCCACACCCCCCGCGATGGCCTGACCTACCACTTCGTAGTTCTCGACAGTCCCGAAGCACACGGCTTCGCGCTCCCCGGCGGCTGGATCTTCATCACCGCGGGCCTCCTCGAGACGATGGACAGCGAAGATGAGCTTGCCGCCATCATGGCGCACGAACTTGCGCACATGGTGGATCGCGACTTCCAGCGCATGGTCAAACGCACCGCCATGTGGCTTGCGGTAGCCCAGATACTCCGCGAGGCAGACCGCGATGACTGGGTACCGCTGGTGCAGGCGGCACAGCTTGTCAACACCCTCCGGCACAGTCGCCGCCAGGAGGCGCAGGCGGATCACGTGGGCGCCCGCATCGCGTGGGATGCCGGGTACCACCCGCTGGGCATCGCGGACTTCCTCGGCACGGAGGGCTCGTGGTCTTACCTCGAGACCGTCTTCGCCACGCACCCCGATCGTAATCGCCGCGCTGAATGGCTCGTCGAACACGTCAGCGAGTTCCGCAGCGAAGACCCCGAGGGGGCGCTTCGGCTGGCGAACTCGCTTCTGCTGCGCGGGCGATGTGCCGTCGCGGCGGAGATGATGCAGGAGCCCCTTGCGCCCGGCTACGAGCAGCAGCGCGAGGAGTTGCTGCTGCGCACCGAGCACTGCCGCGTCACTGCTGTCCGGCCGAAGGGCATGGCGCTGCCGGTCGAGAGCAGCGCCTCCCTGCGCGATGGCGTGGAGAAACTGGCTCAGGCGCGGGCCGAAGCGGACAAACCAACGGAATCTGCATGGCGTATGCTGCGTCGCATACGTGATGATAAGCAACTGGGGCAGGCGCTGACGCTGGCTCAGGTGATAGACCCCCAGTTGACGGATGTAGCATATCTCGCGCTGCTCGCGCAGACAGTGGACCTGCTACACCGTACGCTCCGCGGTGCCGATCTGCTCAGTCGCAGCATCAACATGCGATCGTCCACCACCGGAGGGCTGACTGTCGCGGCCGAGCGCGCCGCTGTGGCGAGAGCCGCGGAGGCCGAAGCGGCGACACTGGAGGGGCTGGCGGAGGGCCTGCGCGAGGTAACGCTGAGGCTGACGACGGGGATGGAGGGGGAGAGCGAGGAGCTTGCTCGCCTGGCGGGCGGGTATCACCGGGCCGGGCGGTTGGTCGCGCCGCTGCTCATTGAGCTTGCCGAGGGCGGGGCGGGCGACGGCAGGCGGTTGACCTTCAGCCGCTTCATGATCCTCCAGGGCCAGGTGCGGATGCTCGCAATGCGGATGGACGATCTTGACGAGAGCGCCGAGGAGATTGCGGCGGAGCAGTGGGGGGCCTCAGTGCGACTGCGGCGGGCACAGCTCGACCTGATTGGCATCGAGGCCGCTCCATCTGCTCGGGAGGCACTGGTGCCTCTCGTGGCACGCCGGGTGCGGGCCGAGCCGTCGGCGCTGATAGCGGCATGGAGCGAGACCGGCGGGCTCGGGGAGGCGGCGCTGGCGCTGCTGGAGGAGCAGCTTGAGCCTGATGACGATCCCTTCGGTTCCAGGCTGCGGGCGAAGCAGATAATCATGCGATTGGCTTCGATTGAGGCGCAGGAGCAGGTGGCCTGGGCGAAGACGGAGAAGCAGACGGCGAAGGGGGCGGACAGGTTTGCGCTACGCGGTGCTATCTGACATACACAGCAACCTCGTCGCCCTGCAGGCGGTGCTGGCTGAGCTTGCCGATGCGCAGATCGACCGCTACTTGTGCCTCGGCGACATTGTGGGCTACGGCGCCCGCCCGAACCAGTGCTGCGATCTGATCCGCGAGCTCGGCGCTATCTGCGTTCGGGGCAATCACGACGAGGCGGCGGTAGACCCGGCGAAGGCGGAGTGGTTCACTGCGCCCGCTCGCGCCTGCATCCTGTGGACGAGGGAGCAACTGCGCTCGGATAACCTCGCCTTCCTCGCCGAACTGCCCGCGCTTCGGGTGGTTGATGAAGCGATCAGCATGTGCCACGGCTCGGTCTCCGACCCCGACCTCTACACAGTAACCCCCGACGATGCGGCACTAAGCTTTGCCGCCATGGAAACGCCCATCGCCTTCTTCGGCCACACTCACTACGCCGAATGGTTCGTGGATAACGGCGATGGGCAGCCTCCGGTCGAATGGCCCTCCCCCTCAGGCGCCACCTGGCAGCTTAGTCCGAACGCCCGCTATCTGGTCAATCCCGGCGCCGTCGGACAACCACGTGATGGCAACGAACTCGCAAGCTACGCGATCTATGATAGCGATGCCTGCGAGATGGTCATCGGCCGCGTCGCGTACGATATTGCGAAATCCGCGACGCAGATGCAGGAGGCGGGGCTTCCTGAGGCTATGTACGCCCGGTTGTGGCTGGGAGTGTAAACCTGCGGTGCAGGTGAAGATGGTTCTTCAGGCGAAACTGACAACCGGATAGTCAAGTGGGTATAATGCACGCACGGAGCGTTCGTGGCAGCCACCTGTCGTCACCGTAGCAGAGGGGTGAGCTACATATGCCGCTTGAGGACAAGGCCACCAGACTGCGCATCATGCGCGAGATAGCGAAGTACGACATGGACACATCGCTGCTGAACGTGAGCGTCATCAACAGCGTCGTCTACATGAGTGGGCGTGTCAGCCCCATGCGGACGCCGACCGCCCCCAGGGACCTCCGCAAGGTCTTCGACAGCCTCGAGGAGACCTTCCGCACTATGCGCGACATCCATGATGTCGTCATCGAGGTTGCATACGATACGAGCTAGGATCCACTGAGAACGTGCGCATGGCGTGGTAGTAGGCCAGGCCCGGCCGCCCGCGCCGGGGTTTGTTCACGTGCTTGGCCAGTGTGCAGTCCACCTCAACCTTACTGTCCCTGCGCTGGCTGCTCAGCGCCGCCGCCAGCGTGGCGGCCTCCAGCAGGCTCTCTTCGGGTACCTCATCGGGTCTGCCATCGGTGCGCAGCACCACGTGCGGACCGGCGTTGCCCTTGACGTGAAACCACCAGTCTTCCGGCTGCGCGGCCCGCAGCACCGCGTCATTCTCATGCCCGCTCTTGCCGTAGAGCAGCGCGTACCCTTGCGCCGTCTCCGCACGCCGCGCGTCGCCCCGCTTCCGGGCAGGGCGCCCGCGATCCTCCCTGCGAGCCTTCAGGTAGCCCTCGCCCTCAAGCTCCTCCTCGATCGTCCGCAGGTCATCCACATCCTCGGCAAGCTCCACCTGTGTCCGCACCTGCTCGATGTACTCAAGCTCGTGCCGCGCCGCCGCCAGCAGCTTCGGCGCCATCCCGCTCATGCGCTCGCTCTTGCGATACCGGCGGAAGTACGCCTGCGCATTCTCAACCGCGGTGGCGTTGGGATCGAGCGGGATCGTCAGCTCGCCCTCATGCTCGTGCCGCTGTAGCGTGACCTCCTCGGCACCGGTGGGCACCATGAACTGCCATGCCATCAGCAGCTCGCCACGCTCGCGATCAAGCTCCGCCTCCGAGGCCTTCCGCACCGCCTCCTGCCGCTTCTGCAGCGTGCGCCGGGCCTTCTTCTCCGCCTCATTAAGCGCGCCGAAGATCCGCTCACGCGACTGCCGCTCACGCTGGTCCCGCACGATCCGCCGCTGTAGCTCATCCAGCGCCTCGCTCAGCGAATCGCAGCGCTCCCTCCTGCGCTCGGGGAGGTGCTGCAGATCGAGCGGCCAGGCGAAATCGGGCGACGCACCGGCCTCATCGTAGTAGATCCACGCGTCCCCGGGAGCGGCGGCCTCTTGCGGAATGGCGCGTATCTGCTGCGCCAGCGCCTCCGCCCAGCCTACAGGCAAATCGCGCAGTGCGGCGGCCGGATCAAGCTGTGCCCGCGCGCAGACCTCTGCCACGAAGAGGTCGCTGCCGCCGTGAAAGCTCGAGCGGACGAAGCTCTCCAGCTTCTGATCGAGCACCGCGGCGGCGGCAGTTGCGATCGCCTCGGCATCCGCCTCGCGCGGCGGAACGCGGCCGAATTCCGGAGGCGGGATGTAGATCAGCCCCGGGAGCGTCTGCCGATAGCGGTTGACGCGCAAGGTTACGTGCTTCCCCGCCTCGACGATCTGCTCGTCGGGGTCGAGTAGCACGAGGTTGCTGTGGCGACCCATCAGCTCAGCTACGAGGGTCCGGCGACACTGCGGCCCCAGTTGCTCGCAGTTGGAGAACTCGATCTGCACGATGCGGTCGTAGTCTATTTGCTCGATGCGTTCGATGCGGGCGCCTCGAAGCTGCCGGCGCAGCGTTGACCCGAGGCGCTGATCCCGCAGGCCGGGCTCGGGCATCTCCGCGGCGAGATGGATCCGCCCGAACTCCGGCGACCAGTCAATCAGCAGGCACTGCCACGGTCCCGCGCGGCCCAGCTCCAGCGCCACAAGGTCGTGACGCGGCTGGACGATGCGCCGGATGACGAGGCCGAGCGCGTATTCGCGCGCCTCGGTCACCAGTCTCGCCAGGCATGTGCTGTCTACGATCATTGGTGCTGCTCCT
>JAAYJW010000143.1 GCA_012522765.1 candidate division WS1 bacterium | reverse complement strand
GAGCAGATCTGCCGCTTTGCCAGCGCCCGCCACGGTCTGAGCACCATCATCCTCCGCCCCGGCTTCATCTGCGACGAGAGCGTTGAGTTCCCCGCGACGCTGCGCCTGCTCTCGTGCATGGTGGAAGTACGCGATGTCGCGCGGGCACATCTCGCGGCGCTGGAGTGCGATGCTCGAATTCGGCAGGACACGTTCATCATCACCGCCGACAGCCCGCTGTCGCGCATAGACCCGCTGAACTTCTTCGCCGACCGGCGCGGCTGCCTGGAGGCACTCTATCCCGGCATCGGTGCCTGGATTGATGACGGGACGCTGGACCCGCGTACGATCACCGAATGGTACACCATCGAACATGCGCGGCAGGTGCTGGGCTGGCAGCCGCGGAGGAACTTCCGGTTGCCGGAGGGCGGCGTAGGAGATGTCGTGTAGGACAGGCTTTCCAGCCTGTCAACCGCGGCCCTTGTGTAATGCGGGCGCCCTCGCCCGCACACGTGCTTCCTGCGAACAAACAACGTTGACAGGCTCGAAAGCCCGTCCTATGTGAAATGATCTACCCGCGCGAGCGGAAGCAGTAGACGCTCCCGTCGTTGCTGCCCACGTAGACGGCACCGTGTGAGGCAGCGGGCGACGACGCTATCTCGCCATCGGTCTGAAATTCCCAAACGCACACCCCGCTGTCGATCTCGAGCGCGTAGAGCTTGCCGTCGTGGGAGCCGCAGTAGACCGTCCCGCCGCTGACTGTCGGCGAGCAGTTCACCCAGTCGCCGGTATCGAAGTGCCAGAGGCGTTTGCCGCTCCGCGCGTCGAGCGCGTAGATGCGCCCGTCCCGCGAGCCAAAGATCACCCGGTCCTCGCAGATGGCCGCGGAGCTGTGGATCTCCTCGGAAGTCTGGAACTCCCAGCGTTTTGCGCCTGTAGTGGCATCGAGCGCGTAGAGCCGGTGGTCCGCTGAGCCGACGTAGACGAGGCCGTTGGCGTATGCCGGCGTGCTGATGACCTCGCCGCCTGTGGCGAACTCCCACTGGATGGCCCCCGTCTCGGCATCAAGCGAGCGGACGAGATAGTCGCTGGAGCCGATGTAGAGGCTGCCGTGCCAGACGCAGGGCGATGAGAAGATCGGCATGCCCGTGGGCGTCTTCCACAGCACACGCCGCTCGTCGAGGGCGAGGCCGTAGACTGTGCCGGAGGCGTCGGCGAAGTAGAGGCGCTGGCCGCTGACACCGGGGCTGGTCTCCACCAGATCGTCCGCGACCAGTCCCCAGACCCGACTGCCACTGCGAGCGTCGAGGCACAGGAGTTGCCGGTGAGCGCCGACGTAGAGCCGCTCGCCGCGGATGACTGCCGGCCCGGTGTTGATCTCATAGCTGGTGCCCAGCTCCCAGACCAGTTCGCCGCGCCTGGCACTGAGTGCGCAGAGCCGGCCGACATTCCCGGCGCGTTCGGTCCTTGCGCCCACATAGACGACACCGTTCGCGACACTGGGCGAACTGAGCACCCACGAGCCGATCTCGAACTGCCAGCGCCTGACCAACGGCGGAAGGACCACCTCGGGCGTGTAGCCGGACCGCGTGATGTTCCCGCGATACATCGGCCAGTTGTACGTGGGCTGCGGCTCATCGGCGCGGCTGCGGGCAAGCTGCAGAGCGACTTCATCCAGCATGGCGCGCGCCTCGGCGAAATCCGGGCGCAACTCCGTAGCGTTGCGTAGCAGATCAAGCGCAGGCCGCAGCCTGCCCTCCTCGCGAAGGGCCAGCGCCTCCTGCAGCATGGAGCCCGCCCGCTCGACCTCCTCTGGCGTCGAACGCCGCTGCTCGACCTCCACCTCTGGCGGCTCGACGGCCTGCACCTCCTTGCGATGCGTGAGAGGGGGCATACTTCCAGCGCAGATCGGGCAGGAGAGGTACTTCCAGGTGCTGCGATAGCCGCAGACCTCGCAGCGCAGGACGTCGGCATCGCCGAAGGCTTCCTCCACCTCTTCGCGGACCTGCAACAATGCACCGTGTAGGGCGCCGAAGTCCTCGAAGCGATCCGCCCGCTTCTTCGCGAGGCAGCGCAGCACGAGGTCATCTACCGCATCGGGCAGGCCGCGCCGCAGTTCGCTCGGCCTGCGCGGCTCCGCCTCGAGGATGTTGTGGATGAGCTTGCCCACGCTGTCCCCGCGCACGGGATACTGGCCGGTGATGGCGCGGTAGAGGACCACTCCGAATGAGTAGATATCGGAACTGCGGTCCGCGGAGGCGGCATCGAGGAACTGCTCCGGCGGCATGTAGACGTACGTGCCGAGGCCCATGCCCGCGTCCGTCAGCCGGGTGGAGACACCATAGACCTTCGCCAGCCCGAAGTCGGTGATCTTCACCTGTCCCCGGCGATCGATCATGATGTTTGCGGGCTTGAGGTCGCGATGGATGACGCCGCTGTCGCCGGGGCCGACTTCTGCATTGTGCACGTACAGCATCCCCTCGCAGGCCTGCAGCGCGTAGTCTATCACCTGCGGAGGGAATAGCTGGTCCTCATTGTCTATCAGTTCGCCGAGGTTGCAGCCGTCCACGTACTCAAGGAAGAGGAAAGGCTGGCCCTTAATCTCGCGGTAGATGATGGCTTCGACGATGTGCTCATGCCTGCCGAGGTTCATCCAGGTGCGAGCTTCCTGCGCGAAACGGTCCACCGCCGTGCGGTCCTCGAGCATCTCCTGCTTGACCGTCTTGACGGCGAAGCGCTTTTTGGAGAACTCGTCGATGGCAATGTAGACGACGCTCATGCCACCCCGGTATTTCTCCAGCACGGTGTACTGGTCATCGATCCTGTCTCGCAGATCGAACTCCACGCGGGCCCCTCCTTGTCCACAGTGTGGCTGCTATATGCGCGATCTGCGCCGGGGAATCCTGCATGGCCGCCACAGCCGTGGCGACCGGATGGTCAGGTGGTGTAGCGCACTTCGCACGGAGGGGCCACGCTGCCAGGCGCCGGCGGCGTGCTTAGAAGGCCGTCTGGTATGTCACCTGCGCCTCGAAGTTATCGTCCAGGCCGATCGAGTCGCGAGGCGGCTCTTCCCGCGAGAGGCTGAGCAACAGGCGGCCCTCGTCGGACCAACGTTTCTCGTAGGTCAGGTCGAGCAGCGAAGCGGGGGGCTCTCCGGTGCGCGGATAGGGCACGAAGTGGCCGGAGAGGTACTTCAGAGCGATGAGGCCGCCGCCGTTGACATTGCCACCGTCAAGCTGCAGCTTGAAGAAGTGATCGCGATCGAGAGGGTCTACCTCCCGAGGCACGTAGTAGCGCCAGCCAAGGTCCATCGAGACGGAGCCGAGGATCGTGCGCTTGTAGGCCAACTCGTAGACGTCAGAGACCATCACGTCGCGCCCGCGCGGGTCGAGCGGATTGCGAATGTAGTCAAGGCGCAGCGCGCCGTCGAAGGCGTTCATCGCCAGGCCGAGCGACCGCTCAGGCTCAGGTCGCCCCGCCTGACCGAGGTAGCCCGCGCGCAGACCGATCTCGCTGGGATCACCGGCGCGCAACTCGATCTTGGTGCTGGGCTCAACAAGTTGCGTCATCTTCCGCTCGTCATACTCCGCGTAGCTGGCGCTCAGGCCGATGTCGGAATCGTCTCCGATACTCACCTCCGCCACCATGCCCTGTTCGGCATCCTCCTCCTGTGCGCCGTAGGAGGCGTAGCCGACCCGAAGATCCATGTTCCCGGCCTGCGAAATCTGTCGCTGCATCTCAAGATGGCGGACTATCGCGGGCGAACCGTCTTCCTGCTGCTTCTCAAGGATGCTGCCGGTGAGCTGCGAGTTCGGCGACAGCCTGAATGCGGTCCGGATGTCATGGTCAACCCGGTCGTCCTCGCCAGGCGACTCCTGCTTTGTGTAGATGGCTCGGATCTCGAGGGGCTCAAACGGGTCGAAGTTGAGCGCTACCTGCGACCGCCGCGAAGTCTCCTCGCCCTCGAGCGCATCCCGCACCTGGCTGGCATCAATGCTCATCCAACTCATCAGATCAACCCTGGGCGACTGGAGGCGCAACCGTTCGCGGCGCTCGACGCTGTCGCCGGTGGACTTGATGGTCTCGGTGCGCTCAATGAGGCCCTTGCTGCCGCCGAAGTCAGCGGCAAAACGCATGATGCGCTGATCCTCCACATTCTCGCCGCGCACAAGCTCCGTGGCGATGTGCTCGATGGACGCGTCATGGCCCAGGAGCCGCATCGGGGCAAAGAACGAAAGCGTGCTCTTCTCCTCGCGATTGTCATCGCGGACCTTGGTGATTTCCAGATAGCTCGCGTGCGCACCTGAGAGGACGAGGTCGAGGGGGACGACGAAGCTCGTCTCTCGGTCTATCTCGGTGCGCTCGTCCGTGATCTTCTCCACGAGATGATGCTCGGCCGTCAGCACTCCGCCGTGGATGGCGAATGGCGCCACGACGTCGAGCCGCTGCTGCTGCAGCCCCCGCCCCTCAACCAGCCGCTGCAGATAATCGTAGTGCGCCAGACCGTCGCCGCCCGACAGCGCCATCTTCAGGTCGGCGTTGTAGCCGGTCTCCTGGAGGCGGAACGCCGATTCCTCCGACTGCTTCTGCGTGAAGCCGGCGCTTAGATGTGCGCCGCCGCCGAGGCCGGTGTCGAGCGCCATGGACTGGATCAGGGTGCGCAGTTCCTCCTGCGTCCCAACCTCTTCGCTCTGCAGCGAGCGCATCATGCTGAAGGTGCCCGAACTGCTGCCACCGCCGAAGCCCTGGCTGAAGGACATTGACGTAGTGGTGTCGCGTGTCTGCAGGTCGAGGAGCACATCGCTGAGAGTTGCTTCTTCCCGGCTGAAGCTCATTGAGGTGCGCGAGCCGAGGCTGAGCGTCACGCCCGTGTTGCTCGTCTCGCTGATGGCGGTGTTGAAGATAAGATCGCGGTCCGCAACTTCGCTGCGGTTGAAGGAACTGTACAGGTTGATACCCGAGGGCAGGCTCAGGTCGATCTCATACTCGTTAGCGTCCGGTATGAGAGCGCTGCCACCCTCGGTCCCATCCTGGGCGATGCTCTCCAGGAAGAACCCATTACCCCCGCCGCTGCCCTGGGCGTACGAATCATGTACCCCGCAGAGAGCCGCAAGGAGAGCTCCGATTATGACCAACCTGTATGTCGGCATGCTTTCAAATCAGCCCGATGAATGGGCCATTGACCGTCTACAGTAGGTCCTCTGTTGTCTTAGTAGACACCTGTCAGGCTGCCAGGTTTCATCTATCTCGCTACTGCATGAACCGGACCACGCCCCCTGCCGTACATGAGGTCATGTTTTCGCAGCCGAAGACTGCGTTATCGGCAGAGTATGCACGATTAGCGCCCGCAGGTCAACCTGAATCGGCAGGTTGTTTTCACCAATACGCGCCCCGGCGGACGGCCTCGATCTGTCGTTCTT
>JAAYJW010000010.1 GCA_012522765.1 candidate division WS1 bacterium | reverse complement strand
GGGGATGTGCGTGGCGAGGTAGGGCCGCGCGGTCACGTCATCGAAGCGGCTGTCGATCGCGTCATGCGCGGTCAGGCCGATCTGCCCCATCAGCGCGGGGGAGAGGTCCGCCTCGACGACCGGCTCATCGTTCACAAAGCAGCGCGCGTGGCCGGTGGAGATGTCCACGCGCAGGCGATACGACCACTCTGGGCGCAGTTCGACAGGAGCCTGCGCGAGCACCCCGCGTTGGCCAGCGCGTATTTCGACGAGCCGCGCCTGCCCCTCACCGACCTCGAAGGCGCAGTAGTCCGACGGCCCGCGCACATGGAAAGCCAGCCCGCCGCGTCCGTGCGGAATGCGCGTGGTGGCGCTCAGCCGGTAGCTGTCGAAGATCTCGTAGCCGCTGGCGGTCAGGCATGCGCCCTCGCCTGGCTCATACCACGAGGCGCCGATTGGGCGGTTGTCCATCTCCTGCAGCGGGTCCCAGTAGATGCCGACCTGCCACTCGCCCGCGAGCGTCTCCCACCGGTCCGGCACCTGCTCGGTGGCGAAGAAGTCCTCATCGAAGAGCACGTCGCCCAGTGGCTGCACCATCAGGTCACCGATGGTCGCACCGGTCGCGTGCGCGCCGACCCGGTCTTCGTTAAAGCCCTCGCGGAGGAAGTGCGCGAGCACCTCATCGCCCGCGCTGATCACAAGGTGCGGCCCGCGCGCATGCACGATCAGGTCGAAGCTGCTGCCGACCGCGGGGAGCGTCGCGTCGCGGCTGTCGGTGAGCTTCGGCACGCCGTCCTGCACGTCCCAGACCTGAACCGCGCCGCCAGTGACGCGCAGGGTCTGGAACGTGGCTGGGGCGCCTGTGTCGCCGAACTCGACCAGCACCTCGACGGCCTTGTCCGTGCGCTCGATCGGGATTGTCAGGAGGCAGTCGCTGGCGTCGAGCGGTTCGGTGACGCGGTCGGCCGGAAGCTGCGAGGGAACGTCTGCCCATGCGAAGGTAGAGATGATGCCGAGCACGGCGAGCACGGGAATGATGCGTCGGGTCATGCAGTCGGCTCCTTTGCGACATGATCCGCGGGCGCAGGACGTAGTACCAGACAAACTCTGCGCGTCGAGGTTCCCTCAGCGTTACACGCGCACCTGCACCTTGAACGAATCGGCCTCGCGTGCTCGTGCGATGGCCGCCTCGGCGTCCGCGAGCGGGAACTCATCGCTCACCAGCGGATCAGTCACGATGCGTCCGGCGGCCAGCATTGTAAGCGCGCGGTCATCCGTGAACGGGTTCGTGTAGGCGCCCGCGATCGTGATCTCGTCGCGGAAGAGCTTCCGCGGGTGCATGGCGACCTCCGTGCCCTCCGGGCAGACGCCGAACTGCAGCACGCGCCCGCCGGGGCCAACGATCTCCAGCGCCAGCGCGGCGGTTGCAGGCACTCCCGCCGCCTCGAGCACGAAGTCAGGAGCGCCGCCGAGGGCGTCCTCGATCGCCCCCGCAGCGTCCTCGGATGACGGATCCACGGTGGCGTCGGCACCCAGCCACTCCGCCATCTGGCGCTTAGTCGCATCAGGCTCGGATACCACGATCGGCGCGCCCGACTGCAGGCGCACAAGCTGCGTCATCATCAGGCCCACGGTGCCCGCGCCGAGGATCGCGGTGCGATCGCCCGGACGCGGCCCCAGCACCTCCAGCCCGTGCAGGCAGCACGACAGCGGCTCCATCAGCGCCGCATCGGTGAAGCTGACCTCCTCCGGCAGCGGCAGGCACTGAGTGGCGGGCACCGCGCACAGTTCCGCGAAGCCGCCAGCTCTCGTGACACCGACGGCCGTCGCGCACTCGCACAGATGCGGCATGCCGCGTCTGCACATCCGGCAGGCATGGCAGTAGATGTTCGGGTTGATTGCGACGCGATCCCCGGGGGCGAGATGTGCCGAATCGCCTTCGTCCAGCACAGTCGCCGACAGTTCGTGCCCGGGGATGATCGGGTAGCTGCCGTGGTAGTCGCCGTCAATGATGTGCAGGTCGGTGCCGCAGATGCCGCATGCGGCGACCTCGATCAGCACCTCGCCCGGTTCGGGCGTCGGATCATTTACCTCAGTCACTTCAAAGCTGCCCGGTTCATGCACAACAAGCGCCAGCATGACGCACCTCCGAAGGGTCAATCACTGGCATACCTTTCGCCACCACGCAGGTGCGGACCTGTCGCCCACTGCGCCGTAGACATCCTCCCTCTCGCCCGCCTGTACCGCCTGTTGTACAGGCTGGACCAGGGAGAGGGGGCCGGGGGGTGAGGTGACGTTGCCTGTTGGCGCCCTGAGCTACCGCCGCACAACAAGCGTCGTGAGGCCGCGGGAGAGGCTGCCGTCATCCCCCAGCGCCGCCACCTCGACGATGTAAGCGCCTGCCGGGGCCATGCTCCCGCGCAAGTCGCGCCCGTCCCATGGCACCACGGCGGTGGCATCGGCCCGCACGGCTATCTCCCGGATCGGCCGCCCGGCAATATTGCGCAGCGTGATGCGGATGTCGGCGGCACGGGAGAGCATCACATGGATCGCCGCGCCCGTCGCGGTCGGCACCGCCGTGACACTCATGATGCTCACCGGCGTCTCCGCGAACGCGGTGGTGCCCGCGGGCTGGGCGTTCAGGAACGGCGTGAAGTTCACCGGGCCGCGCCACGCCTCCTCAGAGCGGTCGAGGATGCGCGCGCCGATCTCAGCCTGCGCGGTCAGGCCCCACCAGTTCTGCTGCGCGAGCAACGCGTGCGTGGTGTGGTTGGCAAGGTCGTATTCACCGTTGGCGACGAGGCGGCTGCGGCCGGGGTTTGCTGGCTCGTTCGCCGCGCCCATCAGAGGCGCCGCGTCATTCCAGACGCTCACTCCGAAACGACCGTTGTGATGGATATTGCAGCCGGTGATGAGCGGCTTTCCCGACTGGGAGACGCGCACTCCGTCAAGCTCGGAGTCCCTGATCTCGCTGCTCACAAGCTGAATCCAGCCCTCAGACTGAATGTTCACACCGGTTGCGGCATGCCTGATCGTCGCGTGCACCAACCGCCCGGCGCTGTCGGGGGCGAACTCAAGGCCTGTCCAGTCTCCCGGAGCGGGCACGTCTTCCGCTGCATCGAACTTGACCGGCCGCCCCGCCTCGCCCGCGGCGACAAACACTCCGGAGACCGTGATGCCGCCGCCAAGCACCTCGACGCCCGGGCGAAGTGAGAGCCTCCCCGACCGGGCAATGCCAAGCACGGTCGCATTCGGGTCCGCCGTGAGGTCGTAGGGTATGCCCTGCGGCAGCCATGCGTCGTCGTCGCTGAGGTCCGGCTGACCGGCACAGACCACGCCGATCGCCTGTCGCGCGTTGTCTCGCCACGAGTTGTTGGTGCGCAGCGCCTCAGCGACGGTCGCGGCGATACGCACCGGGTAATCCCCGCACTCCACGACGCGCGTTGAGTGGATCTTGCCCGTGGAGGTCGCCTGTGGCAGGGCAATCCCGTTCGCCCCGCAGGCACTGATTGTGCATCGCGCGAGATCCGCGTGAGCGCGCCCTGCGCCGAAGATGCCGTTCTGCGCGCAATTGCGGATCATCACACCGTCCAAGTAGAGGCGGGCGTTGCCCACTGTGAAGCCGTCACGGGCGAAGCCGATGGTGGCGGCCCTCACGCGCACCTCGGCGCCCTCCTCGAGCGCGATGCCCAGCCAGTCGCCCGGCTGGGCGGCGCCCTGCGGCTGGATCGTCACGTTGGCGTCCGGGAGGCCATCCACCAGCAGCTTCCCGCGCACCACAATCCGCCGCGGCGGGTAGATGCGTATCCCGGACTTGATGCGCAGGATCGCGCCGCTGTCGATCAGCAGTTCCGCGTTCGTGGAGCCGACCGTCATATCCAGCGGAAGGTCGTGATCGCGCCAGCATGCGGTCCCGGTGATGTCCACTGCGGCATCGCAATCTACGCCGATCGCCTGCGTGCCATTGTGTTCGTACGTGTTGCCACGCCGCAGCATGGCAAGGCAGTTCGCCTTCACCCTGACCGGGTGTTCGCCATTGCCCACGAACTCGGAGAAGATGACCGCTCCTTCGGGAGCGCTCGACTGCAGATGCACGCCGTGGCGGCCGTTGTTCTGAAAGCGGCAGTAGGCGGCCTTGATGAACGAGTCGCCCCACGCCATCAGCCCGTCTCGTGAGGCAGAGCGGAGGTGGCAGTTGTACAGACGCACGTCCGCGCCATCGACAAGGATGTTGTCCGTGGCGGAGAGGAATGAGCAGCGCTGAAATCGGCCGGTGCTGCCGCGTGTGAAGTAGAGGCCCTTCCATGCCCCGATGGATTCGCTGTCCGGCGCTCGGAAGACGATGCGGCTGCCGGCGGGTGACATCGCAATGAGGCTGCCGGACACAGTGAGGCGCCAATCGCCGGTGGCGATGATCTGCACATCGGGCTCCACGGTGACCGTCACACCTGAGGTGATCGTCACGTCGGAGCGCAGTTCCCACGGTGAGGAGGCGTGCGTGAGAAGCATGTCGGAATCGATCGCCGCGGGAAGAACCGCGGCATCACTGGAGATGACCTGCAGGAGGCAGCAGCAGACGGCTACGACGATGACAAGCTGCGAACGCACCGGGATGAGACGGATTGGGGTCACGAGGCCCCACCCCCCACTGTCGGTATGAGCGGCCGCCGCGACATTCGCCACCCGGTGAGCCCGCTCCTCCCGCATAAGAGGAGAAAATCACTCAAGCGGCGAATTCACCACGGCCCGACAGACACCTCAGGAGGACTGAACCAGTGGATCACGAAACGATGCTCGAACACCTTGAGGAGCTTGCGTCGCGTCTTGGCATTGAGGTGCGTTACGAAGCTGCCGCCGGCCGCGTCGGCATAGGAAAGCTGCGCGGCAAGCAGATCGCCGTCATCGATCTTAACCTGCGCGTGAAGGAACGGGTATCCGCCCTCTCTACGCTGCTCGCGCGTGAGCCGATCAACGGCATCTATGTCGCTCCCGCGGTTCGTCAGAAGCTCGACCGCGCCCGGGCCGCCTGCACCGATCTGTTCGCCGAAGGGTCTGCTCCTACCGAGGATGACGCGCCGCCGGAACAGGACGATGGCGCCGACCCGGAGGAAGGCGCCACCTGAGAGATCGCTTGCTTTGAGGCGTCGGTCAGTCCTCGCCCACGACACAGACCTCCGGCTCGAGCATCATGCCGAACTCCTCATAGACGAGGTTCTGTGCGGCCTCAATCAGCCCCATGACGTCACGCGCCGTGGCGCCGCCGAGATTCACCACGAAGTTCGCGTGCTTCATAGAGACGGCAGCGCGCCCGACCTGCATGCCCTTCGCCCCGACCGTCTCGAGCAACCGGCCGGCGTAGTCACCCTCCGGGCGCTTGAAGATCGAACCGGCACTGGGGCTGGAGACCGGCTGCCTCGCGCAGCGCTGGCTCAGCGTATCGCAGAGCTTCTCGTGTATCTCGGCAGGGTCTCCGCTGCGGAAGCTCAGGCGCGCGCGAATGATCGCATGCCCCAGTTCGCGCAGCGTACTGCGGCGGTAGCCGAATGAGAGCTCCTCAGATGCCATGCGGCTGATTGAGCCCGATCTGTCGGCGACTTCAACCCATTCGATCACATCGCTGATCTCGCCGCCGTTAGCCCCGGCATTCATGATCAACGCTCCGCCCAGAGTGCCGGGAATGCCCGCGGCGAACTCCATCCCCGTAAGGCCCTTCCGCGCACACTGGCAGCAGAGCATCGCAAGAGGCGCTCCGGCCTCAACGATCGCCTGCTCCCCCTCCATCTGCACGTGGCCCATCTCACCGGCGATCCTGATAACCAGCCCGCGCACACCACCATCGCGGACGATCAGGTTGGTCCCGTTACCGAGGAAGACGGGCTCGGTCTCCATCTCGTGCGCAATCCCTATCGCCTCACAGAGCGCGCGCGGCTCATGCGGGATCGCAAGCAGGTCGGCGGGGCCGCCGATGCCGAACGATGTGTGGCGTGCCAGCGGCTCATTCTCGCGTAGCTCAAGCCCCGCGATTCGCTCCAGCCGCCGTGTCAGTTCGCAGTTGATTTCTGTGATTGCCATAGATTGCCTACTGAGTCCGCTCACTGCTGTCGTTTTCTGAGGCCTCGGGTGCCTCGGCCTCCTCCTCCGCCTCGTGGGGAAAGACGTCCGGTAGCGGAGTTGCTGCCTCAGGCATCAAATGCATCTCGGCCATTGCCGGATCTTCGGTCGGGATGGCCGCAGCCTCAACTCCCGGCGCCTCTTCGACCGGCGCCTCTTC
>JAAYJW010000142.1 GCA_012522765.1 candidate division WS1 bacterium | reverse complement strand
GCCGGGTCGGGCGGCCGGAAAGTCTGATGGTACGCGAGCGTGTAGATCTTCTTGCCCGGGTGCGTCACCTGCAGCTTGCGCGCAACCGCGTTGCAGAAGCTCAGCCAGCGCTCGGTGATCACCGGAAGCTGCTTGTCCTGATAGGGCCAGATCTCGCCCGTATCCAGCGCAGTGCAGGCCTCGCACTCACAGAAGGCGGTGCCGTCGCCCTGACCGAGACCCATGAAGTCCACCTCGGGCCGCGCGTCGAACATCTCGCCCAGCTTCGCCGCGACCGCTTCCACCACGTCCGGGTTAGTGGTGCAGACCTGCTGGGTGCCCGCCTTGGGCATCTTCACGCGCTCTCCGCCGCGCAGTGCATACCACTCCGGGTGCTCCTCGAAGTATACGTCTGGGTCCAGCGCATGCTGGATCACGTGCGGGGCCATCCACGCCCGGAAGCCACCGCGCTTGACGAAGCTCTCCGGCAACTCCTCCTGC
Organism: candidate division WS1 bacterium; assembly: GCA_012522765.1. Taxonomy (GTDB): domain Bacteria; phylum Armatimonadota; class Zipacnadia; order Zipacnadales; family UBA5352; genus UBA5352. The sequence continues at coordinate 1,031 of JAAYJW010000142.1, read as the reverse complement.
GGCCATCCCGCGCCGATGTTGATGCGCTGCTTGCCGGCCCAGCTAAGGCAGTCCGCGAACGGCTCACGCGTCTCGTTGTCGTAGGTCATGCGCAGATAGCGGTAGCGCATGTCCGGGCTCTCTGTGCGATCCAGCGCGCCGATGTCGATGGTGCCGGCCGAGGGGATGCTCTCCCACAGCGGCCCCGGACCCAGCCAGCGACAGCCGAGATCCTGCTCAAGGAAGTCGTAGACTGCGTAGAGCGTGCCGCGATCTCCCGCGCCGCGCAGGATCAGGTCATCGCCGGCGCAGAGCACGATGAACGCCTCGGTCTCATCACCCTCGACCGGAAGGGCCAGCCCCGCCTGTGTGCGCCCGATCAGCAGGCGCGGGCCTTCGGCGGCATCGGGCTCTGTAGCGATCGTCAACGTCGCGCCGGAGATCTGCCGGAGGTAGCTCTGCAGTTCCTCGGCGGCGAACTGCTCGGTTGCGGTCGGCTCCGCCGGCGTGACGATCTGCGCCACGGGCTCTCCGGCGTCGGTGATCCTCAACGCGCTGCCGGTGGAGGCGCACAGCAGCAATGCCACAGCCATCAGGACAAGGCGATCAATCGTCACCGCTGTTCCCTCCCTGTGCGCGTAAAGGAGCATACGCGCCCCGGAGAAGTATCACATGCGCGCGGTCGCCGTCTCCAGGATCTGCAGGACCAGTTCGTCGTACGCGAGGCCCTCGGCCTCCGCGGCATGCGGGAGGTCGGAGGTCTCCGTCATACCCGGGACCGAGTTGATCTCATGCACCCAGCAGTCGCCCTCGGCGTCGAGGTGCATGTCCACCCGTCCGAGGCCCTCGCAGCCGAGCGCGACGAACGCCTCCAGCGCGATCTGCTGGCTCTTTGCGGTCAGTTCGTCCGAAATGCGCGCCGGGGCGATCAGCTCGGTGAGGCCCTTTGTGTACTTGGCGTCATAGTCGTAGAACTCGCGGTGCGGGACAAGCTCCAGCACCGGCAGCGCCCGCATCTTCTCACCGATGCCCACCACGCCGATCGTGACCTC